>CADABA010000081.1 GCA_902785985.1 uncultured Lachnospiraceae bacterium
GATCTCCTCTCCTCCATTCTCCGCAGTCACATTGAGCGTGAGCTCCACAGACCTGTTCTCCCTGCTGAAAACAATAAGACGCAGTCTGTTAACGCCGGCAGCGGGAGATCCGTCCAGTGTCACCGAGCGGGTATCTCCCGGGCCATAACATCCCAGTGCAGAGATAAATCCGTCTCTTTCGGCATCGTTCAGGATAAATTTCTCTTTTCCGTCTTCGATATAAATTTCGGCATCAGCGGGAATTTCATTTTCCGGCTCAGCATCCTGCCATCCGTAACCGTTGATCTTCGATAATTCATATGTCTCCGGATCCAGATACCAGATCCTGTTCCCTCTTCCGAAATATGAAAAGAGCGTCTGCGCGTGGCTTTCTTCATTGTTGCTTATATAAAGAATATTTTTCCCGGAAACCGTTCCGATCGTATCCAGCACTTCCCAGTTCGGCCTCCCATCCTTCGTCAGATACGTCAGATTGGGATTTGCGTCCTTCGCATTCGTGTATGTGACCGAACATCGATAAATATGTCCGCAGGACCCGCCTGCGGAGCAGATCACCACGAAAGTCATTACCGCGATCAGCAGAAGCGACGCCGCCTTATATCTCCAAAATCCGGTCTTTTTACCCGCCCTGGAAAACTCCTGTAAAATAAAGACCACAAAGAGGACGGTCCCAATGACGAGTCCGGGAAAACCGAGCTGAAAGACCTTGTAAAACGCATACTGCGCTTCATACGAAAGAGCCAGGAAGAACAGTGAGACAGCAAGCACAGCCAGAATATTCGTGAATCTGAAATCCCTCGTACGCAGAAAATAAAGGACAAGTCCGAGAATCCCGGCAAAGACAAGCACAATGGATAAGATCGTAACTGCAAAAACATATACGCTTCCCCTGCCCGTGAGCTTTGTTCCGAAAAACGCAAAGGTCAGCGCTGTCCGGGAATAAGCAAATGCATAGATGCTGTTAAAAGCCGTCCTCACAGAGCTCGTAGAGACAAGTTCCAGGAACATGGCCCGAATGACGGGCAGAACAGTCAGCAGAGAGACCGCAGCTCCTGTCAGCACGAGCCGTAAATCGCCGGCCCTGATTCTCCCGGCGAAGAGCATACAGACGAGCGTCAGGATATAAAGCCCCCATAGGATATAAAGGCCGTCAAGTACAGTTTCCATAAAGACGCCGATAAAACCGCCTGCTGCCACCGCGCACAGGATACAGGGTCTCTCGAAAAGCCTGGGGAAGAACGTGCACGCAAAAATCACAGCTCCGATCATCATTGTCATCGGGAGAAAGCAGTTGAGCATGGAAATGACTACCATAGGGCAAAGCGCTGTCCAGACAGCTGCGGCTCCTTTTACGCTGTCAGGAACCTTCAGTCCGTCCATAAAGGAGACCGTACCGGAGAACACAAAAAAGACTGCCAGATTTCCCACCGCTCCGGAAACAGCAGACGCATCCACTCCCGCCCATGTAGCGATCAGGCTGAAAGACAGGACCGGGCAGATCCTCTCCATCCCGTTATTGCAGATTGCCGCCCAGGACAGCCAAAGCGCGTTTTTCTCAGAATACAGCCTCATCCAGTTTCTGTGCGGAATTGTTTTCCACGCCTCTCCCGCAGCCGTATAGTATCTCAGATCCGAAAAATCATCCATCCTGTAATGAAGGGGATTCATTGTAAGAAATCCAAAATTCAGAACAGCAAAGACGATCAATGCAGAAATCACAAACCACTTAGACGGTATGAGGTCACTGAGCTTCTCATTTTTCTTCAAATGAAAAATGAAAATTCCCAGCGTGATCACTGCTGCAGCCAACAGAATAAATCCGAATTTCCGTACCGGAATCCCGAACGATGTAAGGTATATTGCGGGAACGGAGTACCCGATATACCCCATGAACAGAGCATATGCATACGTACATTCCGCTGAAGGCTTCTTCGACAGTTTCCGGTTCAGACAGTGCCCTGCCGGGATCCCCATCATCACGAAAGGAAGAATACCAGCCAGCAGTATAAAGAACGAATTATACATTTTTCATCTCCCCGATGCAGCCCGTCATATGAAAGTCAATACCCTCCCCGGGTCTTAGATATACATGCATTTTCAGTTCCCGGCAAAAATGAGCAGTCCCGATCCCGAATCAACAATGATGATTCCTGCATCCGGATATGAATTGTGCGCATAAACAGCGCTTCCGCTGAATTCACCCTCTCCGGTCAATATCCCCATGTACGATCCCAGATCGTTCTCGTCCGGTACGGACATCGGTTCATATTCTCCGGTAAACGCATTGTAGACGGAATATTCACCCGGGGACACCTGGCGATAGACTGTTCCGTCCGCGCGATCGGAGATTGTATAGGATCCTTCTCCCGAAGCATGCGCAGCAGCATGTTCAGAGATTGTTTCCTGTGCAGACCCTCCATCGTCAGCCGGGTTCGCATTCACCGGATCGACCGTGCTTCCGTCCTGTATTTCCTCATCCGTCTGATCGGATCCGGGACTGTTCCCGCCTTCCGGAACCGGGGATCCGTCGGCCTCGTCCGAGCCCATATCCGGATACGCATCATCGTCCTCGGAAAGCCCGCTGTTCCCGGCTTCTCCGTTCACCTTATCTGCACGGCTCTCCCGGTCGGTATGATCCATCTCCCTGTCCGATTCCGCAGCCGTCTCGTTCCCTGCCGACCCCGCTGTCTCATCCAGCGCTGAAGGTTCGGAAGATGGTGAGGATTCCTTCTGTTCCCCGTTCGATGACACTCTACTCTGTTCCTGAGACAGATTCCCCTGCATGTCGGTCTGTTTCGTGTCCCGGGGATACGTGTTCCCTTTCTTTTCTATTTGAATAAATCCGAAAATCTCATACAACATAAAGCAGAGCATGAAAACGGCCGCTGCGCTTAAAAAACGGATAGCCCTGTTTCTTCGGCGTCTTTCATCGATCCGACGCATTTTCCCGAGCTCAGCAAAAAAAGCGCTGCCCTGATCCGCCTCCATGATATAAAGAGGATCCGCGCATTCTATTTTTTCCAGCAGTTCTTCACCTGTCATATAAATACACCTTCCCTCTCAAGATACTTTCGCAGCTGTTTCCTCAGCCTGAACAGAGTAGTCTTTACTTTGCTCTCGGAGTAACCGAACCGCTCCGACAGCTCCTCTATGGAATCCATGTACCAGTATCTGCGCATGAACAGGATCCTTTTTTCTTCCGGGAGACCGGAAAGAAATCCCCGGAAAGCCTCCTTAAAGATCAGGTCGTCGAGGAGCCGTCCGCCATCACAGCCGGAAGGTATACTTTCCTGCATCTCACGGGTAAGCTCCGTCACATAGCCTTTCCGCCTGAGCGCATTCCGATGCCTGCAGAGGCTCAGCGAGAGGTGTCTTGTTATCCTTGCCAGGTATGCAAAAAAATAATCTCTGGGTTCATGCGGCGGTATCGAATTCCACGCTTCATGATATGTATCATTTTCACACTCTTCCGCGGCTCCACTGTCCCTGACAATTCCATATGAAATGCTTCTGAGCTTCCTTCCATACTTCTCAGAAGTCATCTTTATGGCGTCTTCGTTCCGCTTCAGATATTCATCAACGATCAATGTGTCTTCCAACTGCCATCCCTCAATCCGTTCATCGTCCGTATGCGTCACTCACGAAACTGCCATACGACTGTCTGTCATAAAGTCGCGGAAGCTCCAGGTCACACTCCCTGCGCAGTATATCTGAGCAATAACCACTCATACTACTATGATAAGCGCATAATTTCTGCGTCTCGTTACACTGTTTTCCAAACCGATAAAAAGTTTTCCGGAGAACAAAAACAGAGCTTCCGCATCAAAAGCGGAAGCTCCTTTCTTAATAACAATATTGAGGCTCTTGCGAAACACTATTCATCTTATGGTTGAAATCACGGGAATTTACGCGTCAGCGATCAAAGTCTTATGCCGCCGAAACAGCAGTTGCACAGCAGATTCGCCAGACAGAAATAGTAGCAAAGCCCCTGCGACGTAGTGGCCGGTGTCCCGCTGAAGCCAAAGTTCCGGTTCTGGTTCTGATACCAGTTGCGGCCGTTCACAAGCTGCTGGAGAAGCGTCTGATACTCCGGATTGTTCGGTTCCATATCCGCCGCGCGCTTGGCGTGCTCAAGAGCAGTCACGTTGTTGCCGATCCCGCTGTTGGCAACCGCCGAGTAATAATACCAGCTGGCTCCGCGTTTATTCAACGACGTATTGTTGAGAGTGTTCAAAGCCTCCCGGAATGCCCTGTTATTGATATAGTTGCGGGCAGCCTGCTCCTCGTTAAATTCTGCCTGCGCTTCCTGCTGCCTTTTCTGCTGAGAATACGCGAACCACTGATTAAAAAAGTCATTGTATGTTCCATAATCCGCGTAACCGCGCTGGGACTGATATCCGTTCTGCTGAGACTGACTCTGCTGATACGGTCCCTGCTGATACGCTCCCTGCTGGTTCTGCTGATATGCTCCCTGCTGATACGCTCCCTGCTGGTTCTGCTGATACGCTCCCTGCTGATATGCTCCCTGCTGATACTGGTTCTGCTGATGCTGATTCTGCCAATACGGTCCCTGCTGATGCTGGTTCTGCCAATACGGTCCCTGCTGATGCTGGTTCTGCTGATACGGTCCCTGCTGGTTCTGCTGATACGGTCCCTGCTGGTTCTGCTGATACGGTCCCTGCTGACCATGCCCGCGCCCGCCGTAGGGCGCACCGCCTGCATTCCCGTATGCGCTCGTCCCGCGCTGCCGCGCATCCTGAATCTGCCGGTAAGCTTCCTGAACTTCCTTGAAACGCTTCTCGGCATACTCCTCATTGTCCGGATTCTGGTCCGGGTGCCACTTTTTACTCTTGTCACGGTACGCCTTCTTCAGATCTGCATCACTGCAGTCAGACGCAACGCCCAGCACTTTGAATGGATCTGATATCATGCGTGCCCTTCTCCCTTTTCCTGTCTTTCGTGGATGATTTCCCCGTACCGGACCCACACACCGGAATATATGACATTCCGAAGAATATCAATATCCTGTATGATCGGCAGCCTCTCAAAGGCTTTTGCGCACTCCGATATCATCATTGTCAGTGTATTTTCAACGAGCGCCTCAAAGTCCTTCCGTCCCGATTCCGGTATCCACGGATTATAAGCACCCTTCTTAATATCCTTTGCAAGATCATCGAAAGCATCTAAAAGGTAAACGAACTTTCCAAGATAGAAACCAAGATGACGAATCTCCGATGCCCACGGATCCTTTTCCTCCATGAGAAAGACTTCAGCCGTCAGATTGCCTGTATACCCGGCAACAACGTCAAGATCATAGTTTCCCTTTTCCTCCGCCTCCATGAGGAGCCGGCAGTTCTTCGCAACGGCTTCCGCCTGCCTCGGATAATTCTTTTCAATCTTCCGGACATTCTTCCGGATCTGCGCCGCAAACATTTTGGATTTGACGCTTCCTTCGTCCCGGATATCGTCCATCAGCTTATAGTATGTGAGGAGCATGCTCATATCAGCCGCATAGTCCGTGATCCTGTTGGACAGCATATCCTGCTTCTCAGCGGGATGCACCATACAGCGTCTCCGTTCACTCTTGAGCGGCTCCTCATACAGCCCGTTCAGAAGAATTACAAGAAATGTCATATCATAGGTAAGGGTCAGCTGTGCAGCCTTACCATACCGGGAACCGAGCGCATGGCAAAGACCGCAGTAATAACTGCGGTAACGCTTGAAATCACGGATCTTCATTTCTTCCCTGTTGGCTGTAACGTAACCGAACATACTCTCTCCGTAAAAGTGTGTGCATCCTGCACACGATATTGACCATAGGGCTGCTGTTATCTCAGTTCCCCTATACTTTCCTTACTGTGCTGTATCCTCTGCGCGAATGCATTCATCAAACTTCTTTTTCAAATGAAGTCCGGCATTTCGGGCAGGTGATACGCACTTTCCCTTTCCCCTTCGGAACACGCAGATCCTGTCCGCACTTCGGGCATGTAAAATGTCTGTACGTCCCCCTGTCATCGAAACGTTTTTTCCGGATCCGGAAGAACTTCCGGACACTGCCGCTCACAGACAGATACTTTTGATTCTCAGCATATCTTTTCGGTATATTGCGCGAGAACATACGAAAATATGAGTAAAAAAGGAGCGCCCAGATGAGGACCTGGGGAATCCAGCCTCGAATAAAGAAGGACAGTACAATCAGGACGAACATGACCCCGATCAGAAAGCGACCGAGACTGTCCACCCCGTATCGCCCGTACATAAAGTGACGCAGATTATCATTCATTCTGCTCATAAAATTTCTCATAGCGGATCTCCTGCCGTTCTTTGATGTTCAGCTTTAATCACCTGTCTGCCAGGAACACATCCCGCACATAAAGAAAAGTTTCACTTTGCGCATTCATCATAGATTTACATCACGAAAACTCTGCGTCAGAGATTAAAACATCACATAGAGATATGATAATACCTGCGGGGCGTTTAGGCAAGAAAGCCGAATCCTCTTTACAAAAGTTTTAGAGTCGCCGGGCAGGCTCCCGTAAACCGGCGGCGCATCACGAACGCATCGGCTTTCCTGACGCGGCGCGCAGGCGCGGCACGCAGCTGCACAGAGCGTCCATCGCACCTGGAGTGTTCGCCGACGAATTCCTGCTGCTGCGTGCACGCGCATACAGAGTCCATCGCACCTGGAGTGTTCGCCGACGAATTCCTGCCGGTAAGCGCCGACGCATACAAGTCGGCGGTTAGACGTAAAATCCGGCCCTCTGCGGCAATCCGTCGAAAGATCATGCATATTCACAGGGTGGAAAAAAAGAATTTGCAGGATGGCAGAAATCTCCGAATGCTTTCTCTTTGCCATGTCTCACTTGTTATCTGTTTATACCTTTTATTGTTTTATATATAATATTTGTTTATTACGCTATATAGTTCTTAATTTTATATTGTGTATTATACAGTATAAATACATTCGCTTCCTTACAGATAAATCCGCTTCATTATTCTTACCGCGCTGCCTTCTTACGTTCCATACCGGTCCTCCCTGCCATTTCAAACTGCACAGACAGCCGGAATTATTCTGATCCCTGAAACACATCATATCGCAGACCTTCTCAATCGTGATCAGCCGTATATCCTCTCTAATTGCACTGGAAATAATACGGCATATATGCTAAGATTTATTAAATGAGTTCATGTTTTTTTGTGCATATATGCTTAAAAAAGGAGGCATTCAATGCTCAACGATTATGTAAGACCAGAACAGCCGTCGAAAGAAGATGTCCGGGAACGTGTCCGCGCCGAACAGAGCAAGCTTTCGACTTACGGCATGAAGATCAAAGAAGCCAAACTTCCCGTTATGGTCATCTTTGAAGGCTGGGGTTCTTCCGGCAAGGGCAGTGCGATCGCAAACGTCATCAAGAACATCGACCCGCGTTTCTTCCAGGTCGCGACGATGGACAAGCCTGCCACCCCCGATGAACTCCGCAAACCGTTCCTCTATCGCTATTTCATCGAGATCCCGGAGGCCGGCAAATTTAAGTTCTACGATTCCTTCTGGATGAATGAGGTCACGAGGGATCGGATCGAAGGACGTCTGAACGATGAAGACTATGAAAAGCGGATCCGCAGCATCAACGTGACCGAGCGCCAGCTGACTGATAACGGATATCTGGTAATGAAGTTCTTCTTCCACATCAGCCGCAAGGAGCAGAAGAAGCGTCTCCAGGGACTTCTGGCTGACAAGAATACGCGCTGGCGTGTGAGCGACGCAGACCTTCAGGAAAACAAACATTATGACAAGTACTTAAGCGTTTACGACAAGTATCTGAAGGATACTGACCGTTCTCAGGCTCCCTGGTATATCATCGACGCTTCCAACAGGAAGTGGGCAGAGCTCCAGGTCCTCAGTTACCTGAACCTCGGCATTGAGACAGCCATGAAGAATCAGTCGCTTGCAGTCCCCATTCTTCAGAACACGTTCCCGCTCAAACATATGCCGCTCTTATCCGAGGTCGCCCTTGACAAGAGCCTCACAGACGAGGAGTACAAGGAGCGTCTTGACGAGCTGCAGGCAGAGCTTCATGACCTGCACAACAAGCTGTACCGCAAAAAGATCCCGGTCGTCATTGCCTATGAGGGCTGGGATGCAGCCGGCAAGGGCGGCAACATCAAGCGCATCACCGGCGCGCTCGATCCGCGCGGATATACGGTCCATCCGATCGCGAGCCCGGAGCCGCACGAGAAAGCACGCCACTATCTCTGGAGATTCTGGAACCGTCTGCCCAAGACCGGGCATATCGCGATTTTCGACCGCACCTGGTACGGCCGCGTCATGGTCGAGCGTCTGGAAGGCTTCTGCTCGGAAAATGACTGGCAGAGAGCCTACAACGAAATGAACGAGTTCGAGAAGGAGCTGGCAGACTGGGGAGCTGTCGTGATCAAATTCTGGGTACAGATCGACAACCAGACTCAGCTCGATCGCTTCACGGACCGCCAGAATACCCCGGAGAAGCAGTGGAAGATCACGGACGAGGACTGGCGGAACCGCGATAAATGGGACCTCTACGAGGACGCCGTCAATGAGATGCTCCAGAAGACGAGTACGACCTACGCGCCGTGGTACATTCTGGAATCCGTTGATAAGAAGTATGCGCGCATCAAGGCGCTCGAGATTGTCATCGATTCCATAAAGAAGGCATTCTGACAATTGAAATTGTTGATAAAGTCAAAACTCCCGCACCGGTGAAAGCCGAATGCGGGAGTTTCTTATTAAAGGAGTTTCAGATGAAAAAGTATTGATTGTCTGAGTTGGTTCTTTATCCCTGTTCATGCGCTCCGCCCTGAGCGGACCGGGCTGCACGGCAGGATCAGCTAATTTCCTTATCCCTTTACAGCGCCTGCAGCGACACCGCCGACGATGTACTTGGAAAGGATCAGATAAACGATGATGACCGGGAAGATCGAGAACGCGATTGCCGCGTAGACCTGTCCCATGTCGAACTTCAGCCAGTCAGCCGCACGAAGCTGGGCGATGAGGATCGGCAGGGTCTTCATTTTATCATCGTGAAGAACAAGGGCCGGAGTGAAGTAATTATTCCAGCTCGACACGAAGGAGAAAATT
>CADABA010000082.1 GCA_902785985.1 uncultured Lachnospiraceae bacterium
CCGTGTTCTCCGATAATTTTCTCCATCCATATCATGTTATACCAGCGTCCGAACTTATGACCGCACTTATGGAACTCGCCTGCCTTGACATATCCCATATGCTGATGGAATTGCTCGCTGTTCCTTGTCAGGTATTCATCCTCGGAAATCGGATCTCCGATACAGGCATACAGATTGAGTATTCCCATTTCACCCAGTTTTTCTTCAAGCTTTTCATATAAAGCTCTGCCATAACCTTTTCCTTTTGAATGCCGATCCAGATATATCGTCACCTCGCAGCAATGATCATAGGCTTCTCTGTTCTTGAAAACTCCCGCATACGCATAGCCCCGGATCATGCCATTCTCTTCTATGACAAGGTACGGATACTTCTTCAGCGTATTTCTGATCCGTTCCCTGAATTCTTCAGGCAAAGGAACACTGCACTCAAAAGATATCGCGGTATTTCTGACATAATACGCATAGATTTCCAGGATTTTTTCAGCATCATCCAATACTGCACTTCGAATAAACATTTTCTCTTAATATCCTTTATCTTTTTCTCTCTTCTCAATCGCTTTCATTTTTCCCGGAAAAGAGCCCCTGCTTTGCTCTCTGACTCAGTCATCCGGGAATCTGTTCCCTGCAGGTCTTTGAAACGGACTGTCCACTTTGTTTCCGTTAAGGTAAGCTTTGGTATTATTTGAATCTCCGGTTTCTCTATAAAAGCCGGAAGCAAAGAACGGCTTTTATCTTTATCACTCATAAGCCTCATTATATAAAATACATCCACTGCGTCAATTCAGTACGCAGAATATATCTTATAGAGTATATCTCAGTGTGAGATGACGCCGCCTCTATAGGCGGTAGGCAACAAACTAGTCTCCGTGACCATCTGATTCACCCACAGCCAGCGGGTGAATCAGATAACAAAAACAGCCCCAAGGTGTGATCCTCAGGGCTGTTGCCATCTATCAATCTTCTTTTTTAGTACAGCTTCGCGCCGGCCGGAATCGCCGGATCCACCATCAGAAGATGGAGCCTTTCCTCGTCGCCTTCCTTGTGGACGGCGCTGATCAGCATGCCGCAGGAATCGATGCCCATCATCTTTCTGGGCGGCAGGTTCGTGATGGCGATGCAGGTCTTTCCAATCAGCTGCTCGGGCTCATAGAACTCGTGAATACCGCTTAAGATCACGCGTTTTTCATCTGTTCCGTCGTCCAGGACGAACTTCAGGAGCTTCTTGGACTTCGGCACGGCCTCGCATTCCAGCACCTTCACTGCACGGAAGTCGGACTTGGTAAATGTCTCAAAATCGACCGCATCCGTAAAGAGCGGCTCGATATTCAGATGCTCGAAATCCGGTACCTTCGCGTCAAAGAGAGGCATCTTCGGATCGTTTGCATTCACCGCCGGTGCACCCTCGGGAGCTTCTTTTGCAGCACTCTCGTTGGTCTCGGAGCGTGCGCCTTCCTCCTCACTGCCCGTCTTTAACGTTTTCATGGTCGGGAGCTTTCCGGGGCTGCGTAAAAACCCTTATACAACCTCTTATATACCCCCGCAGGCCCATATTTTCAATATCTGCGATTTATAACTTTTTATAAGTTTTTACAGAGATTGTTCAAAATGGTGTAAAAAATGGTGTACGCTGTGCAATGCACCTCATTTCCCCAGATGAAACCGTGGTATGCTTCTGCGGAATAAAATGCAGCACATGATATCGCCGATATCTGAATGTTATTCTTAATCGATCTGCTCCTTCAGAAGCTTTACGGAATGGACGGCTTCGCCCCACGTAAGATCTTCCACGTAAGGGTTGTTCTTTCTTTAGTTCTCCCAGGCATCCTGCATCTCTGGTAACGATTCTATACTTTCCAGAACTTCATCAAAATATCCCGGTACCCGGAAACGGATATTCTCTCAAGCAGCCGTTCCATCATATAGATGCGCAGCAGGATCTGCGCCTTATCCCCGTCTCCTGCCGCCTTATTTCTGATCAGCGCGTTCAACTGCATTCGCGATGTGATCATAAAAGCACCTCCGTATATTGGCGCATCAGTTTTTCGATTCCGAATTCCGATGCGTACTTCATCAGCTTATGAATGTCTTTATTCTGATCCTTGAAATATGTATTCAATGCCGTCTGGAACACCTGGATATCCATCCGTTTCTTCTCCCTCAGGATATCGCAGATACAGCGTTCCCTGTCATATACCCTCACCGTATTCCCGGAAGATGTTTGGATCTCCTGCAGTCCGATCTCAAACCATTCGGGGATCACTGTATAAACCTTGATGTTATCCGCTTTCAGGTGGCTTGCGTTGTACCCTCTTTTGACAGTCACCACGGGCTGCGCCGACTCCCGGTCAGACAGGCCGTGCAGAAAAAGGGCTGTCTCATGTGAAAAGATGATCTTGCGATTTCGAAGCTGAATGAGAAAAAGCCGATCCGGCCATGCTTCCTCTGAGCAATACACACCATGTGCGACCTTGCTCAATCCTGCTTCCTTCACAAACCCGGATGCCGTTCCTTTGGAAACTCCCAGCGCTCTTGCATCCGCAATGCGGTAAAAGCCATTATTCTCTTCCAGATATGTCCTAAGCTTATCATCCATAGCCATCATCCTCCTTTTTCGCTACACATCTTATACCAATGTAGCGAGAAAGTCAATATCTTTTACGCTACACCAACCTAAAATATGTAGCGAAAAAGCCTTTCAAAGAACTTGACGTACCGATTCACCGGCTCGTAATAATCAGCGATCCGGGAAGCAAAAAGACACCTGACGAAGTCTTTCGCTCCAACAGATGTCTTCTTGCGTTGTTATCGTCTGTTCTTTCAATCAGGGCTGCTTCCATAATTCGTAAAGATCATTCACCGTAGTATACCGTGCCTCAGCTTTGATCCCGTCATACTTATCTTTTTCGACCTGCTTTTCCTGTTCGCGAAGATCCTGCAGGCTCTTCGCATAAAGATAATGCCGGTTTCCTTTTTTATCCTGCCAGCGGTAATAGTAGGTACCATTGCTCCGCTGTCCTTCACCCTTCCTCAGAACGGTACGGGCTTTGTCTTTTCGTCTGGCCTGTGCCATAATGATGATTCCTCCCTGCAATTTTCTGGTTTGGGCCCTGTCACAATGATATTTTCGCCCCCCGAAAACAACAAGGATGTCGAGCTGCCCATGGCACAGCACCACATCCTGTTTATATCGAATACATATTATCGAGGAACTGCTCCAGCAGCCTGCGTTTGATCAGGCGCTTGCTGCCGACCCATAAAACGAATGAACAGTTCTCATTGTCCGTCAGCTCCCTCAGCTTGTGTTTCCCGATCCCGGTATAGGCAGCCGCCTCATCAATCGTCAGATTGCTCTTCATCCAAAAGGGAATATGACTCCGCAAGCCTGTCTCCTGAGACTCAGCTGTTTTTACCTCCTCAGCTTCCATCTGTCTCACCTCCTCACGGCGCTTCAATGCACCAGGCGATCTCATAACCGAGATGATTGGTGATCGCCGCGTCCACACCGTTCATATCATTATCGGATAAACTTCCAAGATAAAATCGCACCTGGCACTTGTCAATGGTGCCGATCGCCTCGGCCAGCGCCATGGATTTCTTCTTCAGGAAATCCGCTTCCTCCAGAATGTAATGTGCCGGCAGCTCCGGCCGCTTCAGCTGTGATGTCAGCGGGACGACCGTAATCGTCTCCGAATGGATGCAGCCGACATCGTTCTGCACCACCACAACAGGCCGGGCTCCCGCCTGCCTGTGATAATACAGCTCGCCGAGATCCAGCGAGCCAAGATCGGCGAAGAATACATCGCCTCTGTGATATTCCACTATCCTCATACGCGCATCCTCCTCATGCCTGGTATGTATAAGGGAGCCGAAGATCGTCCCCGGCTCCCATTGCGTTCATTCTTGTTCTCCCTATTTGTCCCCGACACCCCGGAAAGGGAACCCCTGTTCCCTGGGAAGTTCATCAGGCGGCAGACCTGCTCCTCTGCTCTCATGGGACTCTCACCCCTCCGCGGTTCTCGCCGAGCTGCCCTCATTGCATGATCCCGGCAATCGCCTGGGCTGTGACTGGACAGAAGTATCATTGTATCCTTTCCCACCTTATGGCCGCCGCCAGGTGCAGGCCCGGCATTTGCAGTTGGTTTTGACCGCTCCCGGAGGATTTCAGCAACAAAAGAAATATGCTCACTGTCCGCCCGATCATGGCGAACCCCTGCGAAGGCTCTTTGGGAAATTGTTCAGAATGTACCTGATGAAATGCATATTCGATTGTCAAGGTTCCATGCACAGCAATAAGTGCCGCACCCAGAGCAGCAGTTCCTGCTGCTCTGAGGTAAGTTTATTAGGATCAAGCTTTGCTTCTTAGTGCCTCCGAGGCACTGAAAACCGAGCCTGCGAGGTTCTGTTCGTGGGCTCATATGTGTGTATTTCAAATCGGGAACTGTTTTTAAGATGTGCTTTTCAGATATTCAAAAGATGATTTGATTTGGACTTTCGGCAATCCTTCGCGGTATTGCCGAATGTCTATTGACTTTTGGGGCGATATGATATATCTTATCTTTGGACTTTTGGCAATTTTAAAGATTTTTGCCGAAAGTACGGAGGTGATGGAATTGAAAATGACAGCAGAGAAGTTTATAGAGAATCACCCTTCCTTTACGACCGGAGAATTTGCGGACGCTCTTCAGAAAGGAGTGCCGGGAATCGGAAGATCCACCATTTACAGCATTCTGAAGAAGAAATGTGATTCCGGAGAAATCTCCAGAGTAAGCAGAGGGCGTTTTGTCCACTCCGCCAGAAAAGATTACTCTTATGAATTGTCAGAAACTGCCAAGGATATAGTCGCCCTGATCCGGGAGAATTACCCGTTGGTGGATTTCCAGGTATGGGAACTGTATCAGATGAATGAGTTTGTAAATCATCTGCTGGCGAAGAATACCATTTTTATTGAAGTTGAAAACATGTTGGACGAAAGCATATTCAACCTGCTTTTTAAACGGTATCCACATGTGCTTCACAATCCCAGCCTTGATGAATATTACAAATATGCCGGCGATGAAACCATCATTGTCCGCAAACTGATTTCCGAGGCTCCGCCGCCATTTGGACAGTACCGGCAGGCATCACTTGAAAAGCTTCTCGTAGACCTGTTTGGCCGGGGAATCTCCGGCTCTATCCTTTCTCGTTCGGAATACCGAGCCATTTACGAGGATGCCTTTCAGAAATACAACATCAATCAGGGTAAAATGTTCCGATATGCCCGCCGCCGGGGCATCGAAAAAGCCATACGTGATTTTATTCACGAAGAAACCCGCATTGTTCTGGAGGACGACAAATGATCGACAAAAAAGTTTACGAGCTTGATTACATCCGGGAACTGCAGAAGAAATACGTCTCCGATCCGGGCCTGATAGAGCGGGCCCTGTATGCCTTCGGCTTGCTGGAAGCGATCAAAAGTGTCGGAATGCCCTTCTGCTTCAAAGGCGGAACCAGCCTGATGCTGATTCTGGATAAGCCTGCAAGACTGTCCACCGACATTGACATTCTGGTGGAGCCCGGAACCGATGTGGACGGCTACATTGAGAAGGCCTCCCAGATCTTCCCCTTCCTCAACAAGGAAGAAGATGTCCGCAAAGGCAAAAACGGGATCGTAAAGAGGCATTTCAAATTCACCTACTTTTCTCCCGTAAGAAATACAGAATTCTATATCCTGCTGGATGTGGTATTTTCCCATCTTCCCTATGCGCAGACCGTGCAGAAAGAGATCTGTAACGACCTTCTTCTGACTACAGGGGAAAATCTTACTGTGGAAGTTCCTACAGCGGACTGTATGCTTGGCGATAAGCTGACCGCTTTCGCGCCTCACACCACCGGGGTACTTTTGGGCACAAATAAAGAACTGGAGATTGCAAAACAGCTGTTTGATACGGCTACTCTCTCCGACTATGTGACAGATTTTGAATTGTTTTCCAAGACATACGATACAGCCGTTATGGATGAAACCGCTTTCCGTGGAAAAGACTGGAGCAGGGAAGATGTCCTCCAAGATACCATCCGTGCCTGTGTCAGCATTATCAGCAGAGGAAACATCGACAAGGATGATTACGGGGAATATCTCCGCGGTATAAAATCACTGAGGAACCATATCCTCCTGAGCGGTTATAACACCGATGATGCGACCTGGAAAGCCTGTAAAGTCATGCATCTTGCTTCATGCCTGCTCTCCGGAAACCCGTTCAGGAAAATAGATCATCCGGAAAGTTATATCTCTGAACGGCTTGAAGGTGATCAATATAAAAAGCTTGCCTATGTTCGCAAGCAGCGTCCGGACGCATATGCCTGTCTGGTCGAAGCCACCAGAAATCTGATATGATATCGCGCCTATAGGAAACCGGAAGATCTCGCAGGATTCTTCCGGTTTCTTCTTAGGCTGCTGTTTATGCCAACGCTTCCGCAACACTCCCTCGGCGGCGGCACGCAGGAATGCATACTCACTGCCAGTATCACCACTGGCGGCAAGGTATTCAGTTTTCAAGGTTCAGCGGAGGAAATATGTCTCTTCCTTCCACTAACCACCAATAACCAGCACCCCAAGATAGCTCCCGGGAGAAACATTTAATCTTTTTTGATAAAATTACTGAAACCAAATAAAAAGCCCGGGATGTACGAAAGCATTTCTGCTTCATACACGCCGGGCTGAACCCATGATCATCAATTGTCCTTGCCTCCGTGATAAAACCATCCGTTGTTACTGAGAATGTTCTCAGCCCCCTGTCAGAGAGCTGATTCATCGTCCCGATCAGCATGCATCTGACGATATCCGTAATCAGCGCGGCCCTTTCCGGAGAAGTGATGGCGGAACAGCCGATGTCATCCATTTCCTCGCGCCACCCGTCCCATGTATGCTTCTCAATGACGTTCTGGGCGATCTTTCCGTATCCCCCGTTTACGAAGAGCTTCAGGAGCTTTTCTTCAATGCTGCCCTTGCCGTAAGTCTCTTTCGCAATGGATCTGTCGGAAACCATCTGTCTGCAGGCCACGCGCAGACTCATGGACGGGCCCATACCTTTGAAGAGAATCCGCGCTACATATCCATAACGGACATGGATCTTCGCACCAAGCTTCAGAGCCAGAAACATGGATGGACCGGAAGCATAAACCGCTTCAGCCTTTCTCGGGAAGATGATGCTTCCCCGATTGTGAATCGCGATGCATGGATATTTGATGTTTTTCGGGAACTCGAAATCGATTAGACAGAACATCGGATCCATCGGCGTATGGAATGCCTGCAGACTGAGATTCTCATTCTTAAATTCCCGCTCGATTGGATTATCCCAGTCAATATCAAAGATCAGGCACATGGCTGTTGGATATGCGTTTTCCAGGTCAAAATCGAAGGTGTGGAAGCCCTCATAAACGCCGGGGATGGAACAGGTGTTGTAGCCTCCGCAATAGGAATTTGCCGCAAACATATGCAACTGTCCGGCCTCATAACTGATTGGCTCCTCTGCCTGTGTCTGTCTTAATCCAACGGGTGTGCTTATCATTCCTTTCTTCACCTCTGTGTACCCCCTGAATGTTCTATCAAATTCTTCTTTATCGACTCTGCCGTATTTGTCCTTCGATAGTTCCAGATAATCGGCAATGCTCCTCTTCATGGCAAAGGCACTTCCGGATGTTGCCGTCAGGCACCACTGTTTATTGACCCCCCACAGGCGGGATCCGTACATGATGGTCACAAGAGCATCCTGGGCAGCATAGGCCAGGAAGTCGTCTCTGTGATTTTCCAAATATGGCTGCATATTGCTGATTACACCTTCCGGAAGCACAATCTTCGGAACATCAACGCAATCTCCGAGGATAGCCAAGCTCTTTCCCTCAGCCGGAGCGAAACACATTGTGTCCCGGAACAAGATGTTAACCGGATAAAACTTCCAGTACTCTTTAGCTGTGGGAACAGTTGTAAAATATGGATAGATGGAAGCCATACCGCCCTGGATGGACTTGAGATAGGGCATGATGTGGCCATTCCTCTTTCTGAAACCGAAAATATCATCCTTGAAAGCTGATAAATCTACAATCCCCGCATGGCAAACCAGTGTAATGGCCATCGCAATTTTCCGGTAATCGCCAAAATAATTGCTCTTACTGATATTGTCCTTATCAATTACAAGAAGCGGATTATCTTCCACACAGAACTGCGCAGCCTCTTCCATAGAATTGAACCGTTTAACAGTCTTGTACCGTTCATCGGCTCCCTCAAAGTAAGGTGATGCCATTGTCAGGGTGTAACGTCTAGTGAGCGCATAAGCGAAATTCAGATACTCAAAACCGAACCGTAACCTTAGCAAATCCAGAATCGCACCAAGGCAGGTCCGTAAGTACATCCGGTTACTCTCCACGAATTTTTTCGTGATAAACACGACCTCAAGAATCTCCGACTCCGTGATATAAAGAGCGAACTGATAAGATAAGATGATTCGGCGCTTGGGCGCAATCTCCTGATATTCACAGTCATAAGCAATATTCAGGCTGCCGCTCTCTTTACGCGCAGCCTGGACACTTGCCAGGCTGCTGAAGACAGCAAGTTTGTGCTCGGCGGCAGAAGATATCTGACTAGCGGGGTCGGGGTCACTGCCTGGGGTTGGGCGTCCCATATTGTTATCCCGACCCCCGCATAAATGCTGGGTTTCTGTATCTTTTTTTACCGTACCTTTATGAAAGTCCGGTAAAATTTGATCGACATTCACTACCCGGTATAACATCTGATAACTGTCGTTATAATCCAGCTTTTTGGTTCGGCCAGCGTTTCCGATTCTCCACTTAGTAGCAGCGAACACTTCCTGATCAGCCGGACTCGCAATCGTTGTATTCAGTGTTAAAGGCTCTGAAACATCTGCTATGGCTGTCCCCTGCAGAATACTTTGCGCTTCTAATGAGATTTTCTTCGCTGCAATCGAGTAGGAGGGGGTGATAAACCCCCGTCCTCTCACACCACCGTGCGTACCGTTCGGTACACGGCGGTTTCAATAGTTGACGTGCACTGACTGGTACGCATTGGAAAGGTCGTAGAACGTGCACTGTCCCTTTCCTTCCATATCCGGTTGAATGAGCGATGCGCTCTCACATACCCTTTGTGTTCCGCACTATCTCTCTGTGAGCAGCCGTCAATGTTGATGTTTTCTGCATCCATGTGCGCATTCCTCCTTTCTCGGTCGTATTAAGGACTCCTACTGATTTCGGCCCTTTGCCTCTCGGCTACTATGGCCTCTGCTGACTTCTGTGCGCTCAGTGCCACCTTGCGATGACAGTTACTCCTCTCAGAGCGTACCGCACAGATCTCCCCGGGTACCACACGTTTCTTTCCCTCCACCTACCTGCCATATTTATCCCGCATGATTCCGTGTAGTTATTGGGCTTTGGCTTGTGTTGCAGTCTTACCCTCATGCGTGACCTTATATATGATTTCTGTTCGTCAGGCCAGAGGTTTGCCCGTGGTTAGTCTGTTCCCACATCCAGCTTCCTTCAGATTCCACCTCGCGATGGACACCCTTGCCTTCGGCTGTATCCTTCCCACTACCGGGCGGATTCGGGACTTTCACCCGTTAGAAACGTGCGCCGCCAGGCGCACAACATAAAAAGGACACCCTCCGTTTACTAGAAACAGAGTGTGTCCTTCATATTTGTCCACACAGGTCCACCAAAACGCATCCCGTTTTGGTGTCAAAATGGTGTCATGTTAATTGATAAGCTTGAAATTCCCGCTGTTTTTTTCACTGCCGGAGACCCTCGCAGAAGCCGTTTTTAGTACATCTTCGCTCCTGCCGGAATCGCCGGATCCACCATCAGCAGATGAAGCTTCTCTTCGCCATTCTCCTCATGAACAGCGCTGATCAGCATACCGCAGGACTCAATGCCCATCATGGCTCTCGGAGGAAGATTTGTGATGGCGATGCAGGTCTTTCCGACCAGCTCTTCCGGCTCATAGTAAGCATGGATTCCGCTTAAAATCGTCCTTTTTACGCCGCTTCCGTCATCCAGCGTGAACTTTAAAAGCTTCTTGGACTTCGGTACGGCTTCGCATTCCAGGACCTTCACGGCGCGGAAATCGGACTTGCTGAAGGTCTCAAAATCGACCTGATCTTCGAACAGCGGCTCGATGGCAAGGTGGTCATAATCCGGTACCTTCGCATCAAAGAGAGGCATCTTCGGATCATTCGCATTCACTGCCGGTGCCGCTTCGGAATCAGCCTTTTCGCCTTCAGAGCCTGCATCATTTCCTTCGCTTCCGGACTTCAGGGTCTTCATCGTCGGGAAGAGCAAAACGTCTCTGATCGTCTCCGCCCCCGTGAACAGCATGACCATACGGTCGATACCGTAGCCGATACCGCCTGTCGGCGGCATGCCGATCTCGAGTGCGTTAAGGAAATCCTCGTCCGTGTGGTTGGCTTCCTCATCGCCGGCCGCAAAAGCCTCTTCCTGCGCCGCAAAGCGCTCACGCTGGTCGATCGGGTCGTTCAGC
>CADABA010000083.1 GCA_902785985.1 uncultured Lachnospiraceae bacterium
GGCGAGGATGGCGTTAAGATCATCATCGAGCAAAAGAAAGGCACGTGATCTGATAGATAACGGGTAAAGTGAACACGGGAAAGGGGTATTTATGAACATTACAGATGTCAGAGTGCGCAAAGTTGCCAAAGAAGGCAAGATGAAGGCGGTTGTCTCCATTACGATTGATGACGAATTTGTCGTTCATGACATCAAAGTCATCGAGGGAGAGAAAGGACTCTTCATCGCGATGCCGAGTCGGAAGGCAACAGACGGTGAGTACAGAGATATCGCTCACCCAATCAATTCTTCTACAAGAAATGAGATTCAGGACATCATCCTCAACAAGTATGAGGAAACTATCGCGCAGGAAGAAGCCGAAGCGGAAATCGCTTCAAACTCAGAGCTGTTCTGACGCACAAAAGAACAGTACGAATTTGACCCCATGTTACTCAAACCCGATTGCTTGAATGAAAAAAGTGTACAGGCTGAAGGGCAGCCTGTATAAAGAAAGATCCGGCAGCAGCCGGAGCTGTTACAACCGAATAGATTGCCGCATCTTGATTATGCGGGACGGGCGGTCAGCTTTTCGCAGTATAAAAGCGGGGAGTAAATGACTTGCCCGGATATAAAAGACGGTGGCGCCGGATGAGTGCCGCCGTCTTTTGTGTGAGAATGACCTTTATCCGGGCTGGTGTACAGGCTGCTGAAGGTAAAACATGTTACGAAAATGTTACGCAAATCCGTTTTTTTTCTTTCATTTTATTAAAGAGCGTGCTATAATTTCTTGAAAAGAAAAGGGAAAGAAAGGATAACGGCTGCATGGCAGGCGTTACTTTATGCACTCTTTTGATACTTTCGTTTGATCAACAGCTATATCTATAAGGAGTACAGGCATGCGCAGAAACAAAATTGTCAGTATTGTACTGGCTGCTGTCCTTACCGTGTCGCAAGCCGTGGTGCCTGCATTTGCGGACACACAGGCGGATATTGCGGCTGCAGAGGCTTCAAAAAATGAAGCGCAGAGCAGCCTCGACAAGACCCAGAGCAATATAAGCAGCCTGCAGACTGAGAAGACTGAGCTTGAGACCTACCTGAACGAACTGAATGCACAGCTTACACAGCTCTCCGAAGATCTTACAACGATCAACGACAGCATGATCGACAAGCAGGTCGAGATCGAGATCACACAGGTCGCTGTCGAGAGGGCCAGGACGGATGAGCAGGCTCAATACAGTGCGATGAAGACCCGCATCAAGTATCTGTATGAGAACGGAAACACGGATTTCTTCACCACACTTCTGGAAGCAAAGAGCTTTACCGAGCTTCTCAACAAGGCATCCCAGATCATAGAGATGACGAAGTATGACAGGAAGAAGCTCAAGGATTACGAGGCGGCGAAAGCCGTAGTCGAGGAGCAGGAGGCGACGCTGGTCGCCGAGCAGGAGAGCCTTGCAACGTTAAAGACTGAGCACGAGACGAGAAAGACTGAGGTGGAGGATCTGGTCGCCACGACAGATGAGAATATCGCCCGATATGCTCAGAATATCAGTGATGAAGAGCTTGCAGCATCTGATCTTGCGACGAAGATCGAGGAACAGAAAAATCTTCTTTCCGGACTTCAGGATCAGCTTGCGGCAGAGGAAGCAGCACGGCAGCAGGCTGAACAGGCAGCAGCGCAGGCAGCGGCATATGCAGCGCAGCAGGCAGCAGAGCAGGAGGCACGCGAGCAGCAGGCGGCTGTAGCAGCGGCAGCCCAGCAGGCAGCCGAGGCGGCGCAGCAGCAGGCAGCAGCGGAAGCAGCGGCGGCGCAGCAGGCAGCAGCAGAAGCGGCGGCAGCGCAGCAGGCAGCGGAGGCAGCGGCAGCAGAGCAGGCGGCAGCGGAAGCAGCGGCAGCGCAGCAGGCAGCGGCAGAGGCGGCGGCAGCGCAGCAGGCGGCAGCGGAAGCAGCGGCGGCACAGGCGGCGGCCGAGGCGGCAGCAGCCCAGGCAGCGGCCGAGGAAGCAGCCCGCCAGCAGGCAGAGCAGCAGAGCTCTTCCGGCGGTACGTATCTCGGGACCTTTAAGATCACCGCGTACTGCAACTGCGCAAAGTGCTTCTGATCTTCGGAACGGTCTACACGGTCGATGACCGCGGAACACCGTACGGACATGTCGATATCTACTTTGACACGCATGCGGAGGCGCTGGCATTTGGGCTTACCTATGCGGATGTCTATCAGGTCGGCTGATCCGGACAGAGATGGATAAGCAGCGGGTGGCGCGAAGGCGGATATTCATAGGAAAGTTTTGATAAGAACGATCTGGCATCTGTCTGAAAAGGATGGAGAAACAGGAAGGGAGTTGTCGTATTAGTAGGTGCGACAGCTCCCTTCCTGTTGTATTCCAGGTATTTATCTCAGTGGGGAAGACCCCCGCTTCTATAAGCGGCGGGTAAAACAATATCCTGCCAGTCTCAGTGGTGGGTTACAATCCCCCACTGAGATAAACGCTCAGCTCCACAATGCTCCACTGGAGCATTGTTACGCATGCTTAAGCACGCGAGGATGCGCAGGGATTCGGTTGGGTATTATGTCAGCTTACGCTGACCCGAATCCCGCGCCAAGTCTCGCAAGCGAGACTTGAATATTTTATTTTGTGCCGGTCAGTGCCACGCCGTTTACATACAGTGTGAAGCCGTTGCTAATCACGCTTCCCGCGTCGCCGTTGAATTCGGTTATATAACTGTCGCCGGTCAATGTCCAGGTGCTGGTGCTGTCCAGTGTGACTGAAACTGTGCCGACTTCAGTAGATACGGTCTCACCCTCTGCATTGGTGATATTGCCGTCGATGCTGCCGTTAAAAGCGGATCCATCCTTCAGGTCCAGTGTCAGCGTGGAATCATTGCCGATTTTGATCGCACCGGCAAGCTTCTGGGCAGAGGCTTTCAGCGTCGCTTCATTGCTGCCGCCGCTCCATCCGGCATTGGTGTTGGTCACATGGAAGACATGTCCGCTCTTGCTGGTCAGGGTGCCTCCGGTCATGGTGAAATGACTGGTGCCGTTTGCCGCATCGCCGGACATAGACTGGTAGATCATGATGCTGTCAAGGAAGGTGGCGTTGCCGTTTCGTTTGGTGTTGTTGGCCGTGAGACTGCAGTTGCTGAGAGTGACGGAGTTCAGGCCTTCAATGCACACGCCTTCGGAAAGATTGGAAGTCAGGTCCGCATCAGATACCGTAATGTCCGCTGTGGAGTAGATCGCCGGAGAGCCCAGACCGTTGGAGGTGTAGCTGCCTCCTTCCACGACTACTGTGCCGCCTCCTCTGTCAGTGCGGATCGCTGCGGAGGACTGTCCGCCGGTGGTCACATCCAGATCATAGGCATAGGTACTGCCTCCGCCTGTCGTCATGATGCCGCCCGAACCGTTCCCCGTGGTCTTAATGGTCGTATCACGGATGATCACAGTGGTCCCGTCTCCTCCGGCTCCGTGCCGGTGATGGTCGTCGTTGAACCGTCCTTCACCAGGACTGCCGCGTTCAGACCGTAGAAATTGCAGTTGTCGCCTCCGTCGGAATCTCCGGTCTTGGTAACCGTCGGATTCGTAATGGAGACTTCCTCGGGAGTGGAGATCAGCAGGGCGCTTTCATCTGCTGTGCTGCTGGCATATGTCTGGCCACTCTGAGAATCCCCGGCAGTAATTTCTTCTGCACCGGAATAATTAATATCCGCACTGCTTCCACCGGGCGCTCCGCCGGGGCCGCCGTTTCCATCCGGCTTATCCGGAGGAGTGCCGCCCGGACCGCCTTCCGGAGGAGTTCCGCCGGGGCTGCCTTCAGGAGGCTCACCGGGCATAGTGCTTTCTTTGTTTTCCGTATCGTCACCGGAATCGGCGGCCTTTTCCGTCTGTTCCGCAGTATTACCTGTATTTTTTGAGTCAGTGGATGTACTGCTTCCGCAGGCTGTCAGGCTGAAGATCAGCAGCGCTGTCAGAAGGAGCGCGATCATATTTCCGAATTTCTTCATATAAAAACCTCCTTTACGTTTGATGAGCTCATTGTAAAGGAGGTTCCTTGAACAAAGATTGAAGTTTTATTCTTGAATTATTTTTTTTCAGGGATCGATACCGTGAATCGGATCTTTCCATCCCGGCAGGAGACTGCAATATTTCCGCCATGTTTTTCTGCCACGGCTTTCGCTATGGAAAGGCCAAGACCGTAGTGATGTCCTTCGTTGCTGCGGGCTTCATCGACCCGGTAAAAGCGGTCAAAGAGATGCTCCAGCTTTTCTGCCGGGATCTCATCCCCATCATTGACTGCGCTGAGCACTGCTGAGCGGCCCTGACGTTTACAGGTAAGTTCGATCTTATTGCCTGCTCCGTGCCGGACTGCATTGTCCAGCAGAATAGATGTGAGCTGTGTCAGCTGGGCCTGGTTGCCCATGACACGGATCCCTTCGTCAATGTCGCTTTGAATCGTTTTTCCCTGATCAAATGCGACACTTTCGAAAGCGAGCATCTCACCGGTGACGACGCGGGAAAGATCGACTGTTTCCACAGGAGTTTCCGTGTTTTCCGCCCTGGAAAGGTCCAGGAGCTGCTTCACCAGATCTCCCATGCGTTCATTCTCATACTGTATATTTGCAAGCCATTCGTTTTCTCCGAGCTCCCTGGAAAGAAGTTCAGCATTGGTGCTGATCACCGCGACCGGGGTCTTCAGCTCATGACTGGCATCAGAGATGAACTGCTTTTGCTTTTTGTCATTTTCTTCCAAAGGATGTATGATCTGCCCGGACAAAAAGAGGGACAGAAAGAACAGGATGACAATCGACGTCCCGCCGACGATAAGGACATTGTGCAGAAGTGTCCGCATGCTGCGTTCTGTCATTGTATCGTCGATAAACGCCACCAGTGTATATCCCTGTTTGCGGCTGATCGTATAGGACAGGCTGTCGAGCCGTCCTGCGGTCTTGTCCTTTGCCAGCAGATCCCGGGCCATCCGGATCAGTTCATCCTTGCTGTACAGTCCGTTTCCTCCGTCATTTACGGAAAGCACAGCACCTTCCTCTGAAAAGGCGACCGAGTAAAAAGTGGAAAGCTGAAAACCCGGTCCCAGATCAGGAGGAAGATCTCTCTGCTCAGGAGCCGGACCGGGGAGATCCTGACTGTCGGGTCTCAAATCAGGCACCATTTCTGTTTTCGGCTGCTGATCAAGAGAATAAAGATCCGCATATCGTTCCAGCATTTCCGAACTCTGTCGACGGAGCTCATGATAGCTTGCCAGCATGATCACGGACAGGGTTACAGTGAACAGAAGGATAAGTGAGACCATGATCGCAAGTATGATCTTTTTTCTGGATCTGCTAAACATCTTTTTCCCTCAATTCGTATCCCAGTCCGCGCACAGCCTTGATCTTTACCTTTGAGCCGACAAAGGCAAGCTTCTTCCGTGTGAAGGACATATACACCTCAACGTTATTGTATTCCGCTTCATTCTCAAAGCCCCAGATCTTGACGGCAAGCTGTTCCCTGGTCATGATCTGCCCATGATTGCTGAACATATATTCCAGGATCCGAAGCTCCTTTTCGCCAAGCCGGACACTCTGTCCGGTAGTCATGCAGGTAAGAGCTGCTTTTGATGTATCGAGGGAAAGATCTCCGTACTTCAGACTGCCGTCCTGAAAGCTTGCGCTTCTTCGGCCAAGGGCGCGAAGCCTGGCCAGCAGTTCCTTTGTCTGGAACGGCTTTGTAAGATAATCGTCCGCGCCGCTGTCCAGGCCTTCCACCTTGTCATCCAGCTGGCTTTTTGCGGTAAGCATCAGGATCGGCGTTTTGATGCCGTTGTTCCTCGCGCGGCGGGCAACTTCGAAGCCGTTCATTTCCGGCATCAGGACGTCAAGGACAGCAATATCATATACGCCGCTTTCCAGCGCAGCCAGGGCGGATGCGCCGTCTGCCATATGGTCAACATCGTATTTTTCCTGCTTCAGCAGAGCAACGAGAGCAGAAGCCATTCTTTTTTCATCTTCAGCGAGAAGGACACGCATTATATCACCGCCTTTTAATATCTGAGATCTCAATACCTATGATACGTAGAAAAGATTGAGAAAAGATTGAAGTTTTTGTTGAAGTTCTGTTATTGCCTTCGCAGTGCATAGCTGCTCCATAGTAAAAAACGGGTTACTTCTTCCCGGCTTCTCTAAAACTGATCAGTCCATGGATATCTTTCACAGATGTACAACACAACGAGGACAGTATAGCATAAAGAACGGAGATTTTTCATTATACCGAAATAGATCTTATTGAATCGCATCGCCAAATTTCGCTGATCGATCGGCCTTTTTTATCGAAAGCGGCTATCGGAAGATGCCGTCATCATTTCGCAAAAAGTTTTAAAAGAGGCTTGACACTTGGACAGCTTTTCTATATAATGACTATTGTTGTGCAGAACGAAAGAGTTCTTGACACGAATCGATGCGTGGCTCAGTTTGGTAGAGCGCTGCGTTCGGGACGCAGAGGTCGCAGGTTCAAATCCTGTCGCATCGACCATGAGATGTCTGTACGACAGAACATTCGGGACGCGGAGGGTCAAAATGTCCGGTGGACATTTTGACGGTTCAAATCCTGTCGCATCGACGCTGTAAAATCAAGGGTTTCGGGAGACCGAAACCCTTATTTTTTTCCAAAAATCTGGCGTTTCTCTAACTTTTCTCTAACTTTCTCCGGTTATTTCCCCATTAATGGATAATGGAATACGCTCTGTGGACCTTATTTAGTTGTTTTGTTACTGGTTTGAAGAATAATCCTTCAGCGAGATTATTCCGTTCATCGCATCCGAGATTTCCCTCTTTGCTTCTTTGTCTTTGACCTTGGCATATATTCTCAGCATTGTATCAATATCTGCGTGTCCTACCCATTTCTGAATGCTCTTTACATCCATACCCTGATGAACAAGGATTGACACACAGGAGCTTCGAAGCCCGTGAAAGGTGATCCCCTGCGGCAGTTCCGGTATCTTCTTGATCAGCTTACCGAAGGCCTTGGTAGGATAGTCCGGGTAATACAGGGTACCGTCGGCGTGTTTGAAAATGTAGTCGCTGTCAAAATATCCGTTTCCGCAAAGCCGTCGGTTAGCTTTCTCCTTCAGCTCAAGCTGCCGGAACATTTCGATCTGTTCATCTGTCAGAGGATATTCTCTTGCGCTGGAAATTGTTTTTGTCGTATTGGCGCGGGTGATGGATAATCCCTTTGTTGCGGTGTGGTTGATATGCATCATATGACCTTTGAAATGTCTAATAATGGGTCTGGCAAAGCTATTTCAGAATCAGAGCGGTTAGTGAGGGAATGGATTCGACATGAAGCAGGTAGTAATCCGTTCTCGGAATAAAAAATGGTCGTCACAGAAAAAGCGGAAGATTTCTTCCGCTTTCAGTTGTTAGTTTATTGGCAGGAAAATATCGAATGTCTCTCTTAATTCCATATAACTCATCTCAAGATCATATGGGGTTATTGGACTCTGCGAGTTCTTTAGCTCCGCTCTATAGAAGGCTCGTCTAGCGAACATCCCTTCTTTGCCAAAACCGATTAGACATACATAGTATTTTAACGGTTCAGGCTCGCTGTTTGAATTAATAAATTCTTCGGGCCAGATTTTTTCAACTGGTAAATCGCTAAATTCGGTAAATATAGCGGCAACCAACTCATTGAAATCCCGTTCGTATTTCTTCCTCTCCTTGTTTAGCTCTGTAGCAAGTTTATCATAACTCTTTTGCAGAGCATTTTTGTTCATCTCATAAAGACCGTAGTTTTCTATGAGCACTTGGCAAGCTGTTTTTAGCTCGCTTTTTTGAGCTAGACTAGCATTCTGGAGAAACTCCTTATCTTGCTTGAGTATTTTACATTTATCCTCATCTTCAAGTAGCTTCTGATATCTATCGGCTGACGAAAGAACAGTGCAAAACAACTGATTAAAGTCCATATATTATCATCCCCTTTTTGTTTTACACTACACCAATTCCTACCCCTCGTCAAAGGCCAAGATATTGATGTTAAAAACTAGTTGATAACAAGATTTTGTTTATTATTATTTTAATCTTGGATACTATCGGAAAGCAAGAGTCAATCACTTTGTGTTTTCAGCTGTTCCCATGTCATCTGGTTACTCTCCACATCACAACAGTATCCTGAATAATATCAGTAACGTTTCGGAGCACTGCTTCCGAAACTCTACTGTCTTGACAGAATCAGCTGCCTCCAATATAATGATAATTGAAAGAGGGATACAGCGAGAAGCGGTTGACCTCATTCAAGAGATTGGGTTATTTATTCGAACAACCGTCACTTGGCCGAGTGGCGGTTGTTGCTATTTCTCTTGATTCTCACCGTGACGGTTAATCCGAACACATGGATAGTCAAAATAATAGGCATAAGCTTCACCTCCTTTCGGAGAGTGTAGGCCAACCGCTTTACGCTTTCGTGTATCCCTCCCGTGTCCTTCAGGACACGTCCCGCATCGCTGCGGGTACCCTTGAGTATATCAACGGAAGTTATCCTTGTCAATTCTTGCAGCGCCTGTCCAAAGGCGCGATGCTGCATAGCATCTGTCAAGTTCCCGGGGTTCCTGATCTGTACGGATACGTTCTTTCCTTGTGGCAGCCTGTCTTTCAAATTCATTTGTCAATGACTCCTTTCCGATATCCATGGTAAAGGTCTTTGACAGGTTGCTGTCCCGGACCTTTTCACCATTCTGATTTTCAAATACAATATGCTTCCGGTTATCCTGCCAGTTGACAGACCACCCCCGTTCCTGCATTGCGCTGATGAATTCTTCCCTGCTGGCGCTTTCCGGGATTCTCTCCATAATGGCGATTGCGCAGTCCGCTACAAAGCTTTTCCTGGATTCATTCAGGAAGAGATGATATTTGTCCTTGCTCCAGGCCCGGATCTCCCCTTCCTCAAGCGGAGTGCCGTCGAAGTGTTTCCCTTTTTCCGTGACAGTATAGCCACGTTCCTTGCAGAGGGTATTTGTATACGCTTTCTGCCGTTCGAGGTCACGTTTTGTCTGGTGCAGCTTACGGCCGTCGATATAGGAGACCGAGTTCGTCACGATATGGACGTGCATGTGGTCCCGGTCCTGATGGACCCCGATCAGGTTCTGGTATTCGGGAAAGAACCTGTCGGCAAACGCGCGTCCGATTTCGAGGCATTCGCCAGGGCTGATGGCTTCATCCTTA
The DNA here is from genome assembly GCA_902785985.1 of uncultured Lachnospiraceae bacterium. Taxonomy (GTDB): domain Bacteria; phylum Bacillota; class Clostridia; order Lachnospirales; family Lachnospiraceae; genus Chordicoccus. The sequence goes on from CADABA010000083.1 coordinate 9,187, forward strand.
TGGAAGCTGATGATATTGTGGGCGTACATCCGGCCGGTATCCTTGCCCCAGATCCGCTTCTCAAGGAGGAAAGCCTGATATACATTGTCCCAGTCGATTCTGTCCGCACTGTAAGGACCAGTGATCTCCACGTACCCCTCTTTAATCTTGTCATCCCGGAGGACATAGGAGATGACGTTCCTCATCGCGCCGTGGCTCTTTGTCTGTTTATTGACGACCTTATTGACAGCCATATATCTTCACAATCCTTTCTGTAGTTCTGAATTTCTTCATGGATCTTCGCGAGCGAGTCCAGTGTGGGGAGGGCTCCCTGTCTGTTGGCTGTGCGTGCGAGTTGGTTCACGTTCGCGGCGAGCCCGCGGATCTGGCGGACCAGGTCGGACAGAGAACGGCTTATTTCTTTCTGTACAGCTACTTCATCTGCTGAGGCGATGGATGCCCCGCTGATCGCGCTTATGATGAACGACTGCTGGGAGATGCCTGCTTCTTTGACCTTGGCCTTGAGCATTTCATATTCGGCATCGTTCATCCGTATACTTACGACATTCTTTCTGCTGCGCATTAGCTGCTGTGAAATGCACATACTCAGTGGTCATCCAGCCGCCCTGGATTTCGCTGAGCCTGCGGAGGATGTCGATATCGTATTTTGACCTGCGGAAGACGGAGATATCAGCCTTTCCCGTGTGGCAAATGATGGTGACCGGAATAACACTCTCGCTCATCGCCGCATAATCCACGACCTTGTAAGGGTCATGGTCTTTCCACTGTTTCTGCTTGTACTTGATGTTCTTTTTCAGGACGAGAGGAAAATCCTGGAAGTAACACGTCTTCAGATCCGAGAGGATGTCGGCTAGGCAGTGCTTCAGCGGAATACGTCCTCCCTCAGCGGTGACTTCCTGGTACCGCGGATCCACGAGGAAGAAATATCTGATCAGCACTTCCCCGACCGCTATGGACATCTGGAGGGACAGCACACGGCGGTTCCTGCCCGATTCGTCCCTATAATCCTGGAACTCAGTATCAAATCCGATGTTAAGACTCATGCTGTCGGATTGGATGGCCTTGAAGGAAGGGATGACATCGGCGATGCTGCCGGCCTTCTGGACATCCAGAGGTGCCAGAAAGGGTTTTTTATAGGAAGAGGTGTCGGTGTCATTTGCATGTATTGCAGGGCATAGGGGTGAAATGACACCACTGCATTTTTCCTTTAAAATCAAGGGGGTTTCCAGTGCTGCCGATTTACCCGGATCTGAAACTTGGGTAACATTGGGTAACACCACTTCCTTGAGGAGGGTGTATTCATCCCTGCCTTTCAGATACGAGCATCCATATTGCTGGAGTGCCTGGGCTATATATGAGTGCTGATCAAGCGTCCACTCTGCGTCTTGGTAATAGTCACCGGCGGGGAAAGGGGCATTCGCTATATTCGGTTGAAGTGCTGATGTTCCTTCAAACATAAAAGCCCTCCGTAAACCTTGTTCATAAGGTCCACAGAGAGCTGTTTTCTCTAACTTTTTCTCTACCTTTATAGCGTTATTTTGTATTATCCTGATTTTTGTGGGATGATTTCACATGGAGAAGGGTGCAGATAAGCTCGTTTGACGATGGTTTGTATGAAAAAAGGAAACGTAGTCATTCTTCGGGACGCAGAGGTCGCAGGTTCAAATCCTGTCGCATCGACTTTTCTATGCCCGAAGATTCGGCTAAAAGCAGCCAAATCTTCGGGCTTTCATTATGTCAATTGTTGTGTCCTTTTTATGCTAGTCACGAATTCAGTTACGAATTTAAGCATTTTTCGTATAGATAAAATAGCAGATTCAGGATTGACACAACATTAAAATAGTGACAATATGACATATATATGACATGTCAATAAAGGAGGGGCTTTTGTATGGCTGCAAAATCGATAAAAGGTAATAAAAACCTTGCAAAAAGAATAAGAACCCGTAGAAACGAATTGAATTTAACAATAGAGGAAGCTGCAGCAAGAGCAAATGTTGGAACAAAGACATGGAGCCGCTATGAGGCAGGTGGAGCTATACGTCAGGATAAAATTAAAGGTTTATGTAAAGCACTCAATTGGAGAGGTCTCCCTGAAGATGAAGAATTAGATGATGAAACAGGTAGTAGCATTGAAGATTTGAAACAAAATAGTCCATGGTCTACATTTCTTGAGGAATCATTTGGAAGATATGCTGCTATTTCATTTGCAATAGGGAGCGATATATTATCAGACTTTCTAAAAGAAGACTTGTTGGAACTATCTACAATGCCAAAATGGTCGCATGTCGGTCAGATCGAGACATCTATGTTAAAAGAGGAACTTCCGGCGCAGTTTCTTACTCGATATGACTATGAGTTTATTTACTGTTTTTATCTAACCGTTGAGAGATTAAGATTGTGTGCGAAGAGAAATCTACCGATTATCGCACACAGCGTACTTGAAGAACTTGCACTCTTTCTAATATCAAGAGAATCAAAATTTCTTCTGGAATGCATGAAAAGTGAGGGTAAGATATCTGAGGAAGAATATGATACAGGTGAGGATTGGGCGTTTGACTTATTTGGTGATATGGATATAGTGACTTGTCTATACTCTGATATATACCTGAAGGAAGAAAATGAATATCATTTTAAGCATTGGCTTGAACAACAATTCTTCTGTGAACAGAAAACGGAAATAGAATAAATAGTGTTGTTTAACGATGATAGACGCTTCGTTACGTTTTTGAATTCTTGTGAAGCACGGGCAATAATACGATTTTTATAATTACGGAGAAATAATATGGCATTTAGAACAGAAGATTATCTACAAAGTATTGTTAGAGAACTAACAAAACTTCCTTTTGAAACGGAATGGGCTGAGTTTAAATGCAATACTAAAGATCCCGAGAGAACAGCAAAATACATTTCAGGATTAAGTAATTCCGCCAAGTTATGTGATAAACCCTTTGCGTATTTGGCATACATTAATTTTAGTGCTATCAGTAATTCTGATGTTCGTCGCACCTTTGGATTAGAGGATAATAAAGTAAAAGCCTCTAGGATAATAAAGGATACTTTAAAGGCAAACAGAATAAAGCTTGTAGATGAGAAAGCGTCAGACAAGAATAAGAGGTATGTACCGATATGGGCATAGGTTTAGTTTCACTCAGTTTCATGTCTGTCTATTATATTGGCAATATGCATAGATTTTAAAGAAAAAATCAAAGTGGATTGATGAAATTAATGGATGTATTGCACAAATACTTTAGTTTCACAGGTGTTAATATACATCCGGAGCACTATCCAAAGCCTCTCGAACGCTTGCCTAATAAATAGCTTGCATAGAGTATGGTTTATTTGTTAAAGAACCATGATTAAATGCATCTTCAGTCATAATAAAGGGGAGAAGTAATGAGTCTCAGCGCAAATGTAAACGAAAAAGCCGGCCTCATCTGGGCCATCGCCGATAAACTGACAGGCGTATACAAGCCGCATGAATATGGGGAGGTCATCCTGCCCCTCACGGTCATCCGCCGCTTCGACTGTATCCTTGCCGAAAAGAAAGATGCGGTCCTTGCAAAGTATGAGCAGGTGAAGAACCTGCCGATGAAAGACATTCTGCTTCGGAATACTTCCGGCTTTGCTTTCTATAATGTCAGCAAATATACATTTGAACGTCTCCTCGATGATCCGGATCATATCGAAGAGAACTTTCGCGATTACCTGAATGGTTTTTCTGAAAATGTCCGCGAGATCATTGAAAAATTCAAGTTCGATGGCCACATCACGACGATGGCAAATAAGAACATCCTCTACATCGTCATCAAGGAGTTCACTTCACCGAAAGCAAATCTTCACCCGGATGTCATCTCCAATCTTGAGATGGGTTATATCTTCGAGGAGATTATCCGGCGTTTCTCTGAAGCGCACAACGAGGATGCCGGGCAGCACTATACCCCCAGGGAAGTCATACAGCTCATGGTCAACATCCTCTTTTATGACGACAACGATGTTCTGTCCGGAAATAATGTTGTGAAGACAATCTACGACCCCGCTTGCGGCACCGGAGGTATGCTTTCGGTTGCGGAGGAATATTTGCACCGGCTTAATGCCTCCACAGAAATCATGGGGTTTGGTCAGGAAATCAATGATCAGACATTTGCCATTTGCAAGGCGGATATGCTGATCAAAGGCAACAACGCCGACTTCATCAAGGATGGAAATACGCTCTCTGACGATCAGTTCGAGGGGCAGACATTTGATTATATTTTATCGAATCCACCTTTCGGTCGAGAGTGGAAAAATGAGAAGCCGAAGGTCGAGGCGGAGGCGAAGAGGCAATTTCAAAGATGAAAGACAGGAGCAAGGGCGGCAGCCGCATTTCCATCATTCACAACGGCTCTCCGCTGTTCACTGGTGATGCGGGCAGCGGTCCGTCCGAGATTAGGAGATATATTCTGGAGAATGATCTGCTGGAGGCAATCGTCGCTCTGCCGAATGATATCTTCTACAACACAGGGATTGCGACCTATATTTGGGTCCTCTCAAACAAGAAGGCAGGCACCAGGCGCGAGGGCAAGGTGCAGCTCATCAATGCAAATAATCTCTATGAGAAGCGCAGGAAATCCCTCGGCAATAAGCGGAACGATATACCGGAGTCAGCCATTCAGGAGATCACGAAGCTGTATGGCGATTTTGCTGAGTCTGAGATATGCAAGATTTTTGCAAATGAAGACTTCGGCTACACCAGGATCGTGGTCGAGAGACCGCTCAGAGATGCAAATGGCGAGCTAATTCTCAAGAAAGGCAGGAAGCAGGCGGATTCTGCGATCAGGGATACGGAGAATGTGCCGCTGACTGAGGATATAGAGGAGTACTTTGCGCGGGAGGTGCTGCCATTTGCACCGGATGCGTGGATCGATAAGAAGAAATCGAAGGTGGGGTATGAGATTCCGTTCACCCGTTATTTCTATAAGTACGAGGCACCGAGGGCGTCCAGTGAGATCATGGCGGAGATTCTGGAGCTGGAGAAGGAACTGTCCGGAAGCCGGGAGGAGGTGTTTGGGCTGTGAGAGAGATGAAGGATAGTGGGGTGGAATGGATTGGGGAGATACCTAGTGATTGGAAAACAGCAAGAATAAAACAATTATTCACTTTTGGCAAGGGTCTGCCTATTACAAAAGACAATTTGGTAGAGAATGGCGTTTCTGTAATTAGTTATGGTCAAATTCATTCTAAAAGTAATGACGGGATTCATATACAAGATGATTTAATACGGTATGTTGATAAGGCATTTTTGACAACTAATTCGAAATCTCTTGTGAAAGAAGGAGATTTTATTTTTGCTGATACCTCTGAGGATATAGATGGATGTGGAAACTGTATTTATATCGATAGAGACTTACTATTGTTTGCAGGTTATCATACTATAATTTTTTCAGCTGAGCAAAAAGGGGATAACAGATATTTAGGGTATTTGTTTAAAACTGATGCATGGAGAAGCCAAATTAGAAAACAGGTAACAGGAGTAAAACTGTTTAGTATTTCACGAAGAATTCTATCAGATGTGTCGGTTATTATGCCTCAAGAAATAGGAGAACGTATTCGAATAGCAGATTATTTGGACGACAAGTGTGCGAAAATCAATTCTATTATTGAGAAACAGCAAGTAATTATTGAAAAGCTGAAGGAATACAAATTATCGGTTATAAATGAAGCACTGACGCATGGATTAGAAGAGACACGTAATTATAAGGAAAGTGGGATTGATTGGATTGGTAAAATTCCTGAACATTGGAGCATTCAAAAGCTAAAGACAATTGTTGATATTTTGCCTGGTTATGCTTTTTCCAGTAATGATTTCGCAACGGATGAAGGGATACCATTATTACGAGGAATTAATGTAGTTCCAAGCGGAATTCGATGGAATGATGTAGTATTTTGGAACCAAGAGGTGCCAAAATATCTGGAACCTTATTATTTGCAAGAAAATGATATAGTAGTAGGACTAGATAGACCATGGATTTCAGATGGTATGCGGACGACTATTATGAATAAAGATTCTTTACCTTGTTTGTTACTACAACGTGTATGTAGAATACGGTTAAAAAAAGAATGTGCATACGACCACAGACTTATATATCATTGGATTAATAGCAAGGCCTTTGAAAGCGCATTATCAATTGAGACAACCGGGGTAAGTGTACCACATATTAGTACAAAGCAAATAGAGAATTTTATTATCGCTTTACCTCCGAATGAGGAGGCAAGATCCATTTGTGATTATTTACACGTTAAGACCTGTGAAATTGACAAAAGTATAAGTATTAGGAGTCAATTGATTGGAAAATTGCTTGATTATAAGAAATCCTTGATTTACGAAGTCGTCACCGGTAAAAGAGAGGTCTAATCATGTCCGACTTTGATATTAAAGAAAAACGCTTCGAACAAGATATCGAAGAATATCTGATCACTTATGGGGGCTACCAGAAAGGCAATCCCCTCGCCTTCGACCGCAAACTCGCCCTCGACCGCGCGACATTTGTCTCTTTCATCAAAACGAGTCAGCCTACCCAATGGAAGCGGTATGAAAAGATTTACGGCGGTGACAGTGAGAACAAGATTGTTGAGCGCTTTAACCGGGAGGTGAAAATGACCTCTCTCCTGAACGTGCTCCGTCACGGCTTTACAGACCGAGGCATCAAGTTCCGTGCGGTTTTCTGGAAACCGGAGACCGGTCTCAATCCTACGACGATTTCCCAGTATGAGGCGAATGTCCTCCACTGTACCCGCCAGCTTCATTACTCCCTTCAGAATGAGAACAGCATCGATATCGTCCTGTTCCTGAACGGCATCCCCGTTGTCTCCATGGAGCTGAAGTGCCAGTTCACGGGTCAGGATGCTGCAAATGCCATCTCCCAGTACAAGTTCGACCGCGCCGGAAGGGATGCTATATTTGCATTTAAAGAGCGTGTCCTGGTCCACTTTGCCGTGGACCTTACAAATGTATATATGACCACCCGCCTCGAAGGTCCCCGGACATATTTCCTTCCCTTCAACCAGGGGAGTAATGGTGCTGGCCGAGTCGGCGGCAAGGGAAATCCTGACAATCCGGATGGTTATGATACTGCCTATCTCTGGGAGAATGTCCTTTGCAGGGACAGGCTGCTTGAGATACTGCAGAAGTATTTGCATTTGCAGATTGATCGTGATGAGAAGACCGGCGAGGTTAAATCGGAGCGCATGATCTTCCCGCGATACCACCAGCTGGATGTCGTGACCAAGCTGCTCGCAGATGTGAAGGTCAACAGTGCGGGGAAGAATTATCTGATTCAGCACAGTGCCGGTTCCGGCAAATCGAATTCCATTGCCTGGCTTGCTCACCGCCTGAGCGGTCTTCATGATGCAAATGATGAAAAGATCTTCCAGTCCGTCATCATCGTCACAGATCGGCGTGTTCTTGACAGTCAGCTGCAGAACACGGTCTATCAGTTCGACCATGTGGAAGGCGTGGTCATGAAGATCGACAAGAACGCAAAGCAGCTGAAGGAGGCCATCGAGAGCGGAGCGGGCATAATTATCACTACCCTTCAGAAGTTCCCGGTCATCTATAAGGAAGTGAATTCGTCAAATAAGAGATTTGCAATCATCGTGGATGAGGCTCATTCCTCCCAGACGGGCGATGCCGCGAAGAAGCTGAAACGTGCGCTCGCGGACACGGAGGAGATTTTACGCGAATATGCCGAGATGGAGGCGGAGGAAGAAGCCAACCGCAAGGATGATGAGGACAAGATCCTTGACGAGCTTGCAGCCCAGGGACATCAGGATAATCTTTCATTTTTCGCATTCACGGCAACCCCGAAGGGTAAGACCCTGAACATGTTCGGCTGGAAAGATAAGGAGGGCGTCTATCATCCGTTCCACATCTATTCCATGCGTCAGGCCATTGAGGAGCATTTCATTCTTGATGTCCTGCAAAATTACATGACTTACAACATGTATTATAAGATCGCCAAGGCGATTCCCGATGATCCGGAGCTCGATACGACTGCGGGCGTCAAGGCGATCCAGAAATTTGAAACGCTGCATCCACACAACATTTCGCAGAAGACAGCCATCATGCTGGAGCATTTCAGGAATGTGACCATACATAAGATAGGCGGGACGGCAAAGGCCATGGTCGTCACGGCCTCCCGTCTGCATGCCGTCCGTTATGTGCAGGAGTTCAAGCGTCAGATCAAGGAAAAGGGATATACGGATCTCGAGGTGTTGGTCGCATTTTCAGGTGAAGTGCAGGATAACGACGAGACTTATACGGAAGAGAAAATCAACAAGACGAAGGACGGAGAGACAATTAAGGAGAAGGCACTCCCGGAAGCGTTCCATTCCGATAACTATGGAATCCTGATTGTCGCAGAGAAGTATCAGACGGGATTTGATGAGCCGTTGCTTCACACGATGTTCGTCGATAAAAAGCTCTCCGGCGTGAAGGCGGTGCAGACGCTGTCACGCCTGAATCGGACGATGCGGGGGAAGCAGGATACATTTGTCCTCGATTTTGTGAATTCGGCGGAGGATATCAAGAAGTCGTTTGAACCCTTCTACGAGGAGACAGTCCTGGAGGAGGAGACGGATCCGAACGTTGTCTATGATCTGAAGAATACCCTGGACGAGTTCAGGGTGTATCAGCAGTTGGAGATAGATAAATTTGCAAATATCTTCTACTCCGGCGACACACAGAAAGCCGGTGATTTGGGAAGACTGAAGAGTGCTTTAAATCCGGCGTTGCAGCGGTATGGCGCTCTTGAAACTGAGAGAAAGGAAATTTTCAAATCTACGTTAGGCCGCTTCAACCGGATATATGCTTTCATTACGCAGGTCTGCAGACTGTTCGATAAGGACATACATAAGTTCAGCGTATTTGCAAAGTTCCTCTATATGTGGCTTCCAAAGGGGGATCGCTCGGTTGTCGATATCGATGACAAGGTTCTGCTGGAATACTATCGTCTGGAAAAAGATTTTGAGGGTGGTATACAGCTTGAGCCTGCGGAAGGTGGCTTTGTGCCAATCACTGGTGAGGCTGGGCACAGGGAGCCTAAGAAGGATCCGTTGACTGTAATCATTGAGAAGATTAATGAAAAATACGGGACTGATTTCACAGAAATGGATAAGGTCCTTACACAACTGGAGAACGACTATGCTGCTCAGGATAAGTGGCAGGGTTATGCCCAGAACAGCGACAGGAAGACATTTATGCTGCTCTTTGAGAAGGACTTCCCAAATATGGCTGCTCAGCGATACGAGATGAATGACGGGTTCTTCGTTAAGTTGTTCTCGGAGCCAGAGATGATGAAGATGGTGATGGAGACGGTCGGCGGAGTAGTGTATGAGAGGCTGAAGAAGAGGAAGACGTATGAGGTGCCGGCGAGGTCGTTAGGGATGGTGGCGGAACAGACTGCTAATTATGGGGATAAGGCGGATTAGCCTGCATCTAGAGGTTTTGTATTATAAAAATCAAAGGTGGGAGGTGTATCTCATGAAAATAGATTTACATTGCCATACAAAAAAGGTGAAAAAAGGAGATGCGGCTACACGGAATGTAACAGCAGAGCTTTTTCGAGATAAAATCGAGCTGGCAGATGTCAAGATCGTAGCTATTACCAACCACAATGCGTTTGATCTTGAACAATATCGGGTACTAAAGGAAAAAGTACTAGATATTTGTCAGGTCTGGCCAGGGGTAGAAATAGATGTTGGCGGTGAAACAAGGTTTCATCTTATTGTAGTTGTTAAGCCTGAAGAAGAGATGAGATTTTCAGCGGCAGTGAACAAGCTTTTTGAAGGTGAGGATTTGAATAAATGCCTACATTCTCTGGAAGAAATATGTGCAGCATTTCAAGAATTTGAAGCTCTTTTTATACCTCATTTTCATGATAAAAAACCTGCTATATCTGTGAGTGATAAAGAAAAATTGGCTCGTCTTGTGGGAGATTCCTCAAGGGTTTTTATTGAACCAAGGAATCATCGTACATTAGGTGTGCTTGCCAATCAAGAGATGAATGTGTTGATTGGTAGTGATGTTCAGGATTGGAATCATTATGAAGAATGCACTTTTGCTGATTTAAGGCTTCCAGTCGGAAGTTTTTCTGAGTTTTTACTGTTGGCTAGGAGAGATACCAGCGTTGTAGAGACTCTTATGAGCAAGAAAACTCCTTTGGAAGTGGCGGGAAGTCCGCATTCATCTGTAAGGTTGAGGTTGCGGATATATCCGGATGTAAATATTCTGTTTGGGCAAAAGGGGACGGGTAAGACTGAAATACTAAAGTCTTTGTATAAAGAAATGCAAAGTTCTGGTAAGACCTGTAGAAAATATATTGCTTCTGAAAATACAGAGGATTTTAATGCCTTTACCAAAATTGGCGACATGGAAGCGGATCTCAGTAAAGTTGGAGCTGAGATGTGTACCGAAGAATTTGCGTATATATCGGAATGGACTGACACTAATCCTACTGAATTTGGCCGTTACCTTCAGTGGGCGGATACACGCGGATATAGCAATAATAAAAAAAGGATGAAAATTACTGAAGCAGTCCATGATGTTTTTGTTAAGGATGAAAAATACGATGTTCATAAATCAGATAAGGCAAAAACTGATGAGGTTGTTAGAAATCTTAGAAGTATCGAATTGACGGAATACTTTCAAGAAGAAGACCTTTCAGAATTTAGAAAGTTGATTGGAACCCTTTATGATGCTGTGTTATCCAAAAGAGCAGATGATTTAATTTCTGAGTATACATCAAGTTTGATAAATTATAGTATTGATAAGATTAAAAGTATAGCTGATTTAAAATCTGATACGGTATCGCGTCCTTCTACTACAGGACTGGTTGATTTTGCAAAACGAAGAATTAAACTATTTGATGTGGTCGGAAAGATACTTAAGAATTTGTCAGTTTCAGAATACAATGAGCAAGTGCGGCTGGGCTCATTAGAGGATAAAGGTGAGATATTTATTAATTACAAGTATAGAATGCTGTGTCCGGAAGAAAAGACAGAACATTTTCCTGGTTATGGAATAAGAGCGTTGCGAGAGACTAAGGCTAAATTGGAGTATATTAAACACCATATATTTGATGATGATCTGGCAACATATGTCGAAGAATTTAATAATCTTTGTAAAGAAAATAGCATTTCATCGACGAAACCGTTTTTGGCTCGATCGAAACAGATTATCACAGCTGATGGGAAAGAGTACACGCCATCTAATGGTGAAAAGGCAATATTGCTTCTGGGGCATATTCTTCAAGAGGATGCAGATGCATATTTCCTAGACGAGCCCGAACTTGGTATGGGAAATTCATATATAGACTCAGACATCCGACCACTTATTACAGAATTGGCACAACGCCGAAAATATGTAGTGATAGCAACTCATAATGCAAATATAGCCGTCAGGACTTTGCCATATATGTCAATATTTAGAACACATGAGAATGGGGAGTACAAGACTTATATAGGCAATCCTTTTGATGATCGTCTCGTAAATATTGAGAATCAAACTGACGTAAAAAGTTGGACGGAAGAAAGTATGCATTCATTAGAAGGAGGATCAGAAGCATTTTATGAAAGGAGGGACATTTATGAATCAAGAGATAATTGAAGTTTTGTTGACTTCTGAAGATGCTGATACTGATGCCCTGATATTTAAGATTGATGGTAACCAACTGGTGGTAAATCTGAATAGTCCGGATTGTCAAAGTGCTTTCAAAAACATATTTGCAGAGTTACTTAGGAAACTTGTAAAAGATGATATAGTCTTAGAATTGAATATCGATGAAGGTTTTAATAGAGTGCTTTATAAAGAAGTTTGCGAAGAATATATTAAGGACCTAAATCGTGAGCTTAATGAATGCAAGGATGAATTGAGAAAGCAACTATCGCAAGGGATAGGCATATAAAATCAATTATTTTGAGCGACTACCTGAGCGAGTAGCCGCAGATTATTAATCCAGCTTCCCGCTCCTTTCTTCAAAAAATGGCTTAATTATGCGCTTTCCGTGTCCCGGTCCTTTGTATACAAAAAACAATGTTCGATTCGGGAACTTGAACATGAGATGTCTGTACGATCGAACATCGGGACGCAGAGGGGAGAAATGTCCAATGGACATTTCTCTGGCTCAAATCCTGTCGCATCGATTTTTTATGCCTGAAATTCGTTTAATCCATATATAGACACTGAAACCTAAAAATTTACGTTAATAGAAATCAGCTAAATTCCCTGCTTAATTATTACTCCCATCCCATAGATGGTGCTGCGAACCTTGAAAACACGCCATTTCTGCTATATCTGGTTCCGCTTTTCCTTGATTTAGCGGCTTATGCAAATTGCGCCACAGACCGGACGGTTTTGCGGAGCAAAACGGACGCGGAGCGGAGCGAGCGGACACCTTAACCTTATGATCTAAAAGCCATTCTCCTATACTGATGATAACCATCAATAGTGGTGGGAATTCATTTTATAGGAGGTAGGCTATGTTAGACTACAAGGACATTCTAACCAAGCGGTACGTACTGCGGCTTTCTCTCCGTGAGATCGCGGAGCAGACTGGAGCGGGAAAATCAGGAGTACATGATTTCCTGAAAGCATTCGAAAAGTGTGATGCACTGGAGTTCCCACTCCCACCCGGGATCACAAACGCCGGGATTGCCATGAAGGTGTATGGCAAGGTGCCAGGTGAAGGCGGCCGGGACGAAAGCTACGAGTATCCCGATTACCAGCAGGTTCTGAAGCTCATGAACGAGAGAAAGAACATGACGCTTCAGGTATGCTGGGACCGGTATGTAAAGCGCTGCAAGGCAGAAGAGAAGAAACCTTACCAGTATCGGCAGTTCTGCGAACTCTTCGGCAAGTGGTGCGAAGAGAACTACGAGACCGCCCACTTCACAGCAGTGATCGCCCAGACAATGGAGGTTGATTTTGCGGGCAAAACCTTTGACCTTATCAACCGTCTTACCGGCGAGATCACACCGATCGTTGTGTTTGTTGCAATCCTTCCGTATTCCCAATACATCTACGCTGAGGGTATGGAATCCACGAAGGAGATGCAATGGATCGAGGTCAACAACAACGCACTGAAAGCCTTCGGCGGCGTTCCGGCAATCGTTGTATGCGACAACTGCAAGGAAAGCCTTCGGCGGCGTTCCGGCAATCGTTGTATGCGACAACTGCAAGCAGGCCGTGATTGCGAACAAGGACTGGATCCAGCCGGAGTTGAACCAGGACTATGCAGAATGGGCTGAACACAACCACACGGTGATCCTTCCCGCCAAGGTTCGGAAACCCCGTTTCAAATCCTCTGTGGAAAACGCGGTCGGCATTCTCGAGAAGGGGTTCTTCCATGATCTGGAAGAACGCAGGTATTTCTCGCTTGAGCAGTTCAACGAAGACCTCTGGGAGAAGCTGGAAGAGCTGAATGACGCTCCGTTTAAGAAGAAGGAGCATTGCCGCTCCTACTATTGGGCAGAAGAAAAGGAAGAGTTGATGCCGCTCCCCTCCACGCAATACCACTACATGGAGAGGGCAACGGCAAAGGTATCAAGCGACTTCCACGTACGCTTTGACAATGCTTATTATAGCGTAGACAAAGCATACCTGCACAAAAAAGTTGTCATTCGTGCCACCGCATCCGTTGTCAAGATCTTCAGCCTCGAAGGCGAACTGATCATTGAATGGCCCAGAGCCACTTACAGAGGCGAATGGAAAACGGACACAAGCCGCCTCCCGAAAAACTATGAAGATTTCTCAGAATGGAACAGCACCTACTTTATCCGGAAGGCATCCACGGTTGGCAGCAACACTACGGAAGTGATCAAGCGGATCCTGAAGAGCCGGAAGCTGGAGGTCCAGACCTACAGACTCTGTGTGGGCGTTCTTGGCTTCACAAAGAAGTACAGCCGCGAGCTTGGTGCCGAAGGCTACAATACTGATAAGAATAAAAAGCGGAACGAAGGCTCCTACATCATGGACAGCAGCTACTCCGATATGGAAAAACTGCTGAATCGCAGCCGTACTCTCGCGGATCAGTCCGGAAAGGAGGCACAGCGATGAATACAGGAACAAAGGAGCTGAAGTCGATCCTGGAGGAACTGGATGAATTAAGACTGCCGCATATGGCTGCACAGCTTGAAACTCTCTATAAGCAACCGGCTTTTGTCAATACAGGCCGTCTGGAACTGATCAGTTCCATCATCCACGCCGAATACATCGTATCGATTACAAACCGCTATACATCGCGCTTAAAGAAGGCAAAGCTGAAAGGCAGCGACAGTTGCCTTGACCAGTGTGTTGATTCCAAAGAACGCCAGTACCAGCCACTGGATATCGTCCAGACGCTCTCATCGCTGGATTTCATACGAACTGGCATGAACCTTTGCATCTTCGGGGCTTCTGACAGCGGAAAAACTTATCTTGCAAGAGCGCTTGGCGCTGAAGCATGCAGAGAGTATCGTGTAGGCTACTACCACTGCGAAGAACTGGCAAGTGAGCTGGCCGCCATCCGAAAGATTGATTTCAAGCAGTATCAGAAGAAAGTAAAGTCAGTCATAAACCTTGATCTTGTGATTCTGGACGACTTTCTTCTGCACCCTATCACGGAAGATGATGAAGTCAAGGCTCTGTATGATGTCCTGGAAAAACGGAATGAATTGTCAAGGAGCTGTATTATCTGCTCACAGCGTGAGCCAAAGGCATGGCCTTCTATGCTGATGGAGGATGAGGTCTCATCCAACTCGCTACTCAAGCGAGTGACAAAACATTACATCGTTATGATTGAACGCAAAGTGACTGATTAAAGTGCTGTCCGTTGTCGCCGCCGAGTGTCCGCTGGCAAACGCACCGGTGTCCGCTCGGCGGCGCAAAACGCAGCTTATATGAGGTATAATTATTACGTAAGTTACGTTAATAGAAAGGGTCTTATATGAGCATTCCGGAATCGATCAAAAGCAAACGCCCTACCCAGTTTGGCGCAGTTGAGATCCGTCATATCGGCGGCCATTACTACACATACCTTG
>CADABA010000084.1 GCA_902785985.1 uncultured Lachnospiraceae bacterium
CTTCCTCCTTGGTATTATGTTGGATTTGGCGATTAGCATTATACCAAAAGGTTGAGCCGTTGGCTCTATTCAATTTACACCATTATATAAGCACTACCGCGATGAATGATTTTTAGTCTCCTATGTAATCATAATTTCTCAGATGGATTCCTCCACTGCTTTTTATATAGGTATCACCTGCACATTTACAAGTTCTTCACTATTGACGAAGCACTCTCCCATAAAGTGGCAAGACCAAATATGATATCTTCATCCACCGGATCATACAATTCGCTCTGAAAGATACCTGTCTGAAAAATCTGCTTCATAGTTCATCAAAACCACAATCTCGAATATTTGTTCATAATCACAGACGATGCTGACAAGATTAACAGCCTGCCTTCTTTGGTGATATTGTCCACCGCTCAATCGTTACAATTCTGTACACAAATCCAATGCCTATAATCAGTATAAGCTGAAACAATGTGCCGATTACATAGTATGTAATCGGAATACGGGCACCGATTAAAAGAGTTCTGGCAATCTGAACAACGCTTACGACAGCAATTACAGCGATAAACCTATACTAATGACAATCATTACCTCTTCATTATCTATTCATCGTTCCCGTTCTCGTTGTTGTTCTTGTTCGCCTGAGGCACCTCCGCCGTCCCGACAGGATTTCTGCGATAATCGTATTTTCGATAATAACTCTTGTAATAACGACGATTATAATATCCAGCCTGATTGACATTTTCTCCGTAGAATACAAATCCCAGAACATCCATACCAGTCATCTCTGCCGAAATCAGAGCATTACGGATATCCCGATGATCCGAATAGTTCTGACGGACAACAAAAATGCAGCCGGCTACTTGTGCAGAGATCACCAACGGATCCGCCACTATGTTAATCGGAGGCATGTCAATCAGTACCAGATCATAAGCTTCTTCAAATTCACCGAGGAGCTGCATCATGACGTCAGACTCCAGGAGTTCTGCCGGATTGGGCGGAAAATGGCCGGCGGGCAGCACATCCAGAGTTTCTCTGATGTTATGAAGTACCACATCCTGCCACCTACAGCTTCCTACTAGCGCTTCGGTCAACCCTTCCGCATGCTTGTCATAATTGAGAAAATCTCTCAGACACGCGCGGCGCAGATCCCCGTCTACAAGCAGTACTTTTTTGCCACTCATGGAACAGGAAATTGCCAAATTTGATGAAATCGTTGACTTTCCCTCTCCTGATATTGAACTAGTAACGACAACTGTTTTAGACTTTTTCCCGACCAGTGTATACAGAAGATTCATACGCAGCTTCGCATAATTCTCAATAATCTCCATCGGGCTCTGATTGGTCAGAATAAAGTCAGACGGCTCTTCTTCTCCCTGCTCTTTCTTGATGCGCAAAATAGACGCCAACACAGGAGGCGTATAAATCTCTGTCAGCTCATCCATTGATGTGATCCGCGTGTTCAGCAGGAACAATAAAATAAGAAGCCCCAGGGCGAGCACAGCGCTCACCATACCGCCAAGCATTCCCTTTTGCATTGTATTACGACTATCCGGGAAGACCGGGACAACAGCATAATCTATGATCTCAATATTGCCGGCGTTGACCACTCGAATAATTTCATCCGGCGCGACCTCCAGCACTGCATTCACAATATCTACAGACATTTTCGCATTCTCTGTTGTCGAACGAACAGCTGCCACGCCCGTTTCCGACACAGACGCCATCGATAAGGACCTAGCAATCTGATTCGCAGTAATCCCAGGATAATCCGCCGCCAGCTTCTTCGCCACCGACTCCATCACCTTGTCGCTCTTGACCACAATTAAATACGTATCGATCAGCTGAACTGCCGAATCCAGGTCATTCGTATTCGTATACTGATAATTTTCAAGACTGGGATTTGCATTATTGACATACATCGTCCCCTGTGCCGTATACGTATCCATCGTCTGACGCGCGTCATGCAGATAGGCGGCACCAAACCCTACCTCCGCACAGAGGATCACTAGCCAAGCTCTCTTCAGAATATACAATATCAGTTTTACTATGTTGACTCTGCTTGTTTGCCTATTCATTCGTCATAATCCTTCTGTGATAATGAAATCAAATTCTATATGCTTCTTATCGTCCTCGAGTTTCTTATAATGTCGTTTTAAAAAACAATTATTCAAAATTCAAACCCTTTATCATGTCGTTTATCTGAATTTCATATCCATTTTCGCACAATTCACTTGAGTTCATATCCCGTCTTTGCTATTATATTCATGTTTTTCGGAACAATCCCGCTACTCACCAAATATCGTTTTAAACGACACCGGAGAAAATCATGAAAAAGTTATCGATGCAGCTCCTTGCCGATACAGTCGTATCCCGCCGCAAGGATAAGAAAATCACACAGGCGCAATTATCCAGGGTTACCGGAATAAACCGCGGGCTCCTGTCCCGACTTGAATCACGGAACTACGTCCCGTCCATCGAGCAGCTGGAGGCTCTGGGAGAAGCGCTGAATTTCGATCCCACGGATATGTTTGTGGACACAGCGAATTCCAAACCGATTCCTGCAGAAAAATCTTACAGGATCGCAGTCGCCGGTACCGGCTATGTCGGTCTGTCTCTGGCCGTCCTTCTGGCGCAGCACAACGAGGTCACGGCGGTCGATATCATCCCCGAAAAGGTCGAGAAGCTCAACAAGTACATCTCTCCCATCCGGGACGAGTATATTGAAAAATATCTGGTCGAGGCGAAAAAAGGCAAGCGAACACTCAACCTCAGCGCCACCTTAGACGGCGCAGCCGCCTATTCGGATGCCGACTTTATCATCATCGCGGCACCGACCAACTACGATCCCAAAAAGAACTTCTTTGACTGTTCCGCTGTAGAGAACGTCCTGTCCCTTATCAGAGAATGCACTGCAGATCGAGCGGTAAAGCCTGCGGTCATCATAAAATCCACAATCCCGGTTGGCTACACTGTCCACATCCGGGAAAAGATGGAAATGGACAACATCCTCTTCAGTCCGGAGTTCTTAAGGGAAAGCAAAGCCCTCTATGATAACCTGTATCCTTCCCGCATCATTGTCGGCTGCGACGATAATACAAGAGATGAGGCGGAACTGTTCGCCCGACTCCTCCGACAGGGAGCCATTAAGAATCCCATCGAGACCCTGTTCATGGGCTTTACCGAAGCAGAAGCTACTAAGCTGTTCGTGAATACCTATCTTGCTCTCCGCGTCTCCTACTTTAACGAGCTGGATACCTATGCGGAAGTCAAGGGTCTTGAGACCGCTCCGATCATCAGGGGCGTCTGCCTTGATCCGCGTGTGGGCGACTACTATAACAACCCGTCCTTCGGGTACGGCGGATACTGCCTCCCGAAAGACACCAAACAGCTGCTGGCGAACTATCAGGACGTGCCCGAGAATCTGATTCATGCCATTGTGGAGAGTAACCGGACCAGGAAAGACTTTATCGCAGACCGCGTATTGGAGATCGCCGGGACTTATACCGCTTCCTCCCGCTACGATGCTGCTCAGGAAAAAAAGCAGAAAGAGATCGTCGTAGGTGTTTACCGGCTTACCATGAAAAGCAGCAGCGACAACTTCCGCCAGAGCAGCATCCAGGGCGTTATGAAACGCATCAAAGCCAAGGGTGCCACTGTGGTGATCTACGAACCGATGCTCATGAATGGCAGTACGTTCTTTGGCTCTCTCGTTGTCAACGACATAAAGAAGTTCAAAAAAATGTGCGGCTGCATCATCGCCAATCGCTACGATCCGATTCTTGATGACGTAAAAGAGAAAGTATATACGCGCGACCTGTTCAGGAGGGACTGACACCCATGAAGAAAACCCCCGTTAAGCTCAACGGCAAAACAATTCTCGTGACCGGATCCCCCGGCTTCATAGGGGCTAATCTGGTGATTCGGCTGCTTTCAGAAATGAGCAGCGGCACCATAATAAGTCTCGACAATATGAATGATTACTACGATCCGGCACTCAAGGAATACCGTCTGCGTCTGATTGAGAAAGCAGCTAAAACCTCACCGGTCGAGCACATTTTCATACGCGGCTCCATCGCAAATAAAAACCTTGTCGATGCGCTGTTCAAGACTTACCGATATGATATTGTCGTCAACCTCGCCGCGCAGGCCGGTGTCCGTTACTCGATCGACCATCCGGATGTGTATATCGAATCGAACATCATCGGATTTTATAACATTCTTGAAGCCTGCCGGCACAGCCCGGTAGAGCATCTTGTGTATGCTTCCTCCTCTTCTGTCTACGGCGGCAACAAAAAGGTGCCGTTCTCCACAGAGGACAAGGTAGATAATCCGGTCAGTCTTTATGCCGCGACCAAGAAATGTGACGAGCTCCTGGCTCACAGTTACTCAAAGCTGTACAACATCCCTTCGACCGGTCTGCGCTTCTTCACCGTCTACGGTCCTGCCGGCCGACCGGATATGTTCTACTTCTCTGCGACAAATAAGCTGGCAGCCGGCGAGACAATAAAAATCTTCAACTATGGCAACATGAAGCGTGATTTCACTTACATCGATGACATTGTCGAAGGAATCGTCCGCGTCATGCAGGGTGCTCCGAAGAAAATCCTCGGAGAGGACGGACTGCCTCTGCCGCCTTATGCAGTCTATAATATCGGAGGCGGAACGCCCGAGAACTTACTGGACTATATCTCCACGCTCCAGGAAGAACTTGTAAGAGCAAAGGTCCTGCCCGAAGATTACGATTTCGAGGGCCATCGGGAACTTGTCGGCATGCAGCCCGGCGATGTCCCGATCACCTATGCAGATTCCGAGGCTCTGGAGCGGGATTATGGGTTCACGCCCAAAATCGGTATCCGGGAAGGACTGCATAAGTTCGCCGAATGGTACAGGGAATACTATGCAAGTCAGCAAGGTCAGTAAAGAGCAGCTCCATGATCCGGGCTGCCTTTTTACGCTTTATTGTAGAATGTATTCAGTATGAGCTCGTAAAGAGCCATCTCGTCAGCATAGAACGCTGCATTTTCACCATCTTCTACGACCTCTCCCGGAATCGATTTGATCGCGTCAAGCTCTATCCCGTAACCGGTGACCGTGGTCGCCAGATAAGTCACCTCACTGACTCCGATATCCGTGACCATATACGGACTTGCAGTATTGTAGAGTTCAAGGGAAAATCCCAGATCGCCCCGGACCAGTCCAAGTGCTTTCTGCATAAAAGCCATGAGGTACTGTTTCTGGCGGGCCATACGATAGTTATTGGCATCGACAGAATAGGAATCACGCGTCCGGCAATAGTATTCTGCCATATTCCCGACCAGTGTGACATTTTGACCCTTGACAAGTTCCGCATAGGGACCGGAGGAAAGATCTTCCAGTACATTGACTTCAACGCCCCCGACTGCATCGTTCAGGACCGCGATTGCGTCGTAATCAATCGCCGCATACGCGTTGATCGGCATACCGTAGAGATATCTCTTCAGTGCATTTACAACATACTCGCAGCTCTTCTCTCTGCCGTCGCCGTAAGCATACTGAAGGCAGATCTGTCTTTTTTCATTACGGAGGAACTCATTGTTAACGTTATAGATATCAATATCCGTCATCGTATCGCGGGAGACGTTGATAAATGATATCTTTTCATTTTTCTTATCTATGATACCGAGCACAAGCGTATCCGCCTGTCCGTTCGTACCGATTTCAGAATGACCCGTTTCCGCTTCGCCTTCTTCATTCCTTCCCAGAGATTTGTCAACACCCATGAAGAGGATCGTAATAATATCTTCATTATAGATATACTTTTCGCCTTTATAGATGACTGTTCGGCCTTCGTCTTTGATCTCAACATCCTGCTTGATTGTATCTGGAATGGTGATCATCTCCGATGCGATTTCTCCGCTTGAAAGACTCCTGCCGCCCGACCAGCGTATGGCTGCAAAGGTAAGAACAAGGACCGTCATAATGGCGACCAGCACAGCAAGGACTCTCAGTAATACTGTGAGCCCGTTTGTTCTGCGTCCATAAGATTTTTTCGGTCGGTTTTTCACTTTTGATTCTGAAAGTTCAGTTCGAACGGCTTTGTTCGGGTCAGACGGTTGCCAAGTCTCGCTTCTGTTCCGTGAACTGTGGTGGCGATGGTGATGACTACTCCCGGAACCACGATAGCTTTCACAATCTGCTGAGCCGCTGTCGTCGGAAGTTTTCTTTTCTGAAAAGTCCGCTCCATTCAGTGCGGCGTGTAGTTCCTCATTCAGGCTTTCGGCTTCCACGACCGGGTTGATCTCTGGGTCTTTTTTCTTTTCAAACATATTATAAAACTATTATCCCCAATTCACTTTTTCACTGTTCATATAGTCAGGTACTGCAGCTTTACAATCTTAATCTCCCATGTCAGACACAGCCCTAAATTACTGTAGATTTTTATTATAGCATGGTGAACTGCTGCAAAAAAGATTAATTTAGCCTCATAAATATTTCTTAAGATTCCCCTTAAATCTCCAGTGTATCCGCAGCGACAATTGATAAAGTTGATGGTGAGGTGTTCATCCGAGACACCTCCGAAGCCTGTCCCGTTACACACATATGAACAGCGCAGCATTTATTACAAACAGCTTGATAAAATCTGCTCCGGAACCATATGCATGGAGATAAGCTCCGCCAAAACGGGGATTTATCTCTGTCAACGAACTGGCTGCCTTTCACGGTCAGGCGAAAAGTTACCATAAAAAGGTCGCTGTCCGTCTAAGCGGACAGCGGAACTGGCATAATTAGCAATATAACGAAGAAATCCATATAACGATTCTGTCTGAAATACTTTCCGACTGCTTTTCTTCAGAAGATTATTCTCCCGGAAGTTATAATACGCATGGTGCTTTGCACACAGAAAGGAGACCTTATGAGTTCTTACATTGTAATCGATCTTGAAATGTGTTCCGTACAACGCATCTCTCGTCGCTCCTTCTCCCATAAGACGGAGATCATCCAGATCGGCGCAGTTCTCCTCTCCGAGAACTTTCAGCCGCTCGGAGAATTTTCGAGTTTTGTCTGTCCCCGGTACGGAAAGATTGACCATTTTATTCAAAATCTGACCGGGATCAGCGAGCGCGACGTAAAAAAGGCACCTTCCCTTGAAGATGCTCTCAGGGCGCTCCTGCTCTGGATCGGAGATCACGAGGTCTGTTTCGTCTCCTGGAGCAGTTCCGATTATGTTCAGATAAGAAATGAAATTCTGGACAAGCATCTTGACCCCGATGAGTTTGCTCTTTTCCTCGAGCCAAAGAGCTGGATCGATTATCAGCGGCTTGTGGATGTCCGCTTCGAGATCGGCCGCTCACTCTCCCTTGCGGACGCGCTGGAGCTCTGTGAGATCGAGCCGGTCGGCCATTTTCACGACGGCCTGCAGGACGCGGTGAACACTGCCCGCATGATCACGAAGCTTGAAAATGACCCCGATTTCAAGTGCTGTCTCGAGAAACTTCGCAATCGGGAAGCTGAGACAAAGACACAGACATTCGGGTATTCCCTCGGAAGTCTTTTTGATGGAATAAAAATTGAACTGGCGTGAATCTCCGATCTGTTCAGATGATCAGGTACGGGTACCTCCCCCGCATATCCTCGCTCATCCTGCGGTAAGCTCTTCTGCCCATGGGGATATCCACCTCTCCGGCTTCGCCCATTAAGTGCAGCGAGACATAATAGACTGTCTTGTTTTCTTCCGGGTCATCATTAAAATGAACCCCCTGCACATCCTCGAACAATGCAATCCCGCACCGCTCCTCGCTGATCCAGGCGCATATTCGTTCACCGATCCGCAGCCTGCCCTCCGCATAAGAGCGGGCATTTTGATAATCGCTTTCGAGCGCCTGCATTTCCCGGGGCGAAAAACGGCTGAAATTCTCACGGATCGCTTTTCGGCTGTCAGCAGGATCGAGGATCTTCCTGCGCCGGAAGATTCCGAAAACCATGATCATGAGCGAGACCGCAGAAGCCAGTGTCAGATATCTGGAAACAGAGTTGAGCGGATTATAGAATTTAAGAACGATCCCGAGCACAGCAAACAGCACCATCGCGATCGCAGACCGCAGGATGATGCTCTTCATACTGTTCCTGTTCAGTTTAAGTGACCGTTCTATGATGTCTTCCGTCATACCTCCCACCACATTTCGATCCGGAACGCAGAGGCGTTCCTGATTACACTGCTCATTCGCCTGTCCCGCGTTGTCATTTAAAGAGCGGACCCAGCACTCTGGCTGTAAACGGCGTCGAATCGTTCGCTGAATTTCCCCAGAGCCAGTACGGAAGTACGTCGAGCGCGAGATGCCCGATGATGTCCTCCGTACTGTCGACCTCGACATAATTATATGTCCCCATATTCCGGGGATCCGTTACGATCTGCTGCCCGTCCGGCGTATAGACGACCTCGCGCCCGTCTCCGGATATGTACTTCCGGTTCCCTTCCGGGAAACCTTTGGCCATATCTTCCGCGATCTCTTCTCTCGATCTGTCGTCGAACTGATGATAGAGCGATGCATCGCATCTCTTCCAGCCCCGCGCCTCCGCCTCTTCTGCAGTCTTCGGCAGATCTGTATTCTTTTCATTGCGCGCGTAATGGGCTTCACGCATATTTTCAACGGTCTTATAGACATCTCCCCGTGAAAATGCGAACATCGCCACCGTTCGAACCCCGGCCTCTATGTATGCCTCTTTCCTGCGGCTGTCCTTTCGCACAGAAGAACCGATTTCCGCCTTCGTGTAAGAAGAAGCCGTAAGGACAGTACCGGCACTTCCAACGGCTGCAGAGACATATGCCGGAGGCACAGAATTGGAAGCCCCTGCAGAGCCGAAGATTCCTCGAGCTCCGGAGACTGCTCCTGCAGCCCCTGCAGATTTCCCTGTATTCTTCGCTGATCCCGCACTTAAGCCTGCGAAGTCATTGGAAGCCTGCTCCTCTGCATTTACATAACTCGCCGCACAGTCATCCATCGCACGGTGAAA
>CADABA010000085.1:0-529 GCA_902785985.1 uncultured Lachnospiraceae bacterium
TCCGGATGAAGCAAACGTCCTGCCCAAATGACGCATTTGGTGACAGCCGCATACCGGACAGATACTGAAATCGATCTTCCAAATCGTTTTCATCAATTCAGCCATGGTCATACCAGTGTAACGGCTTCTAAATCGCTGCCCTCCCTGAATACGGAAGATCATTTTCAGGTTTTTCGATCTCATGTGGAAGAGGCCGTAGAGCCGTTTCTGGGTACAGTAAATGAGAGGATTGAGCTCGTGAGGCAGAGTTAACACCACATGATAGTATGAAGTATCAATCACCTCAGATCTGCGCTGATCGACCCAGATTTCTTTATTGACCGCCTGACAGTTGGGACAGTTGCGGTCCCTGCAGGAATTGTTATGGGTCTCGATATGGCCGCAGTCAGGACAGATATTCATGTTGATGCCCAGGCTTCCTGTTTTGCAGATAGGATTGTTGAAAACGCTAATACATGATAGATTAAACATAAGTAGTGGCTTTTGTTTTTTTCTGTTGTGTAAGTAGGGGTACTTAAACAATAAAGCA
>CADABA010000085.1:565-9527 GCA_902785985.1 uncultured Lachnospiraceae bacterium
CTGGGAGAAAAAGTCGAGTATAGTTTCTGGGAAAAGTACGATGACGATCACACCGTGATACGGCTCGCGACTGACTGGGGAACAACTGAGTCAGAGACCGGCGCACTGATCAACAGTCTGTAAAGATGCCTTCCTGTGTTATTGATTGAGGAAAATACCATAAACGAAAATGCAGGTAAAGCAGCGATTGCTTTACCTGCATGTGATCAGCGCTTCACTTTTCGGGGTTCCCGGATTTCCCGGAGAGGCTCTCATGCTGATATCTGCAATTTTCAAATGGTTCTACTTTACAGTACTCGTAACATACCATTGTTCTTTTTTTATTTTCTTATCATAGCCTCTGTACTCTACTGTCACAACCGTTCCGATGGGAAAGGATTCTTCTATTTTCCCATATTTCACAGGCGGAAACGTGTTTTTGAAATAGACATATTTTTCTCTTGGATCTCCATTCTCCAGAGATATTTTCATAACAGAATCGCTCACGCTGATGATTTTTCCAACGGCCTGCTCGCCTTCTTTATAACATGTCTTTTTTGGATAGGTGCCTTTTTGCGATGGATTGTATTGCTTACGAGGCTTTTTTATGGCACTTGGTATGCTGATATCTTCGTCGGAAGGTCTTGGAAGATGGAGGACCTCATCTGATCGTATGCGGTTTTCACTGAACCAGGAAAATATTTTTTGGTCCTCGCCTCTGGGATATGCCACCGGCACATCTCCTGCTGTATGGATATCACTCATTCTGAGGATATCATTAACAAGGGCAGCTTCAAGATATTCAAGATCTTTATCGCTCTTCAACCTGTTGTTAATATCTTTTAATCTGTTGTCAATCTTTACCGGCTCAATAGAAAGTCCGATTCCATCAGAGTCTCTGACTATTTTTCGTATAGATCCTCCTGTAATGATCAGCTTTACGCTGCCATAACCCAGCGGTTTTGCATGACCAAGTTTATGCTGATAGGGGCTTTTGCCGTCATTGTCGCCTAATGTCAGCACCCAGATCAGACTGTTCAGCTGTGAATCAGATATTTCATCAAAATAAACTCTGAACGTAAAAGAGGTGCCTTCTGCAGAAGCCATGGTAGTGTTAAGCTTTGTTACAGCACTTTCAGTGTACGGCTTTCCGTGCCAGTACATTTTTCTTCCCCGCGGCCGGGCTTTTTCCATATCATAATAACGGGTATGCGATATGCCATTGCGGTCTTTTTCTGTTTTTCCGTAAAAATCAAAATTCCAGTATGACGCACCATCCGGACGCTCCAGATAGAATTCAAACGCACTGGTTCTCGGCTCCCCCAAAACATCCAGTGTCCTGTCTTTCAGAGGGATACCTGATCCTTCTTCAGGCAGGGCATCTGTAAAACGGACATGGCTCTTCAGGCCATACTCATTTCCAAGTGCGCCGAACAGCAGGCAGGCCGGACATAAATTTTTTCCATTACAGGGGCCGTGGTCCCCTATGATATCCGCCCATTTTCTTTTTTGAGCGATTCTTCCGGCAGAGGAATTAGAGAGATAGACAAGCTCCTCATCATGATCTTCATGTCTGCGGATAATATTCATGTAATATACCGGAACCATACCGCCATCTCTGTGGGCATTTTCCAGTGAGGTCAACAGATCTTTTGCAGGCTTAGCGTTTCGGTTTATCTGGTTGCCCTTTACATTATCACGAAATAACACTGATCTCAGCATATAATAAGGCTCATTGTCATTACAGTCCCACTCGTGTACAAGATCCCTCTTTGAAAGATAGGCAATATGATAATCCTTGCTGATATCCACAGGGATGTTATACTGAATAATTCCCTTTCCATCAATCAATGTACCTGTGGGGGTCGTAATTTCCGTGCCATCTTCAGAAAACAACTTATAGGAGTACGATACTTTCTCTTTTCCATAACGATCTATCGTAATTTGCTTGTTTTCTACAATTTTAACTGTCTCTATGGTGGCATCTGCGCTGTATAACTTCCAGACTTTGTTATCACCGATTATTTCACAAGATAAGAGTCCCCTCTTTTTTAAAGCGGCATAAAGAGGTACTCTCTGACTGATCGGCTTCTTTTTGTCTGCAAGAAGGAATGGCACGCAGCTGTTCGTGGCTGCTTCGTAAACACTGCGTATCATACCCCGGAGGGAGCTTCCCGGAATATAATATTGTTTACAGCCATTTTCATCAAGACGGTTCATAAAGTCGTATTTTTTGTGGCAGTTTTTCTTAGTCTGATCATTAGGATTCTTTTCTTCCTTACCGCTCTTCGGATCAATATAGACGGGATGCGCTCCATCCGGTATGATGAGAGGGGTGGAAGGAGTCAGCTTCACGTCCAGCCAGCCGCTTTTCAGCTGGTTATTCTCCCGATAGGTATTCTCCCTTGACTTCTTCTTTTTTTTGATATCTGTACCGAAAGAAATAAAATTATAAGGATTAATTACTCGCTGCATCTTTTACCCCTGTCTCCTTGTGAATCCGCAGACACGATGATCCGTGACCGAAGCCATTCCGTTATTGTCATATGTGATGTAGGATCGTATCTTCACTGCGTTCCGGTCTTCCCTGATCGGTAGGCTGTAAGCTCCTCCGACGGTTGTGAAGAGCTGCATTCTGTCGCCTTTTTTTACTGAAAATTCCGGATTGATGTCAAGATACTGCGTTGTATCCAGATAATCAGTTCTTTCAAGATTCTCATCGTTCGTGAGGCGCCACTGAAACTGGCGGCCAATCATGCTTCTTGTAAAGAGAAGTTCTTTTTCTTCTGAGAATACACGTAATTCCAGAAGCGCATCTGCTTTTTCGATTAAAAAGGCTTCCGGATTTCCGGCTCCGGACGCATATAAATCGGTGCAGCCTGCCAGATACAGATAATCCGGCCCCATATTCTCCTTTATAATAGAAATTATTTCTTTACTCATGCAGGAGCCTTTTTTAAAAATCCATTTATATTTCATATGATTTCCCTTTCTTCTGACAGCTTCAGGCATCCTGTATCCAGAAATTCATTTTTATTCACACCGTCTATTTTCAGATCATTGATTTCGATCACTCCTCGACCGATCCCGGCTTCTCCGCCTATGGTCATCAGCCCCTTCCCCATATCATAGATGGCAGCGAAGAGCAAAAGGGTATCTTTTACACTTATTCTGTCGGTTAAACGAATATGTAATATGCCCTTGCCACCGGTCCAGACCTGGTTTGTAAATAGTCCGGTATTTTTCGGGGCAGCTGTAAACCGGTCCACGGCATTCCGTGTGATGGTATTAGATCTTCCGCCCAGGATCGTTGTCTCAGAAAAACTGATCTGTGATTTTTTATGTGCAGTTTTTTTCTTATCACGGCTCATTCCAAAACAGTCATAATCTATCCTCTGAATCTCCTCCTCATAATCCTTTCCGGTCATCCCGGTTTCCCGCAGAAGCCGGTGCATATGGTGCCTGAAAACACCCGCCCAGGCTGTTCCGGGGATGACCGGTTGGCCGCCGGAGTTCATCAGGGGGACAGAATCCGGAACAGTACCGTCCTCGAGACACTCTGCCCGGGATGTATTGACACGTATATTAAAACTGTCTTTCATACAGATGGACACTTCTATGTCGGTTTGCGTGCGCGCAGATTCTTTGCCCTCTAACGGGGTTCCTCTGTCAGTCTCTCCGAAGCGCTTACTCAGAGGATAATAAGAAAGCCATTCTTCTGTCTGCTCAGGGAAAATGAATACCTTTTTCCGTACTTCAATATCCATTTCGCCATAGCCTCGAGTCGTCCTTGCACCAAAAGATATTCCTTCGCTTACGAGACTGCTGAGAAGGGGCTCTATAAGTAAAGTTATTTCCTCTTTTTCGCTGTTATCATCCCCCGACCATTCCAGGACCGCATGATATTTGCCGTCTGTTTCGACTGCCTGAAAATCATATTTGGCATGTTTCACTGCCTGCCCCCAGTCATCAATACCGACTCCGTCACGGCTCAGGATCATTACAGTGTTCGGATCTGTATCCGGGGCCAGTACGGCATCACTGACGATTAATCTGCTTGCTGCAGAAACGTTTGTGCCGGTTCTGCTTGATTCCCCGATATCGATGTAACCGAAGATGAGGTTCGCATCCTTTTCATGCATTCGGCTTCGCAGAACACCGGTCAGACTGGTCCCCGGAATATACGGAAGACCCCTGCTGTCCAGACGAAGGTCGCTGTCTGTTTCTTCACCTTCACCGCTGCTTAATCGTAAGGGCGCTTTTTGCGTCAGATCCAGGAAGTAATATATTTTTTTCATTTTATTTTCCTTTTGCATAGTGCAGGTTGTGGAGCAGCCTGTCCAGAGGAAGCTTCCACAGCTTGCGGACTTCTTCCATTGCCTTATTATCGTGCTTCAGTTCTTTATACAGACCCGGATCGGATCTCAGTATTTTCTCCAACGGATCTGCATCTGCCCGGCCATAGAAATCACGCAGTAAATCCTCTGAGATTCCTTTTTTGCCCTTTTCATTCACACTGCTTCTATCACTTGTTTTCATCGCACCGACCATTTTGCACAGATCCTCATAGGAATCGGCTTCACTGAGCATAAGCCGCAGTCTTGATACGGGGATGCCTGTCTCTTTTATCCTGTATTCCCTTGCGTACCGTCTTAAAGTATCCTTCGCAAGCATGATCCTCATCGCTGTCTCAAGCTCGGCAGCTCTGTCTGTTCCTGCGTCAGGTCCGATTCTGTCAATATCACTTTTTTGAATATCCTGCAGACGGTCAAGTTCTTCCAAAGTATAGATTCGGCAGCTGCCGAAACCTTCCTGCACATATTCTCCCAGTTTCAGATTTCGCGGGATTTTTGTGCCCGGACTGACAAAGCAATAGACGCTGCCCGCCGTTACTGCAGGAATATGCGGCTTTTGAAGCTGCCACATATTGTGGAAACCGCCAATCGTCTTATATTGACAACTGTCGGAAAACTTCGGTGAACTGATCATGTATTTGATACCGTTCGCCGGAACTTCCATCCCTTCATAGGATGCCAGTGCTTCTGCAATATGCTCCCGGACATCGTCATTTTGTGTGACATAAACACCGTTTTCGTTGATGATCAGATCTGACTCCAGGACCACGAACAACGGCGTCCCTTTGGCCGGCTGTAAAAATGTACCTTCAGTGCCTCTTTCGATCTGTACATTTTTTATTCTGCAGGCGGCATACTGGGCGTTCTTGCTGCGGCCGAAGCCGAGCTTTGCAGTCAGCAGAAGCCGAATGACTTCTTTTGCCAATTCTTTATTGCCGTCTCTGACCTCAACTCTTCCTCCGTACACCATACCGGCTTCCAGAGCATTCTGTAAATACAGCTGTTCTTTTCGGATGCTGTGGTGATAATACATGTGCAGGATCGGGTCCGCGACCGTATAACCCGATCCTGTGACCACAGCGTAACTGCCGTCAAGGGTCTTCGGCTTCTGTGATTTCCAGAGGTTATCCGGTTGAGTAAATCGATTGATCATCCGGCCTCCGCCATTCTTCAGTTTCAGAAGCATAAATGGTGTCGGAGCAGAAATGTTTTTCTCTATCACGGGTGTCAGGAATGACCACGCAACCGTCCCGTTCAGAAACAGACTCCTGAATGTATCATCTGTCCTGTGATTCTTTAAATAAGCAGCGGACATGCAGCCGATCACGCTTCTTCCGGGAACAGCTGTCTCGTATTCCCCGAGTCCCGGTATGGACACCGGTTCCTCAAGGGATACAGAATACTTTATTACAATCGACTCGCCTGCTTTACACTGATCAATGGATAAATGTAATTCCTTCAGACGATTTTCAAGTGCCGGTTTCTCTTCATCAAGGGAATTTCCGGAACAGTACTCTGCCCTGACATCTCCCAGACCCCGGTTCCGGTTCAGTCCGATATGGCGCAGGGCTTTACAGCAGGCGGATAACAGTTCCTCCAGATTCTTATCATTTAAAAAGACCGGGAATGTGAAGGATAGTTTTTCTTCATTTTCTTTCAGAGGATCATATTGTCTCAGTACACGGGTGAAACGAAGAGTGTTGTCGACCTTTACGCCATCCTTCATTTTCGTGCTGCCATATACTTCCGAGAACAAGTTTTCTATTGTTACCGGATGCGCAGCCCTTTTAAGCGTGAGAGCACCTTTTTCAGTTCTTATTTTTCTCAACCGGTCTCTGATTTCATCAATCCCTTCAAGGGTTCCGTCCATCAGAGTGAATGCGCCTTCTTTTCCGTAAGGATCCCCGAACAGATCACGGATTTTGTCTTTATCTGCCTTTTGGTACCCCATCTTAAGAAGTTCTTCAGCTGCATCGCGCAGGCAGCCTTTAATTCTTCTGGCCGGAATATAGGGCAGTCCGTAGGGATCGATACAAATATCACTGTCTACAGAGTTGCCGCCGCTCTCCCCGCTGGCCACGCACAGGTCCGATTCTAATGTTAATCTAATACTGTTCATCTGTCTTCCTCCGCAAACCAAAGGTCAATCACTTCCGCCAGATCATAAATTGCTCTCATGATTTGTTCATCATCCCATTGGAGCCTTGTTTTCAGAGCATTTTCTAATCCGGGGTGATGACCGCAGACTCTCTGTATGGAGGCATATCCCAATTCCCTGCTGTTTTCCCAGTCAATACCAAGCGATTTTATTTCCGTTCTGGAAACGCTGTAATTCCTTAAAATTTCAGCCAGTTTCTCCAGTTTTTCAAAAGCCCGGGGATCCTCTGTCCTGTCTCCGTCAATACGCCATGGACGTGCCATACACTCTGATGTTCCCTGCATCCGGCGGATTGTCTGAAGATCTCCGCCTGCACCGCTGTGAATATAATGGAAATCGACCCATCCTTCTTCTAACGGTATGTTTTTCCCATCCGCTCCGACAATATGAACTTTGGCTTTTGCGCCATCGTCGCAGGCCTTTTCTGCCAGACGGTAGGCTTCCGCAAAGGAGTAATGGCTGTGAAAGATACAGATCCCGGCGCATGAACTATAGGACCAGTCAGATTTTTTATCTCTTTGATAGGTTTGTACCGCATTTACATATGCTTTCGCATATTCCATGGCAAAGCGTGCATTGCAGATAAATGTGATGTCATCTCCGTCTGAAATGATTTTTCTGCAGGCAAAAAGTGATTTCTTCAGATTGCCGTTTTTATCAATATACTTTTTATGATTTTTATATTTTTCCATCAGTGCCTTCTGACATCTGTATACGGCAGACAGTCCATGATTAACGAATGCCTCCGCCGTATCGCAGGTAAACTTACGCATACTGTTCACACAGTAATCATAGTCCGTATGGCTGCCAAGCAGGTCCATGATTTTGCTGCCCATATTATTGCCGTCAGCATGGATCACGGCAAGAAGGCTTTCTTCCCCTTTCTTCGTCACCATTTCATCGAGAAGCCTGATGGCCTCACTGTCTGTTTCGGCGTTACGGACCCGGATACCTGCTTTTCGTTTGCATAATCTTTCTTTTGGATAGCGCTCATTATTTTCCATGTCTGTCATGGGCAAAAAGGTGTCTCTGTCCATCATGGAAAACGGCAGGATGAACTGATCCCTGCCGGGAATCATGCGGTTCTTCTCTTTCTCGCTTTCTTCCATCAGTCTTCGGTAATCTTCACGGTAGTTCCCGCTTACATCTGTGCTGACCGCCATGGGGATCATTCCGGGGTATTCTTTGAGCAGACAAAAGGAAAATGCTTTATTTGCGGTCCTGAAACAGACTTTATTTCGGAACAGCACAGTATCATTTCCGCCTCCGCAGAACAGTTCCACCATATCGACTTCTTCTTTGGCGAAAGATTTCCTGATCTGCTCAAAGCAAAACAGCTCACTTATCCTTTTTACCTTTAATCCGGCCTCTTCTGCTTTTTGAAATAAAACATTCCATGCATTGCTGATGTTCTCGGAAGCACCGACTATCTCGAGAA
Source organism: uncultured Lachnospiraceae bacterium (assembly GCA_902785985.1). Lineage (GTDB taxonomy): Bacteria > Bacillota > Clostridia > Lachnospirales > Lachnospiraceae > Chordicoccus. Next base: position 8,496 of record CADABA010000085.1, read on the forward strand.
CTTTGTTCGTCTTGTAGATATAATCCTGTTTTGCTCTTATTGTGTAGATAGATAATTCCATATTCTGATTTCCTCTTAAACACGGATAGTTCTTTATAGAAAGAATCAGGAACACCCCGGCATGCATGCCGGGAGGAGTGCGGGTTGCTTAAGGCAGCACTTTCTGTTCCGCATATGTGCGCATCTCCGGGTGGTGAGTTCGTGCAGCCTGTGTTCCGGCAAAGTACATTGTTATTTGCTGGTTCATTCAAGAACCCCTCAGCATTCATGCCGCGCCGCGCAAGGTGCGAAGCACCTTCTTCTTTGCGCGGCTGCGATCCGCCGGACGTTCTCTGCGTGAAAGACTGTATGTATGCGCTTAGAGACATTCAGCCAGGTCTCAGGGAAGTACAGCTGCTTCGCTGCATTTATCACTTCTGTAGAAGAAAATGGAAGGGAGTGCCGAGGGCGGAGAAATGAGGATCTGATACATAGTGGAAGAACTTTTTGATTTCTGCGGTACTGGTGCTGTCTGAATTATTGAAATAGTAATCATTCCAATCTGTCCGTCTCTGTGGGTGTGATTGATTGCGCCGGAAATATTATACCATGAAATACATGTCGATATAACTGTAAGATGCTTATCGGAAGCAGTAAAGCTGCTGACGAAAAAAGGACGATGGAATCATCCGTAGTATGATGAGGAGGATCGCCAGGCGGCTCCCATAATGAAATCCTCCGGCGGATCGCTTTACAAGTGCAGTGGAAGGCATATGCATGCCGCACGTGCCGTGGCAAGAATGTCAAAGCGTTCCGGAATGGAGAAAAGACCTGACAAAGTGCAGAACGCGGCAGAGTCATTCGAAGGATGTTAAACAGGAGAAAAAATGATAGAATAAAACAAGGAGCTTTCCAGGCGAATACTTCCTGAACACGACGATCCGGACAAACAGAAATTTGCGCGTACCTACGAGCGGTGCGGGGATGGAGCATAATAAGCGGTGGGAGCTTGCTCACACAAGCGCAATTATGCGAACAGCCACATAGCGCGAC
>CADABA010000086.1 GCA_902785985.1 uncultured Lachnospiraceae bacterium
CATGCTCTCCGGTGAGACCGCAGTCGGAAAGTATCCTGTGGAGGCAGTCACGCTGATGAGCCAGATCGCTGTCGATTCTGAGGCTTATATGGATGAACGCCATTTTATGAGACATCGGTCTGCAATGGAAACCAACACGATCTCGAGTTCCGTCTGCTACGCCACGGTCGCTACCGCAAAGACGCTGAAGGCGAAAGCAATCATTATTCCGACATTTTCCGGAACGACCGCGAGACTTATGTCGAATTTCCGTCCGGATATTCCGATCTACGCGGTCAGTCCGTCCGAAGAGATGGTCCGGAGAATGCAGGTATACTGGGGCGTGACACCGCTCAAGGGCAGGAAAGAGCGCAATCAGTATCTTCTTGTCGATCATGCGGTCGAGGCCTGCAAGAAGTACGGATTCGTGGAGGAGGACGATCTTATTGTCGTGACTGCAGGAGATCCGGTCTCCAATCTGAGCGAGGACAGTGTCAGCGTCACCAATATGATGTCGGTCATTGTGGTCGAATAACGAAGAACAGCGGTAAGATCATTCCTTCGGGAAACTCATGACCCATCGTCGTTTACGCGCGGCAGACGGCGTGTCGGAGAAAACTTTAAATACCGCGCGGGAGGAGATTATTATGGAAAAAAAGCCGTTCGTCACCAGAGAAAAACTCGAGGAGATCGCTGCAAAGATCCCCACTCCATTCTATATCTATGATGAGGAGGGACTTCGCGAGAATATTCGCGAGATCCATAAGGCCTTTTCCTGGAATCCCGGATTTCGCGAGTACTTTGCCGTTAAGGCGGAGCCCAATCCGGTCATTCTCTCCCTGCTCCTTGAGGAAGGATGCGGCTGCGACTGCTCTTCCATGACAGAGCTTGTGATGGCGAAGGCGGTCGGCTGTGACGGAGAACACATCATGTTCTCCTCCAATGACACGCCGGATGAAGAATACGTCTACGCGGATAAGATCGGCGCGATCGTGAACCTTGACGATTTCACGATGATCGAGAGCTACGCGAAAGCCGTCGGCAAATTCCCGAAGACGATGTGCTGCCGCTATAATCCCGGCGGGATCTTCAAGGTCAGCAACGGGATCATGGATACGCCGGGCGATGCGAAGTACGGCATGACGACTTCACAGCTCTTTGACGCATTCAGGATCCTGAAGGAGAACGGGGTCGAGAATTTCGGTATCCACAGCTTCCTTGTCAGCAATGCCGTGACCAATGAGTATTATCCCATGCTCGCAAAGCTCCTCTTTGAGCTGGCTGTTGAGGTCCAGAGGGAGACCGGGGTTCATATCACATTTATCAATCTGTCAGGCGGCATAGGAATTCCCTACAAGCCGGGACAGGAAAAGAACGATATTATGCTCATCGGTGAGGGCGTCAGAAAGGCCTATGAGGATGTCCTTGTTCCGGCGGGAATGGGAGACATTGCTATTTATACGGAGATGGGCCGTTATGTGACCGGACCTTACGGAGCGCTCGTCACACGCGCGATCCACGAAAAGCATACCTATAAAGAGTATATCGGCGTCGATGCATGCGCGGTGAATCTGATGCGGCCTGCCATGTACGGTGCCTACCATCACATCACGGTCATGGGCAAGGAAAACGCGCCTCTCACCAACATGTATGACATCACGGGATCTCTCTGTGAGAACAATGACAAGTTCGCGATCGACAGAATGCTCCCGAAGATCAACATGGGAGATCTTCTCTATATTCACGATACGGGAGCGCACGGCTTTGCGATGGGATACAATTACAACGGAAAGCTGAAAAGCGCCGAGGTCCTGCTCCATCCGGACGGGACATTTGAGGAGATCCGACGGGCTGAGAGGGCAGAGGATTACTTTGCGACCTTCAGCAATCTTCCGATTTATGAGAAGCTTCTGTCAGAACTTCATTGATTTTGCGGCAGACAGCATTTCATTTTAAAGTGTTTTAAAGTGGCTGTCCGCACGTAATTTAAAGTGGACACGGCAGGACCTTTCTGCTATTATAATGTGGTCAGGACAGATGTCCTGACCTGATAAGCCGGCGTGTCGGAATTGGCAGACGAGACAGACTCAAAATCTGTTATCCGTATGGATGTGTGGGTTCGATCCCCACCGCCGGCAGCTTATGGCCCGGAGACATCTGTTTCCGGGCCTTTTGTTCATGTATGGAACAAAAGTGGAGACATATTTTGCACGTGAATGTCAGTCCGGCATGATCGGCTGCAGGATAGTCATCCCGGGTTTTCAGCCGGAATACAAAACTTTGCAGTAATAGGGGGTGTGCCATGGCCGCCGAGAAGATGACCTGCCGGGAGGCGAAAGATCAGGTAAAGGCGTATATCGAGGGCACGATGTCCGATAAGGAATGTACGCGCTTTCTGGATCACGTCATGAACTGTCCGGACTGTTATGATGAATTGGAGACCTATTTTATCATCGACTATTCCCTGCAGTATCTGGATGATGAGCGCAATGTCTCACGATCCTATGATATGCGGAAAAGCCTGGTCGACGATATAAAAAGGAACCGGAACCGTATCTGGGTCACCAAATTTTCAAAGATCTGGACGCGGACCCTGATCACCATTTCCAATGTACTGATATTTATAGCAATTGCCCTGAAGATAAGCCTTCCCGGAATTCAGAGCGTTCTGGAGCACATGCAGTCGCTGCTCAAAAGATAAAAGGAACGCTGCGGTTACCGCGGAAAATCAACGTATTATCTCAGTGGGGAATATCCCCGCTTCTATAAGCGGGGGATAGGTCAATATCCTGCTCGTCTCAGTGGCGGGTTTCAATCCCCCACTGAGATAAACGCCTCCGGCGGATCGCAGCTCGGGGTCGGAATGTTGTCGCATACAGATGGTTCGGCTCAATAAGCCTGGAGGATAAAAATGGATGAAAAAATTGTTCTGATCGACGGACACAGCATCATGTTTCGTGCATTTTACGGCATGCCGCTCGCAATGACAGCTCCCGACGGGACACACACAAATGCGGTCTACGGCTTCCTCTCGATCCTTCGAAAGGTTCTTGAGGAGGAGAAGCCGGAGTATCTCGTTGTCGCTTTCGACCGGTCCGAGCCGACTTTCCGCCACGAAAAGTATCCGGCTTACAAGGGGACCCGTCAGGCTGCACCGCCGGAATTTCACGAGCAGATGCCCGTGATCCTGAGACTTCTCGACAGCATGGAGATCCCTCATATCTCCATCGCAGGGTGGGAAGCGGACGATATCCTCGGGACACTCTCCAGAAGATCCGAGGAGAAAGGGCTGAAAGTCTCCCTCGTATCCGGAGACCGCGACCTTCTGCAGATCGCAACGGACCGGACGGAAATCATTATTCCGAAGACAAAGGCCGGTCAGACGACCTATGAGCGCTATTTCGCCTCGGACGTAACCGAAACGGTCGGCGTGACACCGTCCGAATTCATCGATATGAAGGCTCTGATGGGTGATTCTTCCGATAATATCCCGGGGCTTCCCGGAGTCGGGCCGAAGACGGCCCTTGCCATTATAGAGAAATATCACTCGATCGAGAACGCGCATGCACACGTCGACGAGATCAGGCCGAAGAAAGCCCAGAACGCCATGCAGGATCATTATGACCTCGCTGTGCTTTCCAAGGATCTTGCGACGATCCGTCTCAACGCACCGGTCGAAGCAGATTATGACGCGTTCCGTCTGGGAAATATCTACAACGAGAAATCGTATGAGATGTTCCGGAGCCTGAATTTCCGGAGCCTTTTCTATCTTTTCGAGGAGAAGGAGACGGAAAATGCAAAGAAGGATGTTTCCGTACATCTCCTGAAAACTGAAGAAGAACTGAACAGCGCAGGAGAAAAAGCTGCTGCAGCTCTTCGCAGGGACGAAAGCACAGCCGGAATTGAGGTTCTTATGGAGAAGGGTGTGCCCTACGCCGCTGCATTTTCCGGCAGTGAGACGTACGCTTTCAGGATCGGAGAGGAAATTTCCGCCGATGCGGCACGGGATGTTCTTCTTACCGTTTGCCGGGCGGGAGAAGAGATCGCCTCCTGTAATGTCAAGGATGCGGCCAGATTCCTCGGGCTTCAGGACGCAGAGAAGTGGACGGACTGTGTGATCGGCGCTTATCTGATCGATCCGCTGAGGTCCGATTGGGATTACGGTGATATCGCGACCGGATACCTTGGCATGACGGTGAAGACACGCGAGGAGCTTATCGGGAAAAAGGGACCGGCGGCCTGGCTTAAGGAAGCGGAGAAGAAGGCGATCCGGAACGGAAAGCAGATGACGCTCCCGATCGCCGGAATGACCGAGACAGAGGAGACGGAGAAGACGGAGGATCTTTCACAGAATCTTGCGCTCTGCGCCGGGTATGCAGCATTTACCGCCAGAAATGCGAAGGATCCGATTCTCAGTAAACTGGACAGTGAAAATATGGCAGACCTCTTCCGAAGTGTGGAGATGCCGCTTACCTGTGTCCTGGCACAGATGGAAAAGGAAGGCATTCTGGCCAGCCGCAAGGCGCTTATTGAGTATGGGGAGATGCTCTCCGTGCGGATCCGTGAACTGACGGAGGAAATCTATGCGGAAGCGGAAGAAGAGTTCAATCTGAACAGCCCGAAGCAGCTCGGAACGATCCTCTTTGAGAAAATGAAGCTTCCGGGCGGGAAGAAGACAAAGACGGGATATTCAACAGCTGCGGATGTCCTGGAGAAAATGGCACCTGACCATAAGATCGTCGCGGACATTCTCGAGTACAGGACCTATTCAAAACTGAAATCGACTTATGCGGACGGACTCCTGACCTGTATCGAGGAGGACGGCCGTATCCGCACGACCTTTAACCAGACGATCACCGCAACCGGCCGGCTGTCCAGCACAGACCCGAACCTTCAGAATATACCCATGCGCGAAGATCTCGGCCGAAGGATCCGGAAATGTTTCTATCCGAGGGAAGGCTGCGTTTTTGTCGACGCGGACTATTCCCAGATCGAACTGAGAGTCCTGGCGCACATGTCCGGGGACGAAAAGCTGATCGAAGCCTACAGGGAAGCCAAGGATATCCATGCGGCAACGGCGTCGCAGGTCTTCCACGTGCCCTACAGTGAGGTAACAGACCAGATGAGACGGAACGCCAAGGCCGTCAATTTCGGGATCGTGTACGGAATCAGCAGCTTCGGTCTCTCACAGGGACTTTCCATTTCCCGGAAGGAAGCACAGGATTATATTGACCAGTATTTTCTTACCTATCCGTCGATCAGGACATTTCTGGACGATCTCGTGAATTCGGCGAAGGAGAAGGGGTATGCCGTCTCCCTGTTCGGCCGCAGACGTCCGATCCCCGAACTCAAGTCCTCGAACTTTATGCAGAGGAATTTCGGGGAGCGTGTTGCGATGAACAGTCCGATCCAGGGGACTGCTGCGGACATCATAAAGATTGCCATGGTCCGTGTGGCTAAGCGGCTTGCTGCAGAAAAAATGGAATCGAAGCTCATCCTTCAGATCCATGACGAGCTTCTGATCGAGGCGCCGCAACAGGAGGCGGAAAAGGCCAGAGAGATCCTCGAGGAGGAGATGAAAGCCGCCGCATCGCTCAGGGTCGAGCTCGAGACGGACTGCCATATCGGAAGCGACTGGTACGAAGCGAAATAACTGAAAACGGTACATTGACATGACTGAAAATGAACGAAAAGAACTCATTGCATCAATGAAAAAGAGTATCGTCATCGGAGTGACGGGAGGCGTCGGGGCTGGAAAAAGCAGCGTCCTTAAGTATCTGCAGGAAAAATGGGACGCGAACATCCTGGTGCTCGATGATGTGAGCCGGGAGATGCTTGAGATCGGAGGCCTGTGCTATGACGAGACCATCGCCCTTTTCGGGAAGGACATTGTCCTTCCGGATGGGAGACTGGACCGCGCACAGATCGCCCGGATCGTCTTTTCCGATGAAAAAATGAAAAAAGCCCTGAACGGACTCATTCATCCCGCCGTGCGCAGGACCTCTGATGCCTTTACGGCGGAGGCGAGAGCAAGAGGAAAAGGGGTGTACGTCATAGAAGCAGCCCTCTTAATTGAAGAGCATTATGATGAAATCTGCGATGAGTTGTGGTGTATTTATGCGAGCGAAGACGTGCGGACGAAACGACTGGCTGAAAGCCGGGGATATGACATGACACGGATCCGCAATATGATGGCGAGCCAGCTGTCGGAAGAAGCGTTCGAAGCCGGCTGCAGCGTAAAGATCGACAATGGCGGAGAGCCGGAAAAAGCTTTCTGCGAGATTGACGAGAGACTTTCTTTGTTGATAAGGAATCCTTAAGAGGCAATTGCGAACTCTGCTTGAAATGAAATTGTGTGAACTCTTGAGTGAATGTTAGAAGTTCTCGGCGCGGAAGCCGTTTGAATGTTCATACAATTTACATGAAAAGCAGCGTTTCGCAATCGACGAAAGGAATGTTTAAGACTGTTCCGGGCTGCGGTGCAGCCTGTTGAATGGAGGTTATTTATGAAATTCTGCAGTATTTCCAGCGGAAGCAGCGGGAACTGCATTTATGCGGGAAGCGATACGACCTCAGTGCTCGTGGATGCCGGGATCTCAGGTGCAAGGATCGAGCGCGGTCTCAATGAGATCGATATGACGACCAAGGATATGGACGGGATCCTCGTGACACATGAACATTCGGATCATATTAAGGGGATCGGAGTCCTTGCGAGAAGGTACGGTCTTCCGATTTACGCGACGAAGGGAACAATTGATTATATAAAAGGGAGTACATCCATTGGGAAGATCCCGACAGATCTCCTGCATGTGATCTGCGCGGACATGGATTTTGAAATAGGAGATCTCAGGATCCATCCGTTCAGGATCTCTCACGACGCAGCCGAACCGGTAGGATTCAGGATCATTCATGACGAAAAGACCTGTGCCGTGGCAACAGACATGGGCTGCTTTGACGATTATATTGTGGATAATCTCAGGAATCTGGATGTCCTGCTGCTCGAATCGAACCACGACGTGCATATGCTGGAGGCCGGGAGGTATCCTTATTACCTGAAGCGCCGTATTCTGAGCGAGCATGGCCATCTGTCCAATGAGACCTGCGGACAGCTTCTCGGAGGCCTGCTGCACGACAATATCCGGCATGTCTTTCTCGGACATCTCTCACACGAGAATAATTATGAAGCTCTGGCGTACGAGACGGTCAGCCAGGAAGTAACGAATGGGGATAATCCCTATAACTCAAAGGATTTTAATATCACGATCGCGCACAGGGACAGGATCTCGGAGTCTGTCGTCTGGTAATGCCGGCGCAAAAAAGGAAAAAGAGAGGATGCCGGAACGTTCTTATCGGACCGGTTCTTAAGGAGGGAATATGCAGAAGACAATTATCACCGTCGTAGGAAAAGATGCTGTCGGAATTATCGCGAAGGTCTGTACCTATCTTGCAAACAATGAAATCAACATCCTTGACATTTCTCAGACGATCGTCGACGGTTTCTTCAATATGATGATGATCACTGACACGTCGAAGTCGTCGAAATCCATTGCGGAGATCCGGCATGAGCTCCATCAGATCGGAGAGGAGATCGGGGTGAATATCCATACGCAGCATGAGGACATTTTTGAGATGATGCACCGTATCTGAATATCTTTAAGAGGTGAAGCCCATGATTACCCGTTTTGAGGTAAACGAGACCAACGAAATGATAAAGCACGAGAATCTCGATGTGCGAACGATCACACTCGGGATCTCTCTGCTCGACTGTATAAGCGGAGATCTTGCGACTCTCTGTGAAAATATCAGAAAGAAGATCCTTTCGGAAGCCGAAAATCTCGTCCCGACCGGAAAAGAGATCGAGTCGATGTACGGTATCCCGATCGTCAATAAAAGAATTTCCGTGACTCCCATCGCGCTGATCGGCGGAGCGGCCTGCCGGTGTCCCGAGGACTTTGTGGAGATCGCGAAAACGCTGGATGAATGCGCCAAGAGCGTAGGCGTGAACTTTATCGGCGGATACTCTGCCCTTGTCTCGAAAGCAATGACGACCGCAGACGAAAATCTGATCCGCTCGATCCCGAAAGCGCTCGCCCTGACAGACCGGGTGTGCAGCTCCGTAAATGTCGGATCCACAAAGACCGGAATCAACATGGATGCAGTCCGCCTGATGGGCCAGATGATCAAGGAAGCTGCCTTCGAGACGCGTGAACGTGACTCACTGGGATGTGCGAAGCTCGTCGTCTTCTGCAATGCGCCGGACGACAACCCCTTCATGGCAGGTGCTTTTCACGGCGTCACAGAGGGGAACAGTGTAATCAATGTCGGTGTCTCCGGACCGGGTGTTGTCAAGCATGCGCTCGAGGAGTGCAGAAATTCTGATTTTGAGGTCCTCTGTGAGACAATTAAGCGCACGGCCTTTAAGATCACCCGTGTCGGACAGCTTGTCGCGCGGGAGGCTTCACAGAAACTGGGCGTCCCGTTCGGGATCGTAGATCTCTCGCTTGCGCCGACTCCGGCAATCGGCGACTCTGTCGCAGATATCCTGAAGGAAATCGGTCTGGAGCAGCCCGGCGCACCGGGTACGACTGCAGCCCTCGCCCTTCTGAATGACCAGGTGAAAAAGGGTGGTGTTATGGCATCCTCTTACGTCGGAGGTCTTTCAGGTGCCTTTATTCCTGTCAGCGAGGATCAGGGAATGATCGAGGCGGTTGAGGCGGGTGCACTCTCTCTCGAGAAGCTTGAGGCCATGACATGCGTCTGCTCTGTAGGACTTGATATGATTGCGATCCCCGGTTCGACAACGGCGGAGACGATTTCCGGCATTATCGCGGATGAGATGGCACTCGGCATGATCAATCAGAAGACGACTGCTGTCCGCCTGATTCCGGCAGAAGGAAAGGAAGTAGGAGACCGCGTGGAGTTCGGAGGACTCCTCGGCCATGCGCCGGTCATGGCGGTCAATTCCTTCGGATGCGAGAGGTTCGTGAACCGCAGGGGAAGGATCCCTGCGCCGATCCACAGCTTTAAAAACTAAACAGCTTTATTCAATCAAAAACACAGTATCAAAAAGACCGGGCTGATCACACGCGGATCAGCCCGGTCTTTAATACATTCTGCGGAGCCCTGCCGGATTTGCCTTCCCGGATCAGCCTGTAGATGTTTGCGAGGCGGATTTCCTCGTCATAGAGTCTGCGCGCCTCTTTGGTGAGGATTTCCGTCTCGGAATTTTTCGTAAGGATCGGGATGGTACTGTGTTTTTTTATCTCTGCGAGGAGACGCGCTCCCTGTGCCGTAAATCCTGCCGCTCTGGCAAATAGCGGACAAGCGGGACTATCTGCCCGCAGATCGAGCGCGATCCGAAGGAGCGCTCTGTGGATCCTCGTCATTGTGTAGGCCTTTGATTTTATGAGATCTGCATATGCGGTAAAACCGGTGAATGCGAACCGATTTGAAAAAATCGTTCCGGCGAGATCACGGTCTACATCCGGATAGAGAAGGAGATCCTCTCGTGATCCGAGTTCCATCAGCCGGATTCCGAGAAGATGGGAGAAATCGTCCGAAGTGATGAGTCTGTGCTCTTTACAATAGGCAAGGAGGGCTTCCCGACACACTTCCGGAATGGGAAGAAGTTCCTCAGAGCTTACACAGTGCGGAACAGAGATTGCTTCTTCGGAGCACACCCGGTGCGGAATGGGAGAGAGGATGCTTTTCTGCCCGTCGTTCGACTTTTCTGTCAGCAGATTTCTGATCGCCGACGCCGATGCGTACTCTTTTCCGGGAGTCGTATCGTTGTGCGACGGCCCGATCCTTTTCACGGTGCAGGGCTCGATTGCAGACCGCATGGAATACAGTGCTTTCAGGTATTCAATTCCGAGAATGTTGTTCGGAGAGTCGAGGAGGGAGGCATACTCCGGGTAGGCGAGCGCTCTCGCCTTCGGAAAGGACAGACCTTCCCGAAGATTTTTCCGAAGGATCTCTTTTCTGAGATCCGTTTCCTCGGACAGGCTCAGTGCGCATTCTCTGAGGAGAGAAATATCCCCGCATTCAGAGCCGAAGACAAGGCTGTCCACACAGCCCAGACTGTCGAGCAGGGAGACCGCGGCGAACGCATATCCTTCGGCTGACCGGAGCACAAAGCGGGACGGAAGAAAAAGAACTAGATCTGCCCCCTGAAGGAGAGCCGTCCTCGCCCGGAAATATCCGTCCGCTACTGCGGGAGCTCCGCGCTCCACATAATCCCCGCTCATGAGGACGAGGACTGCATCTGCCTGCGTGCGGATACGGCATTCTTCAAGCAGATATTTATGTCCGTTGTGGAACGGGTTGAATTCGGCGATGACTGCGGTGATTTTCATTTTACTGAAGGTCAAAATCCTTTCTTGTACTACATTTAGTACTTTATATGGCGGAATTATACCATAAATCCTCTTGTTATGAAATTTCGAAAATTGTATAATTAATACGTTGACAATCGTGGCATGAGCTCAGGAAAAGCCTGTTGGTGCTTGCGCATCTGTGAAAGCATAACCGCATCAGATGACCGGGTTCATGATCCGAAAATGATGTGGGACGCAGCTGTCCGCAGTACTCAGGTCTCCGAAGAGTATATGAAGGCCGAATCGAAAGGAGTAGAAATGAGTTTTATTGATACGATCAAAGAGCGCGCGAAACAGGATCTTAAGACAATCGTTCTCCCGGAGTCAGAAGATATCCGTACTTATAAGGCTGCCGAGCAGGTCCTTAAAGAAGGTTTTGCAAAAGTCATCATTATCGGTTCTGAGGAAGAAGTCGCAGCAAATAAAGCTGACTGTGATATCACAGGCGCAGTGATCGTAGATCCGGCCAAGTCCGATAAGACAGAAGCATATGTGCAGAAGTTCGCTGAGCTTCGTGCAAAGAAGGGCATGACGGTCGAGAAGGCCAGAGAGATCATGCTCAATCAGTATACATATTACGGCGTTATGATGGTCAAGATGGGCGATGCTGACGGTCTTGTATCCGGTGCATGCCATTCCACAGCTGACACACTTCGTCCGAGCCTTCAGATCCTGAAGACTGCTCCGGGCACGAAGCTTGTCTCATCCTTCTTCCTTATGAACGTTCCGGACTGCGAATTCGGCAACAACGGAACATTCGTCTTCTCAGACTGCGGTCTGAATCAGAATCCGAACGCTGAAGAGCTCGCAGCGATCGCAAAGTCCTCTGCTGACTCCTACAGAGCACTCACAGGCGATGAGCCGAAGGTCGCGATGCTTTCCTATTCCACAATGGGTTCTGCAAAGCATGACGACGTCACAAAGGTCGAGGAAGCTACAAGGATCGCAAAGGAAGAGAATCCGGACCTCGCGCTTGACGGCACACTTCAGCTTGACGCTGCGATCGTTCCGTCTGTCGGCGAATTCAAGGCTCCGGGCAGCAAGGTCGCAGGACATGCCAACACTCTGATCTTCCCGAACCTCGATGCAGGAAATATCGGCTATAAGCTCGTACAGCGCCTTGCAAAGGCAGAAGCGTACGGCCCGATGACACAGGGAATCGCTGCTCCGGTCAACGATCTGTCCCGCGGATGCTCCGCAGAGGATATCGTCGCAGAGGATATCGTAGGCGTTATCGCGATCACGGCCGTTCAGGCGCAGATGCAGTAAGCCATTCAGCGTAAGCGGAATGAGAAAGGCATCGGCTCGGTAAACAGAGCGTGCAGCGCAGACGGAATTTGAATGGCACTGTAAGATAAACTTGAATATTTTAAAGAGAGGAAATATAGAATGAAAATCTTAATTATCAACGCCGGCAGCTCATCCCTCAAGTACCAGCTCATTGACACGGCAGATGAGTCCGTAAAGGCAAAGGGTTTATGCGAACGCATCGGTATCGAAGGCTCCTTGCTGACACATAAGGTCCCGGGACTGGAAGACTACGTTGTCGAATCCCCGATGCCGACCCATAAGCAGGCGATCAAGCTCGTCCTTGACGCTCTTGTCGATGCAGACCACGGCGTCGTAAAGACAGTCGATGAGCTCTCGTTGACGAGAAGGTCAAGGAAGTCATCAAAGAGTGCTTCCCGCTCGGCCCGCTCCACAATCCGGCAAACCTCATGGGTATCGAGGCATGCGAGGCAGCTATGCCCGGCAAGCCGAACGTAGCTGTTTTCGATACGACCTTCGGCATGGCGATGGAGCCGTACGCTTACCTCTACGGTATCGATCCGAAGTACTATGAGAAGTATTCTATCCGCCGCTACGGCTTCCACGGAACATCCCATATGTTCGTATCCGGCGAGACCATCAAATTCGGAAAGCTTCCGGAAGGAAACCAGAGAGTCATCGTCTGCCACCTTGGCAACGGCGCTTCCATCTCCGCATCGATCGGCGGAAAGTGCGTGGATACTTCCATGGGTCTTACGCCTCTTGAGGGCCTGATCATGGGAACACGTTCAGGCGATATGGATCCGGCAGTCGTCCAGACGATCGCGAACGGCGAGAATCTTACTGTCGATGAAGTTCTGACGATCCTCAACAAGAAGTCCGGTGTCGCAGCCCTTTCAGGCGTTTCCTCCGACTTCCGTGATCTTGAAGAAGCGGCAGCAGAAGGCAATGAGAGAGCTCAGCTCGCACTCAAGGCTTTCAAGTACAGAGTCATTAAGTACATCGGTTCCTACACAGCTGCCATGAACGGTGTGGATGCCATTACATTTACCGGCGGTATCGGTGAGAACGATTTTTCAGTTCGCGCAGATGTCTGCAAGAATCTTGAATATCTCGGCATCAAGATCGATCCGGAGAAGAATTCTGTCCGTGGAAAGAAAGTCCAGATCTCCACAGAAGATTCGAAGGTCAAGGTCTTTGTCATTCCGACAAATGAAGAGCTTGCCATCGCCCGCGAGACCGTCCGGGTCGCAGGCCTTGCCTGAAAAAAGCATATCATAAAGTAAACTGAGTGATTTCCGGGCCTGCTTACAGGCGCAGGTCCCATTGATTGGTACACCCCCTGTACGGTCATGAAAGTTTTTCAATAAAGTTATTGACAAGCAAAGGTTTCACTCGGTATAATATCCGAAGTGTCTAAAGGATAAGGAGGTGT
>CADABA010000087.1 GCA_902785985.1 uncultured Lachnospiraceae bacterium
GCTCCATAAATACAGACCCTCGGATCGGCATCACCCCTGCTGTAGCGGACTGCAGGTTACAGGGCCCCGCTAATGCCCCGGCTGCACGGATGTTATGAGAATAGCAGAAAAAACACGAATTGTCAAACAGGAATAAGAAGTGTATAATTTTATTAACTGTTCAGCGTGAAATCAGGCGGGACAATACGTGTTTATCTATTACAGGAAAAGGAAAGAAGGTATAAGTCATGAAAAGAATCGGTCTTTTAACCAGCGGCGGTGACTGCCAGGCGCTCAACGCCACAATGCGCGGCGTTGTCAAGGGTCTGACCAATAATCTCAAGGATGTTGAGATCTACGGGTTTATCGAAGGCTATAAGGGCATGATCTATGGAAATTACCGCCTGCTCACATCCAACGATTTCTCGGGCATTCTCACGCGCGGCGGCACGATCATCGGTTCCTCAAGACAGCCGTTCAAGCTGATGAGAGTTCCGGATGCAAACGGCCTTGATAAGGTCGCTGCCATGAAGCAGAATTACTACAAGCTTCGTCTCGACTGCGTCGTTATTCTCGGTGGAAACGGAACACAGAAGACAGCGAACCTTCTTCGTGAGGAAGGACTCAATGTCATTCATCTTCCGAAGACCATTGACAACGATATCTGGGGAACAGACCTTACATTCGGCTATCAGTCTGCAATCGACATTGCGACGACAGCGATTGACCAGATCCACACGACAGCTTCCTCCCACGGCCGCGTCTTTATCGTTGAAGTCATGGGTCATAAGGTAGGCTGGCTGACACTGAGCGCCGGTGTTGCCTCCGGTGCGGATATCATCCTTCTTCCGGAAATCCCGTATGATCTTGACAAGGTCTGCGCCGCTATTGAGAAGCGTCATTCAAGCGGCAAGAAGTTCACGATCCTCGCAGTCGCTGAGGGCGCAATCTCCAAGGAGATGGCTGAGCTCAAGAAGAAAGACAGAAAGAAAGCGATGGAGAAACTCCTCAAGGAGTATCCGTCTGTTTCCTACAAGCTTGCAGCTGACATCACCGAGAGAACAGGATCTGAGGTCCGCGTGACGGTCCCGGGTCATGTACAGCGCGGCGGCTCACCGGATCCGTTCGACAGAGTCCTGTCCACAAAGCTCGGCGTATATGCGTCAAAGCTTATCATTGATGAAGAATACGGCTACATGGTAGCTTCTGTTAATAACCAGATCGTTAAGGTACCGCTCGAGGCAAGTGCCGGACAGCTCAAGATGGTCGATCCGGAAGATCAGACTGTCCAGCTTGCCAAGTTCATGGGTATCAGCTTCGGAGATTGATCTATGTCCTATGTTGCTCTGTACCGCAAAGCGAGGCCCCGGACATTTGAGGAGGTCAAAGGCCAGGATCATATTGTAAAGACTTTGAAAAATCAGGTAAAGGCCGGCCGCACCCAGCATGCCTACCTCTTCTGCGGTACGAGAGGAACAGGAAAGACATCTGTCGCAAAGATCATGGCAAAGGCCGTGAACTGCGAGCATCCTGTGGACGGCAGTCCATGTAACGAGTGTGCTTCCTGCCGCGCGATCGCGGCAGGAAACTCTATGAATGTCATCGAGATCGACGCCGCTTCCAACAACGGCGTCGATAATATTCGTGAGATCGTGGAGGAAGTGCGCTATCGTCCGACACAGGGAAATTTCAAAGTCTACATTATCGATGAGGTTCACATGCTGTCTGCCGGGGCATTCAACGCGCTCCTGAAGACGCTTGAGGAACCTCCTTCTTATATAATATTTATTCTGGCAACGACCGAATCCGGAAAGATCCCGACCACGATCCTGTCAAGGTGCCAGCGCTATGATTTCCGCCGGATCGATCAGGAGACGATCATCGCGAGGATGCGGGAGCTTACTGAGCGCGAAAATGTCGAAGCTGAGGACCGCGCGCTCCGGTTCGTGGCCCGCTCCGCGGACGGGTCCATGCGTGATGCGCTGTCCCTGCTCGACCAGTGCATGGCGTTTTATATGGGGGAGACCCTGACCTATGAGAAAGCTCTTTCTGCGCTCGGCGCAGTGGATACAGATGTATTCGGAGAACTTCTGGGGGAGATCATTGCCGGAAATGCGGGACGCGCCGTCCTGATTTTCGAAAAAATCATGGAGCGCGGCCGGGAAGTCGGGCAGTTCGTCAGCGATTTCCTCTGGTATATGAGGAATCTTCTGCTCGCAGCGACATCGGATGAGGCGCTCGAAGCGGTGGACGCTTCAGATGAACAGCTGGAAGTGCTGAAAATGCATGCATCCCATGTTGAGCCTGAGACGGTGATGCGCTATATCCGTATTCTGTCAGATCTCTGGAATTCGATGCGGCTTGCATCGAACAGGCGCGTGCTCACAGAGGTCGCGATCGTAAGGCTGTGCCGCCCGCAGATGGAGGCGACAGATGCTGCTTTCAGGGACCGGGTCCGTGCGCTGGAAGACAGGCTCGATCAGCTTCAGACATTCGGCGTACCTGTGCGGGACTCCGGAAACGGCAGCGCGTTTTCCGAAAATGAGAAGTCCTATCCGGAGCCGAAAGAGGAGACTGCTCCTCCGCCGCACGCTGCGCCGGAGGAACTTCAGCAGATCCGGGCGGAATGGGAATCTGTCAGGCAGGAAGTCGACAGCGGGCTGCTCAGAGGGCTGCTCATAAAATCCGAACCTCTCTACAATGCCGTGGATATGGATGGAAAACTGTACATCCGCTCTGCGAACAGCACGCTCGACGGTTATATCGAGTCCGGATCCCGGGATGTCGACAGGTACTGCGGGGAGATACAGGAGGCTGTCAGAAAGCGGTACGGCCGGGAAGTGGAGGTCGTGCTGAAGAGTTCTCACGAAAAGGGAGGAAAGCTTTACGGTATTTCAGTTGAAGATATTCTGAAGGATACCAGTAAGATCAATGTTTCCGTGGAAGTTTCAGAGGATTTCTGATATATTAGTCTCTGATGCAGAATTCTCGTTATTTACTCTGTGGCGCAGAATTCTCGTTGTTTTGATCCCTGACGCAGAAATCCAGTGATTTCAATCATGAGATGAATATGTAAAGTGACACCTGATTCAGACATGGGTCGCAAAGTAAGCGTCAGAGATGAAAGTCTGCGGCGGATCGCAGCCGCGCAGACAGGAAGGTGCTTCGCACGTAAGCGCGGCGCGGCAGGAATGCCGAGGCGTTCCTGATTGGCTGAAACTTCCATATATAAGGAGGAAAAAATGGCAAGAAGAGGCGGATTCTCAGGCGGCATGCCTGGCAACATGAATAACCTGATGAAACAGGCGCAGAAAATGCAGCGCCAGATGGAAGAGAACCAGAAGGCACTTGAGGAGTCGGAATTTAAATCGACATCCGGAGGAGGTGCGGTCGAAGTCACTGTCAACGGGAAAAAAGAAGTGACAAAGCTTACGATCGATCCGGAAGCTGTCGATCCGGAAGATGTCGAGATGCTCGAGGACATGATCATCGCCGCACTGAATGAGGCGTTCAAGCAGGTCGACGATCAGAAAGCAAAGATGATGGGACAGTTCGGCGGCGGTATGGGAGGCCTTGGCAGTGGACTATTTTAGTGGATATATCTCCGCGCTTGTGGAGCAGCTATCCCATTTGCCGGGCATCGGGCCGAAAACGGCGCAGCGCCTGGCATTCTATATTATCAGCCAGCCGGCTGAAAAAGCAGAGCGATTGGCGGCCAGCATACTTGACGCAAGACGAAATGTGCGGTACTGTAAAAACTGCTGTACGCTGACAGACGCAGAACTGTGTCCCGTCTGCAGCAACCCGAAGCGGGACAAAAAGACGATTATGGTCGTTGAGACGCCGAGGGATCAGACAGCATATGAAAAAACCGGCAAGTATGGTGGCGTTTATCATGTACTGCACGGTGCAATTTCTCCGATGCTCGGGATCGGGCCTGATGACATCCGGCTGAAGGAGCTGATGGCCAGACTTTCGGGAGATATCGATGAGGTGATCATCGCCACAAATTCATCCCTGGAGGGTGAAACGACGGCGATGTATATCAGCAGGCTGATCAAACCGACAGGCATCCGGGTGACCAGGATCGCCAGCGGAGTTCCTGTGGGAGGAGACCTGGAGAATATTGACGAGGTGACTTTACTGAGGGCGCTGGAAGGGAGAAGGCAGTTATGAACAAAAAAGAATTGCTCCTGACCGCCAATGAAGTCCGGAAGGGCATCATTGTCGGCACATTTCACGCGAAGTGCGGACATCCGGGAGGGTCTCTGTCTGCAACAGAATGTATCGTGTATCTCTACAACAATGTTATGAATATTGACCCGGAAGATCCGGACAAGCCGGATCGGGATCGGTTCGTCCTCTCCAAGGGGCATGCTGCGCCTGCACTTTATGCCGCTCTTGCGGCGAGGGGCTACTTCCCGATGGAGGAGATGAAGACGCTCCGCCGTTTCGGATCGAGACTTCAGGGACATCCGTGTTTTATGACACCCGGTGTCGATATGTCGACGGGCTCTCTTGGACAGGGGTATTCTGCGGCAGTCGGAATGGCACTTTCTGCGAAGATCAGCAATGAGCCGTACAGAACATACACACTTCTCGGCGACGGTGAACTTGAAGAGGGACAGGTATGGGAAGCCTCCATGTTCGCAGGCAACCGGAAGCTTGACAATCTGTGCGTAATCGTAGATAACAATGATCTTCAGATCGACGGACACTTAAGTGAAGTCAATTCTCCCTATCCGATTGATAAAAAGTTTGAAGCATTCGGATTCCATGTGATCAATGTCGCGGACGGCAATGATTTCGATCAGCTGGCCCGTGCCTTTGAGGAGGCGGCTTCAGTGAAAGGATGTCCGACCTGCATCGTCATGAAAACGGTGAAGGGCAAGGGCATTTCCTTTATGGAGAATAACGTCGGCTGGCATGGAAAGGCGACCAACGCCGAAGAGTTTAAGGTTGCTATGGACGAACTCACAAAAGCGGGGGAAGAGATATGCCGGATGTAAAGAAAATTGCGACGAGAGTAAGTTACGGCCAGGAGCTTTGTGAGCTCGGAGCCGTGCATGATAATATTTGCGTTATGGATGCGGATCTTGCTGCATCCACACAGACTGCGCTCTTCGGGAAAAAGTTTCCTGAGAGGTTTTTTGACGTTGGCATTCAGGAAGGCAACATGATGGGGATCGCTGCCGGCCTTGCATCGACCGGAAAGGTCGTCTTTGCGAGCTCCTTCGCGATGTTCGCGACCGGCCGCGCATATGAAGTGATCCGCAATTCCATCGCTTATCCGAAACTGAATGTCAAGATCTGCGCATCTCATGCCGGCGTATCAGTCGGAGAGGATGGAGCGTCTCATCAGTGTATCGAGGATATTGCGCTCATGCGCGTCATTCCGAATATGACGGTCATTCAGCCTGCGGATGATGTGGAAACCAGAGCTGCCGTGAGAGCAGCCTATGCCATTGAAGGTCCGGTCTATCTGCGTCTCGCCAGACTTGCGTCTCCGGTCTTTAACTCGGCGGAGGATTATACGTTCGAGTTCGGAAAGGGAATTACCCTTCGCGACGGAAGCGATGTGACGATCGTGGCGACAGGACTTCCGGTCACAGCGGCTATGGAAGCGTGTGACCTTCTTCTTAAAGACGGAATCAGCGCGCGTCTGATCAATATCCATACGATCAAACCGATCGATGAGGAGATCCTTGTCAAGGCAGCGCGTGAGACGGGGAAGATCGTTACCGTGGAGGAGCATTCCGTGATCGGCGGCTTCGGCAGCGCAGTCTGCGAGGCAATTACCGAGAGATGTCCGGTCCCGGTCACAAGAATCGGTATTCCGGACTGCTTCGGCGTATCCGGTCCGGCGCAGGAGCTTTATAAGTATTTCGGCCTCGATGCGCAGGGAATTTATGAGCACACAAAGGCTTTTGTGTGTGAGGAATAACAGGCATCTCAGTGAAGCGAGCTGAGAGCTTTTGACGGGGTGTGCGGGAAGAACTGTCTTTCGGGCTGCACTCCGTCTTTTTGAAATGCTATTTGCAGTTCTTTTTCTCCGCGCCGCAGAGGCGCATGGGAGGCAGGGAACATGCATGTGAAAAGAAAGTTATACCGGGTGGTATATGGGTGCTCTTGCAGAGAAATTAAAAAACTGGCTTGGACAATTGAAAATGATGCTCACAGGTACTCCCTCCCCTGGTGAGGATGAATATGACATCCGGCTCAGGAAACACAGACGCAGGATCTACATCAGGACGGTCCTGATCTGTGCGGCCGGCGTGCTGCTGTTCTTTCTTATACGGTACATGGTCATTCATCACAGCTATTCCTCGTATGAAGTCATTGAATCAGAGGAACAGATGGACACGATCTCCACGTACAGTTATGTGAATGGCAATGTTCTGCGTTATTCCTCAGACGGGGCGTCGCTTCTGAAGAAGGATATGCAGGAGATCTGGAGCTACGCGTTCAATATGACGCAGCCGGTCGTGGATGTGTGCGGCGATACGATCCTCATTTACGATAAGCGGGGTACACTGATCCATATCTGTGACTCGAAAGGGGCAATCGGATCGTTCAATGCAAATATGCCCATTCTTTCTGCGCGTGTGTCAAAAAACGGCACTGTGGCAGCCATACTCGATCTGCAGGATGAGTCGGAGATTCAGTATTACAATGCGCAGGGGCAGGTGATCGCGGCTGTCAATGTATCCGCAAGGGAGACCGGAAGTCCGACGGCTCTTGATATATCGGACGATGGAAAATACATGGCAGTCTCCTATGTCACTGTCTCGGGCGGAGCAGTGGGGTCAAAACTCGTTTTTTACGATTTCAGGGACAGTACAAGTGATGAGCATGTGCTTGCGACGCATGAACTGGCAGGAACGATCGTTCCGGAACTTCGGTATTACGGCGGAAATTCTCTGATGGCTGTACGGGATAACGGCTTTACAGTCTACCGCGGAGAGCAGGAGCCGAAGGCCGTGAAGACGGTCGATTTTGCGGATGAGATCGAGAGCTGTTTTCATGATGATAAATATATCGGGTTCATTTTTTCAAGTGACGATCCGGAACATCGGTACAGGATGGAAATCTATTCATCCGGTGGTGCTTTTGTGTCGAAGAGTTATGTCGATATCATCTATGAAAAGATCCATATGTACAACAATGAGATCCTTCTGGTGAACGGGTCTGAAGCAGCAGTTTATTCGAAGAGAGGCGTGCGCCGATTCGCGGGCAGTCTGAATGAAGGGATCATCTATGACATGCTTAAGCTGGGCAGGAATAAGTATTTTGTCATCACCGATATGCAGGCGCTCATGATACGGTTCGAATAAGGGAATGATATACCGGAAGTATTGAGGCAGGTAATGTGAAAAATGGAGCAAAGCGCCCGTGCAGGCCTGGGAAAGCAGGGCGCTTTTTTTGACACTGCCGATGAATCTATGCTGCAGAATTCCTGTGATTTCAATCATGAGATGAATGCGCAAAGCTGCCCTCGGCAGATCGCAGCAGCGCAAACAGGAAGGTGCTTCGCACGTAAACGCATCGATGCAAGAACGCCGAGGCGTTCCTCGTGGCAATGTCATCTGCGGAACAGACTGTTCTCCGGTCATGTGTGCTAATGCGCAGGGGACAGACAATCAGTTGGAAAGGAATGCGGGGGAAGTTATGGAATTTATCTGGGAAATTGATTTCTTGACTTTGATTGTAATTATCTATATTCTTCTCGTTGCGGTGAAGGGGGCTATCAAAGGGTTCTACGGAGCAATGATCACCACGCTTTTTGTGATCGGGCTTTTTGTCATGACGCTCATGTTCTCCCCCAAAACGTATAATGTGATCAGGAATTCTCAGAATGTCAATTCGTATCTGGAGAAGACGGCGTGGAATATCGTCGGCACGGAAACAGAGAAAATCGCAGCAGGTATGGATAACAGTCTTCTTAAATATATTCCGGTTTCAGATGAGCTGGGAGCTGCTCTGCAAAACAGGGATGCCGGTGCCATTCGCTCGGAATCGATACAGAATTATCTTAAGGATGCTGTCAAAAGACTTCTCCTGTATGCCACTGCGGTCATTCTGACGATTATTTTTTCTGTTGTAATTCTTGTGATCGTGGCGATCATTCTGCATAAATTTGTCGAGTTTCCGGGTGTCCGGCAGGTCGATCGGGTCATGGGGTTTGTACTCGGACTTCTGGAAGGCCTGATCGGTGTCTGGGTGTTGCTCGCCATCCTGCATCTTTTTGAGTTTACCGAAACGGGCGGGAATCTTCTCCAGGCTGTGCAGGCAAGCCCGATGCTGTCTATGCTGGAAGAGTACAATCTAGTCTATCTGGCGGAGCGCTATGTTATGGGAGCGCATCTCTGATCCTGTATACGGTTATTCCGGATAACGGGATATTTGCACGGATCACGGTCCGATACCAGAAAAGGGAAATTTGCACAGATCATGGTCCGATACCAGAAACGGGAAATTTGCACAGATCACGGTCCGATACCGGAAAAGGGATATTTGCGCAGATCACGGTCCGATACCAGATATAGTGTCCGGGAAGAACAGAGATACAAGCCTTAGAGGGACGAAACCTGCGGCCGGAAAAATAAAAAAATATCTCAAAAAAAATAAAAAAAGTGCTTGACATGCCGGGTACAAGTTGATATTCTATTAAAGCTGTCGCAAAGAACAGCAGCAAAGAGCACATTGATAACTGAACAGCGAAACACATTATACTCGAAAATTCTTTACATTTAATGTTTCTTGAATGGAACAAACCAAAAACAGTATTGAATGGATACGGGATTAGAACTAACTTTTTAGTCAGTTTCAGCCTGTAACCATGGATCAAAAT
>CADABA010000088.1 GCA_902785985.1 uncultured Lachnospiraceae bacterium
GGTACTAACATATTTTTGAAGCCACAGGCTTTAAAAATATGAAGTACCGGCCGTGCTCGGACGCCCTCCTCAGGAAATTATTTATTCCCGGTCGCCGCCCCATAAATACATGTGGGAAGTTCAGGTCATGAAATCTTTCCATCGATCGACGGTTCTATTCGGAGTGCAACGCCATGAACAAATCCCCACTGAAACGTCTTCACGACAATATCGCCCAGCGGATTCTCGGCGCAGACAAAGCCATCGACGCAGTGCTCGTCTGTCTCCTCTCCGGCGGACACATCCTGATTGAAGATGTCCCCGGGGTCGGAAAGACATCTCTCATCCGTGCTCTGGCCGATTCTCTGGCACTTTCTGTCAGCCGCATCCAATTCACGCCGGACACCCTTCCCTCGGACATCACAGGCCTCAACCTTTATGATATGCAGACCGGGACATTTCGGTTTCTTCCCGGTCCCATCATGCACCAGATTCTTCTTGCGGACGAGATCAACCGGACGTCCCCTCGCACACAGGCTGCGCTTCTCGAAGCGATGGAAGAACACTGCGTGACGGTAGACGGGGAAACTCTGAAACTTCCGGAACCCTTCATGGTCGCAGCCACACAGAATCCTGTGGAATCGATCGGGACCTACGCTCTTCCCGAAGCACAGATGGACCGTTTTATGATGAAAATTTCCCTCGGCTATCCCACTCCCGCTGTCAGCCGTGAGATGGCGCGCCTCTTTCTCGACGGAAGCCTTCATGAGGAGACCAGACCGGTCCTTACCGAAAATGAAATTCTCGACGCCAAACAGGCAGTGCGCAAAATCTCTGTCCATGAGGATCTGATCGACTACGCAGCTTCTCTCGTGGAATTCACGCGGACAGGCGGCGACGTCCTCTGCGGAGCAAGCCCGAGAGCCTTTCTCGATCTTCTGCAGACTGCGAGAGCTCTGGCATATCTGAACGGCCGCGACTTCTGCACCCCGGAGGATATCCGGAATAACGCAAAGCGGGTGCTCGCTCATCGCCTGATCATCGCTCCGGAAGCCGTGATGCGGTCTGTGAACGGAGAAAAGATCATCGAACGGGCGCTTTATGAAGTACCCATACCCGAATAAGCAGAGTCCGGAGGCACACCGCTCATGAAGAAAAAACTACGGGAAAATCCTGACCGGCCGTATCACCTGCTCCTGTATCCTGCCGCCCTGCTCCTCTCCACCCTGTGGGTGAGCTTCTACGGCAGCCCGCTCCCCTACCTTGTCTTCTATACGGTCCTTCTCTCCCTCCCGTTCTGGCTCCTCTATGTCCTGATCATCTTCTTAACGCTCCGCATTTACCAGAGCACGCCGGACGTCTTCTGCACAAAGGGGGAGTCTGTTCCTTTTGAGATCCAGCTTGAGAATACGGGTCTTCTGCCCATGGGAGACCTCTCCTTCGAGTGGGAAGAACGTCTCGCTTCCTACGAGAATGTTCCCATACAAAACCGTTTTTCTCTGAGATCCGGTGAAAAGCTTACACTGAACGGAAATCTCCGCTGCCTCTATGCCGGGACTTATCCGGTCGGCATCCTGCGGATCCGGGTGAACGGCCCTTTCGGTATTGCCCGTTTCCGTTTCCGCATGCCCAGTGAACTGCGGCTGTGTGTCCGTCCGATCATCGAAGAATCCTCCGACGTCCGAAAAATCCGCGAAGCGCTGGCCTCTGACCGTTCAAGGGCATACAGAGAGGACGTCCTTCCGGGCAATGACCTCCGCCGTTACGTCCCGGGAGACCGTCTGAACAGGATCCACTGGAAGGCTTCGGCCCGCCAGGGTGAGCTTCTCTCCCGTCTTCCGGGGGAAAATGAAATGCAGGAAGTCTGCCTTCTCCTCATGGCATCTCAAAGCCCTCTGACCTTTGAAGAGATTGTTCGCAGAGACAGCTTTTACACCTGCGTCGTCTCGGTAGTATGGTATTTTGTCCGGATGGGCAAACGGATCCGGATCTGGTACGAAAAATCCGGATGGCGTTCCACAGTCATCGACAGCGCTCCGGCTTTCGACGCTTTTTACAGGACCCTTGCAGATGGTATTTATACATCAGAAACCGCCCCTGATATGAAAAAGCTCCGAGAACAGAGCGGGAAAGCGCTGCTCCTTACGGTTTCTGAAGAGTCCTTTCCCGGAGACCCCGGCCTCTTTACAGAGCCGGACACCCTTTGAGAGAGTGAAGAGACAGGATTGCGGGATCTGCCGGCGGCGTTCTTGAACGCATTGGGGGATGAAGACCCGCCGCTTAAGACGGGCAGGATGTTGTTTAACCCGCCGATTGCAGAAACACAGGGTTTCCCACACTGAATTACTAAGGAGGTACCTTTTATGGATCACACGCGCAGGTTCTTCCGCATACTGACCGAACCTGCGGCAGTCCGTTTCATCATGAGACTTCTGGCGGCTCTCGCAGCCCTTGAAATGCTGGAGGTCTTTTTCGGCTGCTCCTTTTCCGGAAGGCTCCCTTTCCTTTTCCTGCTGTCCGTGTCGCTCCTGGCCGGTGAACTCTCCGGCAAGCCGATTCTCGGACTCTTCTCCTGCGCCGCGCTCGTACTTTCTGTTTTTCTGCTCTTTACATGGCTGAACAGCGGAGAAAATGCTGACGCACCGAAAAGCATGCTTCTCTCAGGCGGCATCTTTCTGCTCATCGGACTCCTCACAGCAGAAGGACCCCGTTTTCATTCCCGAAAAGGGAACACTCTTCCTTCCACGGACGGAAACAGCCTTCCTTTCACGGAAGAAAACAGTCTTCCTTCCGCGGATGGAAACGGACTTCATTCTCCGGAAGATAACAGACTTCATTCTCCGGAAGGAAACAGTCTTCATTCCTCCGAGAAAAGCAGCCTTTCTTCCACGGAGGAAACGGTTTTTCATTTACGCGGAAGGGTCGGAAGCAGGATTCTCACTGCCGCCCTCCTCACAGGGATTCTATGCGGTTTCCTCTTTGACAGATCCCTCTCTGCCCTCACGACCGCTTCCGTCCTCGTGCTGGTCCTCTTCGAGATTCTTTCCTTTATCAACCCGTCCGCACAAAAGTATTTTATGCTTCTCTTTATATTTGAGGCACTGTGCCTTACATTTCCCAGATCAGCGGAACCTCTTGACTGGTCTTTTGCCGTCAAAGCCGGGCAGGACGCACTGGAACAGATCGATTACCTCTTTGAGGAAATCCGGGTTCGATTTTCCTGGGTTCCGGGAGATGCGCAGAGCGCGTCCTACAGCGGCATGGGCTCTTTCGCAAAGCCCAAGGGACATGAAGACCGGGTCCAGCTCAAAATCGACAGGAAAAATACCGCAGACCGCACCTACTTTGCAGGTGTGCACTACATGATTCCCGAAGACAAGGGATGGACAGGCAGAGCAGATGAAGCCCTTCCGGGTGAAGACATCATAAATCTCGCCGCGGCACTTGTACGGGCCGGGCAGAATGCAGCGGATGCATCCGTCTTCATATCCGACGGACATGCCCGGATAGAGTACGGATATCTGCACACGAGGGATATAATCCTCCCCGAATACACCTTCGCGGTCGATCTCAGAAATGCTTCGCTCACAGAGAACTCCCCCGGTACCTTCCGTTTCAGAAAAACACAGGGAAGGGGAACATATTTTGACGCGTCCTGGATCGACGTGGACACCGGGTCGGATTCCTTTGACCGAATGATCCGTCTCTGCGAGTCCAATGCGCAGAAAATCCCGTCGTTCGAAGAGCTCCGCGAAGTTCTCGGAGATCTTCCCGGCGTCAAAACATCTGAACTTCTTTCAGAAGCTGATTACTTATCATGGGCAGAGCGAAATTCGGAAGGCCCTGCTCCCGTCTGCCTGAACACGGACGGAGCAACGGAGCGGATGCGGTCGCTTGCGGAATCCGTCACAGAGTCCTGCGGCAGTGACTATGAAAAGTGCCTTGCAGTCGAGACCTTTCTCCGTCAGTTCCGATATAACACGAAAGCGGATTATTCGAAAAAGGAGAATGTCACGGATGCCTTCCTCTTTGAAGTCCAGGAGGGCTGGTGCGCTCACTATGCCTCCGCCATGGTCCTGCTCCTGCGGCTTTCCGGAATTCCGGCGAGATATACCGAGGGTTTCCTCTGCCGCTACGACCGCCGGGAAGACGGATTCTATCTGGTTTCCGGAAGCTCTGCGCACGCCTGGCCGGAGGCATGGATCCCCGGATACGGATGGATGCGTTTCGAGCCGACTGCCGGATATTACACAAGGCAGGAGACAAGCTGGGCGCGCGAGGAGACAGCGGATGCGGAAAATGAAAGATCCGGAGACGATCCGGACTCTGCCGGCAGTGCAGGCGGACCGTCCGGAGCTGTTCTTCCTCCTCCCGGCCCCGATGAGCCGCTCTCAGCAGAAGATTCCTCCATCCTCCCGGGAAATAAAGTTTTTCTCCGGATCGCTCTGACCGCTGCAGCTCTTTGTCCGCTGTATCTGGCTCTTATATTGCTGCTCTACCGGCTGATCCTGAGGATCCGTTTTAAAAAAGCAGCCTTAACGGACAGGATCCGGCTGAGGCTTGAGGACATTTTCTATCTGATTCGAAAACTCTGCCCCGGTGAGTGGAAAAACGCGCCGCTTACTGACTACCCGAAGGCTCTCCCTGACGGCCCTGACAAGGAAGAACTCACCCGCCTGGTCGCAGAGTGGTATCGGATCCGCTATCGCGGCGACGAACCGGATGAGACCCTGTGTGCGCTTGCGGAGTCCTCTGCGATGTCCCGGAAAGAGCAGTTTCTCAGCGTAAAAGGGCCAAAAAAAGCCATGCGATATCTCGACCTGCTCCTTCGAATGAAGAGTCCGGTCGGATTCCCGGGAAAGCATACCGGGACATGACTCTCTGCCGGGATGCGATCGTAAAAACGCGGGGCACGTCAGATGCTATACAAGCATGGAAATATGTTTTATACTCAAAGAATCAATAGTTAAATATACTTTTCACTATCAAAACAAGGAGGGCTCTCAATGAAAATTGCTGTCATCGGACCCGGCTCAATGGGCCTCCTCTTCGGAGGGAAACTCTCTCAAAACGCTGAAGTGATCCTCATAGGACATAATGCTGCACACATCCATACGATCAACAGTGATCAGGTCACGATCAAACGGGACGGACAGGCTCAAACGTACAAAGTGCCTGCATTTACGAACGGCACTGCAGACGGTCCCGCCGATCTCATCATCCTCTTCACGAAAGCCTATATCACGCGGCAGGCCCTCAGAGAAAATGCGCAGCTGATCGGGGCGAATACAGTGATTCTCACTCTGCAGAACGGAGCAGGCCATGAGGAGATCCTTCAGGAATTCGTTCCTCGGGACAGGATCCTTCTCGGCACGACCAACCAGGGAAGTTACCGTGAGAGTACGAGCGTCATCGTACACAGCGGGCTGGGAGAGACGACGATCGGCTCACTGACAGGAAATGAAGCCCTCTGCGAAACCGTAAGATCCCTGTTCTCCTCCTCCGGATTCCCCTGTACGATCAGCCATAACATCCGCTTCACGGTCTGGAACAAGCTGATGATCAACGCCTCTTCGAGCGTACTTTCCGGTGTGCTCGCCGTGAGGCAGGGCTATGTCGCTTCGGATCCGCCAAGCTGGGAGATCTGCAGGGATCTTATCCGGGAGATCTGCAGGACGGCAGCTCTGGAAGAATGCATATTTGACGAGGAAGAACAGATCGAGCGGATCCGAAGACATCTCGAAAATGCACCGGACGGATACACGAGCATCTACGCGGATCTTAAGAACGGGAGAAAGACGGAAGTCGATTTCATCAGCGGACACATCGTGCGGACGGCGGAAAAACACGGTCTTGCCGTCCCGGTGCAGAAATGCATCGTCCGCATGGTACACGCCATCGAGAACAGGGAAAAGCCTTCTGTATGACACTTTATTCTTCATCGGGACTGTCGCATTAAGCATTATATGCATAAATAGTGCATTCATGGACCGCTCGCGCTCAGTCCTCGCACAGCGGTACTATTCAGGAACGCCGAGGCGTTCCTGAATCTTTTGGAGGAATCTCATGGAGCATGAATATGACGTTCTGATCATCGGCGGCGGGGTCGTCGGCTGCGCAATTGCCCGCGAGCTTTCGGCTTACCGTCTGCAGATCGGCGTCCTTGAAAAAAACCCGGACGTCGGATACGAAACAAGCGCCAGAAATACCGGTGTCGTCCACGGAGGCTTCGCCTACGACGTGGGCTCGCTGAAGGCTGCCCTCTGTGTGGAGGGAAACCGTATGATGGGCGAGCTTGCAAAGGAACTTCATTTTCCTTTCAAACGCTGCGGAAAAATACTGGTCGGACATACGGAGGAAGAGTATGCACGGCTCCTTGAAGTGATCCGTCAGGGAGAGGCCTGTGGGGCTTCGAACCTGCGCATGGTGGATCGGGAGGAGCTGCACACAATTATTCCTTCCGCGGAAGGGAATTTCGCCCTTCTCTCGGAGAACAGCGGCATCGTCGACCCGTTTCTCATGACGTCCGCTCTTGCAGAGAACGCGGCGGAGAATGGCGTTGACTTCCATCTCTCCTGCGAGGTCAGCGATATCTCCCGGGAGGACGGTCTCTGGGTCATCCGCACGAAAAACGAGGTCTTTACGACCCGATGGATCATCAACAGCGCCGGAGCGCAGTGCGGAAAAATCTCCGAGATGCTCGGGATCCGCGGATATCGGATCATCTTTTCAAAAGGGGACTATATCGTCCTCGACCCGCGGCTCGGGACGATGGTGCCCATGCCGATTTACACAGTCCCATCAAACACCTATATGGGGATCCATGTCACCGTCACGACGGAAGGCAATCTTCTTCTGGGGCCGACAGCGGAGAACAAAGAGGATCCCGAAGACTACGGGACAGAGCAGAAGAACCTCGACTTTCTCTATGAGGAGGCGATGCGGATATGGCCTCATTTTACGAAAGGAGATTGCATCCGAACCTACAGCGGCGTTCTCCCGAAATGGGTGGATGAAAACGGAACGATCCAGGATTTCCGGATCGAGATCCGGGATAAGGAAGCACCAAACGCGGTCAACCTGATCGGCATCGAATCTCCCGGACTCACCGCCAGCGTTCCGATCGCCCGATATGTGATCCGACTCATGAAGGAGCGGGAAGTCTTCGAGCCGAACGCCGATTTTAATCCAGCAAGAAATGAGATCCGCCGCTTTGCGGACTGCACCCGTGAGGAACAGGAAGCCCTCATCCGCGAAAATCCTGATTACGGCGAGATCGTCTGCCGCTGCAGCAAAGTGACCCGTGCCGAGATTCTTTCGGCCATTCACAATCCGCTCGGTGCCCGGACCATGGCAGCCGTCAAGTACCGCACGCGCTGTATGATGGGCCGCTGCCAGGGCGGTTACTGCCAGATGCGCATTGCGCAGATGCTGGAGACAGAGGCCGGGCTTGACCCCTGCGAGATCATGTATGCAAGAGACGGATCGCCGCTGTTTTTCGGCAAAGTAAGGGGATAAGTCGATTCCTGCCTGCCGGATTCAGCTTCTGCGCTGTTCTCCGACAGAGTAAAAGAGTGAGGACAAAATTTATGAAACAGGAAATACAGGACCTCGACGTCCTGATCATCGGCGGAGGCCCCGCAGGCCTTGCCGCTGCCCTGCGCCTCCGGCAGAACGGAATAGAGAATATTCTGATTGCAGAGCGGGAAAAGCAGCCCGGAGGGATCCTTCGGCAGTGCATCCACGACGGATTCGGCCTGACCCGCTTCCGCGAGATGCTGAGCGGGCCGGAATACGCAGAGCGCTTCATCCGGGAGGCGGAAGCCCTGAAGATCCCCATCCTGACCAATGCTTCCGTGACGGAGATCACCCCGGACAGGATCGCGACAGTCGTCGCCAGGGACGGGCTTCGTACATACAGGGCTCGTGCGATCATCCTCGCAATGGGCTGCAGAGAGCGGACGCGCGGGGCTCTCGCGATCCCGGGCAGCCGTCCGGCAGGCGTCTTCACCGCCGGCGTCGCCCAGGCCTACATCAATCTCTACAACAGGATGCCCGCGCGGGAAGTCGTCATCTTAGGTTCCGGAGACATCGGGATGATCATGGCGAGAAGACTGACGCTGGAAGGTGCACACGTACAGGCCGTCTTCGAGATCCAGCCATATCCCAGCGGACTAACCCGGAACATCCGCCAATGCCTTGACGATTTCGGAATCCCGCTCCATCTCTCCCACACAGTGACGAAAGTGCACGGCGAGCGGCGCGTGACAGGCGTGACGGTGCAGGAAGTCGGTGACGGATTCCGCCCGATTCCCGGGACAGAGCAGTTCTATCCCTGCGATACGCTGATCCTCTCCGTCGGCCTCATTCCGGAAAATGAACTCTCCCTCGGAGCCGGCGTAAAGCTTGACCCGCATACCCGCGGCCCGATCGTAAATGAACGCTTCGAGACCTCTGTCCCCGGCATCTTTGCGGCCGGAAATGTCCTCCACGTCCACGATCTGGCAGACTACGTCTCTCTGGAGGCGGAAGAACTCGCAGATGCCGTCACGGACTATGTGACCGGGAAGGACCTCCCGGACTGCTCCGTCTCAGTCACCTGTGACAAAAACATCAACCATGTAATACCGCAGACAGTCTCTCTCAGGGAATCGGTCAATCTCTCCCTGCGCGTGAACCGACCGCTCACAGACGTCAAAGTGGCAGCCGTGCAGGGCGGGGACGTGATTGCTAAGAAAACTCTCAAAAAAGCGCTTCCCGCGGAGATGATCTCTCTGCATGTTCCAAAGGACCGGATCCTTCCGGGCAAAGAACTGGAGGTGAGGATCCTGTGAGAAAAACGAGTGAACGCAGTACAGACAGTCCTGTCACAGTGGCCGGGTGCCCGCGCAGTACAGACAGTCCCGGCACAGGACCCGAGTTCCAGCACAGTACAGACAGTCCCGGCACAGAAGCCGGAAGCCCGCGCAGTATAATTGGTCCTGTCACCGGGGCAGGGTGCCCGCGCGGAGAATCATATTTCATTCAGGAGATAACAGATCCCAGGAGGACCCTCGCAAGCAGTGTCCTTGTGACAGGCGGGGAGCTTCCGCTCTGCAGCGTCCGGCTGACGGAGCCGGTTCCCATCGCACGCATCCCCGATGTGATGAAGGAAATCCGGAAAATGAAAGTCGAAGCCCCCCTTGAATCCGGAACTGTCCTCATCCGGGATGTTCTTGGACTCGGGAGCAATGTGATCGCGACGAAAACGATCCGGCGGATCAAAGATACGCAATAAGAAACACCATCGGAACCGCTGAATTTTGGATACAAAGGAGGTCACCATGATACCAGAGAACACGAAAAAGCTGGGATTCGGCACCATGCGTCTCCCGCTCACTGATCCCGAGAATGCTGCCGCCATCGACATCAGCCAGTTCTGTGAGATGGCGGATCACTTCCTTGACAGAGGCTTCACCTATTTCGATACAGCCTATCCCTACCACAAAGAATGTTCCGAAGAGGCGGTCCGCCGCGGCCTCGTAAGCCGCCATCCCAGAGACAGCTTTCTTCTGGCTGACAAGATGCCGATCCTCCGCGTCCGATCCGCGGAAGACTACCCCATGTACTTTGAAGACCAGCTCCGCCGCTGCGGAGTCGACTATTTCGACATCTATCTTCTGCACAATCTCGGCCGGGACCGCTATGTCAACGTGCAGAAATTCGGCGGCTTCGAATTCCTTGGCAAACTGAAAAAAGAAGGAAAAGCCCGGCTCATCGGCTTTTCCTTTCACGACAGCGCAGATGTTCTCGATCAGATCCTGACGGAGCATCCGGAAGTGGACGTAGTCCAGCTGCAAATAAACTATCTCGACTGGGATGGCGCGGTGGCCCAGTCCGGCCGCTGCTACGAGACAGCGGTCAAACACGGAAAATCCGTGATTGTCATGGAGCCCGTCAAGGGCGGGCAGCTCGCGAACCTCCCGGCCCCCGCCGCCAAGCTCTTTCTGGAATTCTACGGGACAGGTCCCGATGCTCCTTCGCCTGCGTCCCTCGCCATTCGTTTTGCGGCTTCGCTCAGCGCAGTAAAAATCGTCCTGAGCGGGATGAGCAATCTGTCCCAGCTCAGGGATAACACTACCTTCATGCAGAGTTTTTCGCCTCTCACGGAGGAGGAAAAGGATCTCGCGGAGAGGATCGCAAAGGAACTTCGAAAAGCGATTGCCGTCCCCTGCACGAACTGCCGTTACTGTCTCGAAGTATGTCCGAAGAATATCGCGATTCCGGATTATTTCGGGCTCCTGAATCTCCATGCAGTAACGGGGAAAAAGTCGAATATGTACTACGAGCGCTTTTCCATGAACCACGGGAAAGCCTCCGAGTGCCTGCACTGCGGGCTCTGTGAGAAGAACTGTCCGCAGCATATCCCGATCCGCAGACATCTGGAGGAGTTTGCGGCACTTTATGAGGCAACATGATTCAGGATGGCTTTCGCTCAATCGCGCAATCATTACCGGAACAAGACCGATGCATGATCTTCTCCGATCCAGTCAAACGAAAGATCCCGGGAACCGCCTGTGTTCCCGGGATCTTTCTCATGATATCGTTCTCAGTATCTCAAGAAATTCGTTCATAATAGTTCAGCTGCACCTTTGTTCCACCTGAAGGGAATCACGCATGTGCCTCTCGCCAGAGGAACCGCAGACAGGACTCAAATATCATCTGCAGTCCATCTCCGTCCACCTGCACCGATTGACCGCCGCACAGACCTCCTCGATCCTCGGCATCGCCAGATTCCCCGGCACATTTCTTCCGCCGTCCAGGAACTCGAACCCCCTGTCATCGAGAAGCTTCTTCAAAATATCCATACAGTCCGTAAGGCTCTTTTTTCCGTCGAACACATTTCTGTGCAGATAGAGTAGAAACTTTGCTATGGCCGCCGTCTGCTCGGTATCCGCGACCTGCTCCACATACCGGATGTCGACGGTCTCATGGTCCGTCATGAACGCATCCTTCCCGAGCACCTTCGTCTTTACGCGGTCGCCGCACATACGCGTATTTTTGAGCGGGATCCGGCGGTCTTGCTCCATCTCCATCGGGGACGAAGCCGGCTTTTCCTTTGAAAATACAGCCGCCGTCGCACGCGCCTCCTCCGTGATTTCGACCGGTACATAATTATCCATGAGCAGGATGGTATCTGCGGTGTGGAAGAACTCTCCCTGACTCCCCGCGACCAGCACGATCGAAGTCTTAAGATCTTCGCTGATTCCGCGCATTTTCTCTATGAACGGCGTGATCGGCTCACGGTCACGGCTCACGACCTGCTGCATCAGCGCATCCCGGAGCATAAAATTTGTCGCGCAGGTGTCCTCATCGATGAGAAGGAGGCCCGATCCCATCGAAAGGGCTTCGACGACATTGGCTGCCTCCGACGTGCTGCCGCTCGCATCCTCCGTATAGAAGGCTTTCGTATCCTTCCTGTTCGGAAGGTTGTTTATGAACATGGAAATGTCCGTCCCCCGGACGCTCCTCCCATCCTCCGCCCGGATCTTTACGGCTGTCGGGTCCGTGATCACGAACTCCCTGCCGTCACCCCGGATATGGTCATACACGCCCATCTCGAGCGCTTTCAGAAGCGTGGATTTTCCATGATATCCGCCTCCGATAATGAGTGTGATCCCCTTCCGGATCCCCATCCCCGAGATGCTCTTCCCGTTCGGAAGCTCCATCGTAACTTTGAGGGACTTCGGGGAAATGAACGGCACCGCTCCCCTCATAGGTCTTGCCGACACGCCGCTCTCTCTCGGCAGGATCGATCCGTCCGCCACAAAGGCAGCAAGTCCTCGCTCAGAGAGTGCGTCCCGGATCGCTTTCTGACTGTCCGAAAGCTCCATGCGGTCTGAGACTACGGACGGTTTATAGGCTTTATAAATAAGGGATCTGCTGACCGCCTCAGGCAGAAAATCAAAAAGGATCTTTATCAGTTCTCCGCTCCGGATACTTCTCCCCGCTGCAGGGAATCCGACCTCGAACCGCACGAGGACCCGGCCATCCTTCTCCCCGATCACAAGGGCGCTTCTTTCGAGAATTTCCTGTCCCGGACGGCTGCAGGCGATGAGCCCGCTCTTCCCTGATCCGGCATGGATCCTCCCGTTGTCACTCAGCACTCTGCCGAAGCCTCGCAGAAGAAGATCTGCCAGCGCGATCCGCCTGTGCTTCTTCCCATAGCATTCCGCCGGAAAACCTGCTGTGCGCCCGTCGACCGCGATGCTGAGCTTCGAAGGGGCGGCGAACGGGTCGCCCTGCAC
>CADABA010000089.1 GCA_902785985.1 uncultured Lachnospiraceae bacterium
GCCCCGCTTTATCCGTCTCCCGGAAAACTCCACATTGCCGTTCTCCCTGCCATATACCGGGATGAAGTCCATGGCAGTGATATCCGCCTTTGAGGTATAGGACTCCTCCTGCTCCATGATCCGGATCCCTTCCCTTGCCGCTTTGTACATGATCATCTTCCGCAGCCTGTCATGCGGGATCCCGGTAAAGTTCTGATTGTTCACCTTTCCCATATCGGATCCCTGTTTCCAGCCCCTGTTCACCCCCATCACGACCGTACCGACGCCATGCTCTGCGCAGTAACGCACGATATCCGTGGATATCTTGTGCATCATATCCTTCATGAAGCAGTCGTGATGTAGGGACATCCTCCTGAGGCGGGCACTGTCCGCATGCTTACGCTCCGTTCCTTTTGTGATGATCCCGGCTGCTTCCGCCTTCCTCTTATGGAAATCCCGGCTCTTTGAAAGGACAGCACCGCCTTTGTATATACGGGACGCATGGTCCGTCGATACGATGGCTGCGAGCTGCGATGTTGTCCGTTCCGAAGTCGATCCCTGCCAGTTTTGTCACGACGGTCAGCGAGAATTCTCTCGCAATGGTCCGGGATTACATCCGGAACCAGTAAACTTGTTTTGGAATTCACCCACAACCATTCGGTGCAACAGCTCCTATGGATGTGGTGTCTTTCAAATATCCATAGTCAACTTTATAGATGAAGTTTGGAAACCGGGGATGAGCAGAGCCTCTGGGCCTGTCGATCACTATTTCTGAATTGCCTGCCAATTCATCCAACGCTTTCCAAAAATCCTCGTTATAGCCACCCATATTATCGCCGCCTTACAAATACCGTTCTATTTGATTGATACAATCCAATTGTCTCCATCCACTAAATACTGAAACTCAGTCAAATTCGGGTCGTTTATGACCTTCAGCAGATCGTCAAAATCACCAACGGTGTTTACTTCAGAGAGGTGATGGCAATCAACCCATTCCATCGGCCCTTCTTCAGACGATATCAGTGTCCCGGTAAACTTAGTTGCTTTGAACAGAAATACAACATATCTTCCGTTTTCAATGGGAAACTGCTTAACTCCTGCCAGCTTTGGACCTATCACGGTTAATCCGGTTTCTTCCTGCATCTCTCGAATTACGGCATCCACAAATGATTCTCCGGGTTCCACATGGCCACCGGGCAGCGTGTACCCCTGCCAATCATTTTTCACACGATTCTGCAACAGAATCATGTCTCCATCTTGCAGGAGACACAGCACTGTCAGTTCAACATTTTCAGTCCGATGCATATATCTTCCTCACATTTACCGCAGCGTTATTCCGCTGCCTTTTTCATATACGTGAGCTCCATATCGTAACTTATTTCTGTTTTCTACAGATGTACAAAAGATGATTCGTATTTCCCAGCAGCTCCCGTTTTTCGGAAAAAGCCAGATACCATTCCGCAAGGGCTTTAAAATCTTCATCCGACAGGAAAAAGTCCGAACGCTTTTCAATCGGCTGCAAGAGACCGTCCACGCCTGCCGTGGTGATCCATTCGACCGGTTTCTTGTGAAACAATTCTTCAAACTCTGTTACATCATATCCGGTGAAAAGCTGTTCCTTGAAATGCTTCACCTCGTAATCATTCGTAAAATTCTCTTCCTGTCCTGCAGCCCAGTTCCCGTAGAAATAGTTAGCATACATGATAGCAAACACAGAAATAAACGAAAACATTATTACTCCGCCGGGCTTTGTGACCCGAATCGCTTCATCAATCGCACGATTTACCTCACCTTCTTCATACAGATGATACATCGGGCCGAAGAACAACGTCACATCGAAGGAGTTATCGGGAAACCGGCTAAGATCCGTGGCATCTCCCTGATATGACCGTATATTTTCCAACCCTTTGCTGTTTTCTCTGAGAACAGCAAGATTGTTCTCGACCAGTTCGACAGCCGTCACATCCATGCCTTCTCTTGCAAGGGCAATGGAATATCTCCCAGTTCCGGCTCCAACCTCAAGTATCTTGGATTGCCTGGCTGCATAACGATGGATGTACGTCATTGTGGTACAAAATTCCAGTTGACCATGCCGCGATCTTGCAGTCCGTCCATCTTCATCATACTGACCATAAAAGCTGCTTACGATTTCTTTTCTGGTACTCATATCAGTTCCCTCACCTGATCATAAGTTGTCAGCCTAACACAGACCCGTTGTATTTCTTCTGTGCCCTATATATTGCAGCTAACCCTATGACAAATCCTGACAACAGCGGAATCCACCAAAGAGCTGAGTAAGCAAGATTGAGCAGTCCAGTGATGATGATCCCTGCGCCTATAATTATCAGACCTATCCCCATCTGCCGTGTATAAGCAGGGATATCGTCCTTCTTCACGTGTTTGTAGTGATAGTCGTGTAAAATGGTAATCCGCTGCTTTTTCCATAGCAGTATTCCCAGGACGATACAAATCGCTCCGACTGCCAGTTCTGTTATTACGCCGAATATCATATAACGGCCTCCGCAAAAGTCTGATTTTCGATCCAATCATCCGCTTCCTTTCTGGAATGGAAAATCGTAACTGCTTTTGACCCCTTATGATCTTCTATCAAATCATAGATTCTCGGGAGCTGATTCTTTTGAAAATCAAGAATATACTGCCTGAATTCCGGATCAAATTCATTTTCAATCCAAGGCATATCTTCCCTGGCCTGTCCGATCCGGGCTGCTGCACCATTCAGACATTGCTCTGCCGGCAGGTCAAACAGAAAGATATCTGTACATCTCTCAAACCTTACAGGGAGCGTTCTCTGATAATTGCCGTCTATAATCCACCGACCCAATGCAAGGATATGAGACAGCTTTTCATCAAACTCCTCCCGGGTGACAGTTGTCCTGTCAGGTTTATGGTAGATCATATCGAGGTAATAAAGAGGCAGTACCATTTTATCTCTCAGTTTCCGGGAAAAGGTGCTCTTGCCCGATCCCGGACTCCCGATCACAAGAATTTTATGCTGCTTCATTCCTCCTCCTGTTTCTTTTATGCGAGCTCGACATCATAGCCAAGCTCGTCCATTATCTTCACGAAAGTCTTATTCACGATCTGCTCCCGGCCCTTGGCGCTGGAGATCATGAATTCATAAATCACTGAACCGCTCCCGCACCTGATCGATTACCTTTTTGTTCTTAAAGTAAGTCAGTTCTATGATGATCGTGTCACTGGTGAAATAGAAATCCTTCCAGGACAATACGAAGGGAGCCTTCCCTGACTGGAGGTTCATCACCTCGCCGTTAGGAAGTGCCTTGCTCCACAGAGCCTTAAGATAGTCATTCAGCGTCAGACTGTATGGATCCGGATCCCTGCCTTTTGAATCGGATCTGAAATCGAAGGTTATGTCGATCATATCTTTCAACTCTACCAACTGGAATCTATACACATATTAAGCAGCAGGTATCATCTCTGTCTGTTGAACCGACGCCATCATCGTCAGAAGACCAGTATGTCGTCATTTTCTGGCCAGGTAAACAAACCTTATCTTCCCCGAACAAGGATTTGAGTATGATACCAACAATAATCCCATCTTTTACAACTAATCCTCTGAAATCGTCACATTCTTCAAATTTAACTGTTTCCTCCATCACATCTTTGCTGTCAAGTTCTCCATAACTGTACTCGCTAATTGTGGTTTCTATAGTAATACGATAACAGTCCATCTGTTCTTCCAGATTTCTTCCAGAAAGTTTCTGTTCAAAACCATCAGGAAAAATTATTTGTCCAAATTCTGTTGTATATTCAATCGTTTTCATGTCCTCTAGTCACCTCCATAAACTCCGATTCAGCGACATCATCGGAATCATCGCACTGTCTTTTAGAACCATTCTACCACAGAGCTCGTCCCTGCGGATATTCTGCTCCTCAGTACCCCGTTTGAATTCCGATTTTTGTGCGCGTGACTGGCCGCCGTTGTCCAGGAATGCATATCCCGGAGATTCTGTCCCGCCCCCGGAGACAAAATAAAGAGACAGCCAGGTAAACAGTAAGCCTGGCTGCCCCATATGCAAACGTGGGCCGTAGGATGGATGCCCACAGTTCTGCCGCCTTATGCAGGTGCGATCCTGACAGCACAGACTGCAAAAAGCACAGTGACCACAATACATAGTGCGGACTGGATGATCAAAAACACTTTTTTCTTTTTTAAGTTACGCTCCTTTCTCCCCACACAGTATTCAGGATGCGCAAAATGCTCTCATGAAATACGAGATCCCTGAGACACTTTTATCTGTTACTCAATTCTTCCGGTCTTTCTATATGGCAGTAGGCTTCCCATGCCCTTCTGTATTCGTCGGCAAAAATCTCCCGCAGGGAGGCTGGCTTCAGGACCTTGGCATGTTCCCCGAATCTGTAAAAATAGAGAAAGATCTGATAAGCAGAGCATTCAAAATGATAGTATCCTTCCTCATCGATGAAGGACGCGTTCGGTTTCATATATTGGATCTGCCGATACATCTGTTTTCCCTTTTCCGTCAGCTTCACGATGCATTCTTCACGTTCTCCCACCAGAAACTGTACGCCGTCGCGGGCTATTTTATCCTCAATCTCTTTCTTTTCAGCTTTAGAGAGCCTTCCTGAGCGGGTACCGGAAGCAGAAAGAATCCGCATATTCTGAATACGGGAAACACGAAAGGACGCAATTCTCTCTTCTGACTTGAGGCCGCCCTTTGTCACAGACCTGCCGATAATATAATGGAACAATCCGGCATCATTGGGAAGCACTCCGTATACACGTATATCCCATTCAGCCTTTTCTTCTTTCGCGTTCTGCATTGTAATCCGCAGCAACTGCCCCGATGCTTCGGCTGCCTTCGTCAACGTGATCGACTCCTGAAAATAGAAAGCCTCCCGCATGAACAGCGTGTGGGACGCATATTCCTCTATCAATGCTT
This sequence comes from uncultured Lachnospiraceae bacterium, assembly GCA_902785985.1. Lineage (GTDB taxonomy): Bacteria > Bacillota > Clostridia > Lachnospirales > Lachnospiraceae > Chordicoccus. The sequence continues at coordinate 4,923 of CADABA010000089.1, forward strand.
TCATGTACCTGGAAGGCTTATCATCATAATATTTCGCATCCTGCCAGGCAGGATCATAAAAATAATCTCTGTTCCGGTTGTTCAGGCGGAAGTTGAGCGAAGTCCCCCTGGGATATGTTTTTGATTTCCGAATTATCTCGCTCTGAAACGGATCCAGCAGATTCTGCGTGACAGCATCCAATATTTCCTGTGATACCTTTTCCCTGCCGATCCGCATCTTCTCCAGCTGGATGAGCAGCATCTGCCGCTGTCTCTTTACTGTCTCCGTGATGGAGGCCTGTGCCTGCGGAGCATATCGATAGAGAAGCTCGTTGATAAACCCGCTTTTTGACAGGTTCGGTGCAAACTGGTTCCAGTCATTGTTCAGCACATCCTGTGCGTGCTGGGAGAGATTAATTCGCTGTTTCTGTTCGGTATTGAGTTCTGCTGCCATTTTCCTCCTCCCCGGGAAATCCTTCATCTGTCCAACATCGAACAGTACCCTTCACCACCTATTTAATCTTACCATAACAGGAACAAAAAATGGTCAATTTAGAGAAAATTTACAGTCATACAGGAACAAATAAATATTTTGACTGTTCATTTTTATTATCCCTGATAAAGGGTATACTGCATAGCAGAACAGGAATCTGCTGTCTGTTGATTCCCGAAAGGATGCTCCTTGACAATTGCATACAGAAAGAATTATATGCTCAAGAGTTACGTTCACGGTTCCCCCGGAACGGATGTGATGCTTAAGTGTTTAAAGAAGAGCTTTTGGACCTAATCTGTGAAAGCCCGCAGATGTTGGTAATCGACAGCCTCCTGAGGGACGAAACATACGCCGCTCATCCTGTTTCCCTGACAGGATGCAGGGCCCCCCCTAAAGGCAGCGTCCCGTAGCGGCAAATGGAGTATCCCTCATCCGCCTGCTTTTTGCGCGCGGCGGACAGGGCTTGGAGGCAGGACAGGCGCGGCCGAAGACACGGCCTGTCCAACGTATTTCATGAACGGAAAATCATGAACGTCAATCATGGACGATAACTGACGAAAGGGATTACTTATATCCCTGTGAGCCAGACATGATCACCGCAAAGAATCTGCGGCACAGATCCTATGCGGATGCAGACAGGGAACAGGTGCTGACATAATATCAGGATAATTCAATGGGCAGACGGTTCTGCGCCGCCTTAATCAGATGACATACTTCTATAATTTCATGCACAACGGGGCGCGGATAGTTGTCATCAGATAGTCTGCCCATTTTAAAACTGAAAGGTCTGTATTTTTACCTTGTATTTAAGAAAGGATCATTCAACAATTTAAAATGGAGCTTACTTATCGCAGGCTTTTCTTTTGCACTATGCATATGGTCACCTGCCGAAAAGGCGATCCGCATCAAATCACCGACGAGAAACTTTTGAAAGCCATGACCGTTAACGAAAATCTTCACTCTCTTGGCCTCACTCTGCGGCCGCAGGATATCGGACTGCTGGCAGCGAGCGATTCTCTGTATAGATTCTATTCGGAGGTGAAGGAACTTGTCCCTGAAATGAAAGCGAAACCGATGTATCCGAACTTTCCGGTCCAGGTGATGGAAATTGATGAAGCACAGTTCCGGCTCCATCAAATGATACACTATTTTTCCACTTACGAACTCGAATGGCTTACAGGAAAGTCAATCAGCAGAGGCTGGCTTCCGTACATGGATTCGACCCCAAAAACGAAAAGGGACGACCGACTTCTTTCGTACACAGTTCTGGAACTGGCTGAAGAAGAAGATAGCTATAATCTATGCCTCACGCGCATTCTCAACCGCCGTGAGCGCCTGACGTTATCTGAGAAAGAGCTTGTGATGCTGTCTCTTCCGCATGCCTCGGAGGAGACGTTTAACGATATTCGAATAGCCTTCAAGGAAAATCTGGAGCTTCTTTTTTCGGAAATTTTTGAAAAGATGTCCGGAAAAGATTCTGTCCGGATCTTAAGGCACCTCTGCCAGCACACAGGTGACGTCTTAAGTAACGCAGCCATCCTGCTTAAAAAGAACAAGTACCACTTCCGCACGAGCCAGAAGCGCACAATGGTGAAACTACTTGAGAGCTATCCCGCAGAGAATCTGCGTGAGAACCTGATGCTCTCCAACACAAAGAGAGAACGGAATCTTGTGATCCTGAGGCATCTCGACTTCAACATATACGCACGAAGCACTGCCCACAAAAAAGCGGTGGCAGATCTTCGAAACGGAACCATCATTTCCTGGGAGGGCACAGCAAAACGCATGCTTGCGGGACACGAGGAAGGTGCACTTGCCTATACGGCAAAGCGGCCCGGCGCCATGCTCCGCATGCTGAAATGGATCCTCTCTCTGGGATACGATAAGGAAGAAATCGTAAACCTCCTCATCGCGCATGCGCAGCAGTTCAGCACCCAAATGCTGGTAAAGCTTTTGAGCAGCGTCCGGGTCGAAAGCGAGGAAACCATTCGGCAGGAAAAGGAGAAGGAAATGCAGGCTATCAGATCCCGATACGAATACGAGCGTTTCCACATGCGCGAGCGGTTTTTCGCTGAGCAGGAACGCAAAAGGGAAATCGACGAGTTTATGTTGGCATTCTTTGGAGTTGAATATCAACGCCGCAGGCATGAATGTGAAGTAGAACGACTTAATCAGGTGTTAGCTTCACGCCTGCGGGAACTCTCGGAGGCCAGGATTGCTAAAAGATACCGGGAGGAAATCAACGAATGCACCCGAAATCCGGAACGTCATGCCGAAATCCTGATTCAGGGACAAAAGCAGAAAATTCATGCCCTTGAAAACAGCATTCAAAAATGTGAAGAGAGAATTCATTTTCTGAAAAACACAGTTCGAGCCTATAAAGACAGCCCTGAGGGAGCTGCCCGCTGCGCCGAATACGCAGAATGCAGGATCCTTTCCCTGGAAGCTGATGTAATCCGGATGAAAGCCCGTTTGGCAGACCTGAAGGCTGAAGACCGCGCTCTGACGAACTCTGTATTTCATGCATTCTATCTGGATAAAAAAAAGGCACACATTCAGCAGAGGTATGACCGTATCCGGGAAGAAGCCGGTCCCAAAATTTCTGCTCTGAAAAAAGCACATGAGAAAGAAATCGAGAAGCTTGATAACGACTTTTCAAAAAGATTAGCGGAAGTTGAGCAGAGATATGCCCGATTACGTGCCTGGAATCTATCCGCAATTGAGGTACTTTACGAGAAGGAAGCCCCGGAATTAGAAAAAGCACTTTACAGGAAGGAAGCCGCAGAAATAGAAGCTGCGTCAAAAAAGTGCGAGAAACGTATCCGTATCATGCACTGGAAACGTATTCTGGAACGTCTTCTTGATGCCCACCTCGAAAGTATCACGACACCGCTCCGGGGAAGAAAAGTTTATCTTGATCCCGGTCCCTTCGAGCTCTCACGCTCACTGATGCAGACTACAGATAAATCACAGGATGGCACCTTCGTTCGCAGTGGGTTTGCCTGGAAAATTCCCGGGGAAGCAAAACGTGTGCGCTTTTTTGTCTACTGGAATGATAACAAGCGGGTGGACATTGACCTGCACGCCAGTGTCAGTACTTATTCGGAAGAAAATCCTGACATGCTGCATTGGTTCCATGTGGGCTGGAATTCCGAATTCAGGGAAAGCGGTGTCTGCCATTCCGGCGACATCACTCACAGCGATGCCGCGGAATACATCGACATCGACCTTTGCGCACCCCTTCGGTTCATCACTTTGAACGTGGATCTTTTTTCGGGACAGAGTGACTTTCGTAACATTGATGAGTGCTTTGTCGGCCTTATGGCGGTCAACAGGTTCAGACAGAATGTCAAACTATATGATCCGGCAAACTGTTTTTTTACACATGAACTCAAGCAGGAGACACGTTTTCTGAATTACGGATACATAGACGTCCGAGAGCGCTTTGTCCGCTTCGTCGGAAAGCCTTTTTCCAGGGACTTTGTTTCCCATCCGGAACAGGATCCGGATACGAGCTTTTATGTACAGAACTACCTTGATATTCTGATCAAAGCGCAGAAATCTTCGTATGTGGATTCACCGGAAATGGCGGATGTGATCCTGACCGTCGGCAAATCCACGCTGCCTGATTCCATTTGTCTGATCGACAATAATTTCTTTCTGGATGCAAATGTCTGAGCACCTCCGGCGCGAAGCAGCACATTATTCGATTTCAATATTAAGGCCTATGGACTTGTGAGATAAATTTGCGGCACTGATCGCGACAGCCCCGTAGTTCATTTTAATGCCTTTCTCCTTCACGTCATCCCAGTTTTGCTCCTCGTCAGGACGAGCTGTTGAAGATATATACTGTTTCGTTACTAAAACTAATAATACAGACAATTAAAAAGGCACAGAGCCCGTCCCCTTGGTATAATTGAATTGTCCGGAAACAAATACACCGTAATGATTTTTACTCGCAATACATACAAATTGTTCCTTGCGATAACTTAAACCCGTTCTTTTCATAGAACTTGAAAGCAGGTGCATAATCACTGGTGTAAAGTACAACACCTGCAAGTCCCTCTCCCTTACTGTAATCTAATATTGACTTCAACAATTGCGTTCCAATCCCCTGCCCCTGTCTTTCAGGTAACACCGCCATCTCATTAATATATATTTCCTTTTTACTTCCTGATATCTTACTAAGTGCAAATATACAGCCAATTATCACATCGTCCTCTTCATACACATATCCTACGAATTTTTTCTGCTCATAATAATCTGATAAATATTCCCTTGCATTATCAGGATCCCAATCAATCCCCCAATGTTCTATTGGAAATGCTTTAGCATATATTTCTCCGCACTTCTGTAAATCTTCTTTTTTCATCTTTCTAATCATACAATTCACCCCTTCTGAAGCTGATATTTTTCGAGCAGCATCTTATAAAGCATTCGATTGCCAAAATACTGCCGGTATGTTCATGGGAAATGCTGTGGTTATTGTCCTTCGCCTCCATAACAGTAATCGAGTGGTATTTATTCAGGTATAGAAAAGATTCCCTCCAATGAGCGCTTGCGTGATGGCCACTAATTTTAATTATATTCTGCCATTAATTTTATCTGCCGAATTTAGTTGAAATCATTTACAGAACAGTGTATACTCCGGGGCAAGGAGGTGAGGATTGTGATCGCCCTTGAAGCAAATAAGAAATACTACACGACCGGTGAGTTGAAAGACATGGGTTATTCTTACTACAAGATCGGCCAGATGGAAGAAAATGGTCAGCTGCACCGCATCAACAGGACCACATATGAGAATCTCTCCTATAAAGACGATGAGAATGATTTCATCAACGCTGCTGCGTATGTTCCGGACGGTGTGATCTGCCTGATGAGTGCCGCCCGTTATTATGAACTTACTGATTTCCTTCCTGATGTTATCAATGTTGCGATCAACCGAAAGAAAAAAGTCAGTACTCTTCCTGACTGGCCGGAGATCAAGATATTCTATTTTGATCCTTCCCGTATGGATACTGGTGTCAAGGAGATCAAGGAAGGCGGCGATTCATTCGATATAATTCTTTACAACATCTTCCTTCGTTTGAAGCTTTGGCCAGTGATTGTTTTCGTAAATTCTTTTTATTGCTTCAAATTCGTCATCAGTCATGACGTCGATATTGACTGCTGCAACATAGTTGAGATGCCCAAATACAGCTCCGAAATGTCCGTTAACATCTTCAAATAGGATACTGGATTTACTCCTTTCCAATATACGACCTACACAGAAGTGCTTTCTGTTCAATACATACTCCAACTCATCATACTCCCGGTTCGGATTTGAAATATGTCGTACTCTAGGCCAAATGCATACAAAAGGGTTTCTGGCCTCTTTTTCTTTATCTCTACCCGGATGATGAATTACATAGGGAAGAGACTGATCAGGCAGCCAATCTGATTGATCATCTTGTGAGGGATGCCATCCTGTCATGATATCTTTAAACAAACTCATGTTACTCCGTCTCCTTTCTAAACTGGTTATCATCAATTACATAGTCACAACCCGGCTCGAGTCAACGCAACTACTGATTCTACGTGGCACGAGTCAATGCAATTACTGATTTCAATACATTTCTGCCAGTAATCTAAGAACGCCAATCAAGCGATTATATGCAATTCGCTCTTTATCGCTCTGCGCTTTTGAACATTCTGCATATAGACAATAGCAATAATTTCCTGGACTCTGCCATGCCTGCTTCATTATTTGTTGATTCTCTACTGTAACATCATAAACACAAGAATTGTTTATGGCTTTTCGTATTTCCGGATCATTGCAATAATGGGATCTCATATAATTGTAACACGCGAGAATAGGATGTATAGATTCTATGGCATTCGGCATAAAATCTCCGCCAGGAATACGGTACCATTTATTCGTCAAATGATACCATTCGTCTGTCAAGTAACCATATTGAGATAAGAATGCGGCAGTAACTGCGACAGCCGCCCAATTGCTGTTCCAGCGTTCCGAAGCTATTCCATATTTTTGCATGCCGTCAAGTAGTTCTTTGTATAAGAGATCAAGCATGTTTTCATTTGCATTTTTCTCAACAAATGTTTCAAAATTATGTATAGCTTTTCCTAATGATAATTCTTTTTTTATCTGACTCAGCAGTTCATGGCCGTAGATTATAGAACCACATCGCATATAACGTTCAGAATGATCATTCTCCATTTCTTTCCGAACATCATCCATCATTTTCGAAATCACCTGCTCTTCCACAACCTCAAGTTCTACACCGTATTCCTCAGCAATTTGAATTACAGGTGATTCTTCTGTGCAAATAATCTTCTCTATCCCTTTCATTTTAGTTTCTCTTCTTCCGTCGCTATATATCCATTTTTCAATACTAAACCTGAATTATTCACCGCAAAGCGGTGATTGCGGCTGAAAGCCGCATTGTTACTACAGCTACATAGCTTTTTTGCTTTCACTTGAAAAGTGAATAG
>CADABA010000090.1 GCA_902785985.1 uncultured Lachnospiraceae bacterium
GTTAGCAAAAGGATCCATGGCATGGGTATCGCGGATGACTGACATCAATCCATCGATAGACTTGCGCATATCGGTCCGTCCGGTGACGATATATATCTTCGATACTCTGGACAGGTCTCCTAACATGGCAGTCCTCCTGTCAAAGCAGACAGGATATCCCTGATCGTGGTGCTGCTCGCATCATTATGGATATCGATGCAGATGTTCCCGATGGAGATACTTGCGGCGATTCCTCTGGGCATTTGGGAACTTCGGTACTCATTGGAAGAGCTGCCATTCTCAACGATGACAAGAGGAACGACTTCCTGTTCACAGGTGTCGCCTTTTGAAGGAGATGTGAAATCATGGCCCATGGCCCGCAGCTTGCGGATATGATAATACAGGCTATTGCGGCTTATACCAGAGGTCCTGCACCATTCCCTGATGCTGAGACCGCTTGACAAGCATGTATGTATGATTTCCATCCATTCGTGATCAGAACTAAGAGTATTCTTTTGAATCAATTGTTTTTCACTCCTTTGTCATAATTTTCAGGAGTGGTAGTCAGAATGTTCGCAGAAAGCGAGTCAGATGGGAACCGATATCTATTATGCAGAGAACCTGCAGGATGAGACCACTCCATAAGATCTATTGTCTTATCCTATTAGGATTCTGGCAATCCGGTCGGTTACTCATCGCTTACTAAAGATCTTTCCTCCCCCTGCATAGCAGGGGGTTTATTTTGACTGCGACACAAAAAGACCCGCCCTTCTACGAACCTCATCATTCCGCAGAAGGGCTGGCCTCACTCATAACACTCCCATGCCAGGTCTATGTTTTACATCGCCTCACAGTTCTTACAGCTCACGCCGCTTTTCTCCTTCTCATCTTCATCACAAATTCCACGCCTGAAAAGACAATCAGCATGACACCTAAAAGATAGATTCGCCTGATACCGGAACCGCCAGTAGAAGGAAGCTGTACTCCGACAGAATTCTGAACTTTAATAACATAAATACCTGTGGATACTACTTCCTCATCAATTGTCTGCATTTCGGCAACTGCACCAATTACACTTTCTGCAGATACTGTAAATGTTGTATTCCCATCACCAATTATCGCATATCCAGAAGGGGCTTGTGTTTCTGTCAATGTATAGGCTCCGTCATTGACCGGAAGCTTAAAAATACTGCCTGTTTCCCCATTTATCAGATATCCATCGCTGTTTGTAGTTAGATTCGTGTACGAAATATCGGTTCCTTCCGGTCCCGTCAATGAGAACACTGCGTCTGCCAGAGGATTTTCCGGAGAAGTACCTGTCTCGTATTTGAAAACTCTTATTGGCTGATTATTCCGTGTATTTCTGTATGTTATGATCACGTCGCTATCCACTGTCACGTCACCAGTGAACAGCCTGGGGTTAGTTACAGCAAGATCCTCATTACTGATTACGATAGTCGTATTGAAATCGGTGTAGGTGTCTGCCTCAGAAATAGAGAACACCGTTCCATACGGGATATTCTCAAAGACCTTCTGGTTTTCCACAGCCTCCTCCGTTGTTTCGTTATCCGATCCACGCAGATCAAATGTTGATTCACCAGTCAGTCCGTTCTGTGAGAAACAGTAGCTCTCTTCTTTATCGGCATCCGTACCCTCTACGCTTTTAATCACAGTCACTGTGCCAAGTTTACGGGTATTCGTGACTCTTAAGGTATATACGCCGTCAACCGCTTCACTCAGCACAACCTCATCGCTGGCATCCCCCTTGCTCATCGTTATTCTATCTGCTGTAACCACCAATGTCACATTGTCAGACAGGCCATCATAATAATTAGGCGCCTCTTTCTCGCTGAGCGTATAGGTACCCACGGGAAGAAGGAACAAAGTTGCGTCTGTACCGTCATTGCCAGGCAGATACCCCAGATCTGCCGAATCGGTTGTACCATCCATGGAGATTATCCCTTGCATATCAACAAACCCGTCTGCGTCTGTTGCTGTCAGATCGAATTCAGCACCTGCAAGACCGTCTTCCGCGTCATCTCCGATCTTGTGGATGCGGAGTTTCTGAGAACCGGGCGAATTCGTATAAGCAAGCATACTGTCCGCTGTAATACTTACGGGATCACTTCCAAAGACAGGGCTATCCACAGATGGTCCACTGTTCCAGACATAGCTTGATTTATACCGGGAATCCTGTACTTCTTCCACGGTCAACTTGAAGCCATTCGGTATCTTCAGGTCAACACTGTCACCATCACTCAATGTCACCGTCGCTTCGCCGATATTGTTAGTGATCAGATTGGAATCACCCTCAGTTCCGATGACATAGTTCCCGAGTCTTCCATGACTGTCATTATAAACTGTAATCTTGAAAAGAAAACTGCCATCGTTCTCTCCCTCAACCGTTTTACTCAGCGTAACTGAACGGATCGGATTATCATAGACAGTGAGTATCTTTCCATCGGAATCAAGCTCGGCTATTTGCGTGCTGATCTCCGACCCATTCTCTGCAAATAATGAAAAAGGTTCATCTTTTTTAACAGTCAGATAAAGTTTTGGTTCTATTTTGGCATAATTGTCCGGTGCAGTTATTTCCTCGATCCGGTATGTTCCTTCTTGTAAATACTTTTCGAGAGTAGCGCTGTCCACCGTCAGAGTCAATCCTGATCCGGCAATTTCCCAATGCTGCGTGGACGAGTTAAATTCTACCGGAGTTACTGTAAATACAGCATTTCTCAACACGGTATTATGGTTTGTAGCATCCCTTTTCTGAAATTTAACAGGAACATTCAGGGAATACGTGTAAGTAATCACTACATCGCCAAGAATCTGGTAATCCCCTGCTGCTGTAGGATTTAATATTTCCGTTGTCCCGTCATCCTTTGTTACGACAGCGTTCACTCGTACAGAATAGATAGCATCGCCCGGAATATCCGGATTGGAAATTCGGATAACATCACCGGTTCTGTCATAATATTCGAGCTCATCTATGCCAAACGAACTATTCCCTGTTAAAGAAGTCACTGTTTCAGACGCACTGCCTATATTAGCCTCTTCTCCTGCTTTATAAGAATAAGCAAAAGAATTCTGGGGAACACCGCTTTCTACTACCTGCCTCACTGTTACCGTATATTCTTTGGGCAGCCACATAGCATACAGGATATTACTGCTATCATTTATCAGACCCTGATCAAGATTGTCCGCTGCCACCTCCTGCCCACAGACAAAGTCAGTCAACGGCTTGTCAGGATTTTCAGCATTATATTCTGCAAGTGCGCTTGCCTGTTCTTCGTAGCTTCCCTCAAAGAAGGACCAGCCGACGAGAGTGTAGCCATTCAGGTAAAAATCATTTTCATTGGGCAGAATAATAGTCTGGTTGACTTCCTCGTTCAAGGAAACAATGATCTGATTTGTACCATCTCTCGTTTTACCTTGTAACAACTGTGTTTCAGAAGTACCATATTTAATGTATGAAATGGTATCTCCATTATAAGTTATGTGAGTAATACGAGACGAATCTCCCGTCTGATCATAAACTGCCCGAAGTGTCACGGTCTTTCTGAGAAGATCTCCATTTTCATCATAGACTGGATCAGAAAACGTCAGATCTGCCAGTTCAATCGGATCCCCCGGATAAACAATTATCTTTGTTCCGTCTTCTTTTGTTGCCTCCCAATATTTAAATGTATAAAGATCATTATAATTTGATGGCGCTTCTCGCCCTGTTGCAGTTCCATTTAGTCCATACATATGAGTGTCGACCGGAACTGCCGTCAAAAGGCCGCCCAAAGAATCGTACAGCGCAGCATCACCAGCGTCATAAATTATATTAATTCCAGTGCTGTTCGTGTCCGGAATCCATTTCGCATACAGATGCAGGATACCTCGCACATTTTCATATTCTTCATCGTCATCTCCATAAGCCGCACGAGCTGCCGCCCAGGCGGGAGAAGTCTGGTAAGTCATATCTACACCCGATGTTGAAGAATTGACCGGATTTGTAAACAGAAATCTGTTTGTGAAATCAGGATCGGTATACCAACCATCCAGAATATATCCAGCACGTGTAGCTGATTCCATTAACCCTCCATCAATCGTCTCGTCATAGTCAAGACGAAATCTGGTTGACTGACTTCCCATATAAACATTGTTTGCTCCCGGTTCTATGACAATACGGAAACGTTCTTTTTTCCATTTGCCATATACAGCAATATTATTATCCGGCATAGTCTGAGTGAAATCAAAAAGCTCTGTGCAGCTTGGATCCGCATACCAGCCAAGGAAATAATAACCGTTTTTCTGCCCTTCGTTCTGTCCTGCATATTCAGACAGGGATTTACTATACGGCACCGTATAATCAATCACCTGATTTGAGCCGTTATTAGTGTAGAAGGTCAATATGGAATCATTCAGATTAAAACGAATATACAGATTATTGTTAAACGAAACAGCCGTTCCGTTATTGTAATAGCCTCTGTTGTCTTTGCTTCCGACACTGTTCCAACTTCCATTGTCGGCTCTGTATTGATACGCATGGTATCCGATATATTTATCAGATAGATAGAAGCTTCTTCCGCTCGCAGCCACATCATCTTTTTCCGTGTAAGTTCCGTCCAGATTCTGTATCAAAAAATGTATGTGGTAACTTCCTGACACAGATGTCCCGTAAAAATTGACCGTAACTGTATTTCCGGAAGTACTCGCATCTGTAGGAAGAAAAGCAGACATGAAAGTCGTTCGAGTACCACTGGTATTTCCGTTATTTCCTCCCGTACTATACCAGTCATATTCATCCGGCCATGTATAGCCGTTTTCTGCCAATGTTGAACCATATAGTCCGGTGAATGATTTATACAGCTGCCACGAACGATTATTGTTCCTGATATAGCGAGTCCCGATATATGTTTCTGTAATATTTGTCTCGCTGCGGGTATACACATTGCCAGTATATTCGTTTGAATAACTATAACCAAACAACCATGACCCCGTACGAGTCCTGTACCATCTATTGTTATTCCTATAAAGATATACTTGCGTATATCCTCCATTCCCGTCAGGTATATAATAACTACCCTCACTGGTACCCGTGTAACGAGTATACGTTTCCTCTGTTCCGACAATATACGTCCATGTATTTCCGTTTCTTGTCAGCTGAACATATTCACCATCCACTAAACCATATTGCGTTCCGTTATTCCCTGTAGTCGCAGTATAACCATAGTCCCACGTATAATAATCCAGCGTGACCGGCTTTCGGTCATAATACACATTAAGCACAGAGCTTCCGTCAGCCTTAACTACCACCGACTGGTCTGTCTTTCCATCGTTGTAGATATAATACGCTTTGTCCGTATCGTTGGATGTACCATTGCTGCCGTAAATATTCTTATATGAATTAGCAAGAGAGACAATATCTCCTGTAGATACATCCTCGTCAATCAGATAACTGGTCACATAATCATAAGTCTTTTCATCATCTGCGAGACCCACACTATCTGAAGTTCGCTGCTTCCATATAATAACACGATATTCTGAATCAGAAGGATTCCACTTCGCGTAGACGATGGTATCATGATCTATCATATTTCCGAATACAAAAGGAGTCGTACACTCCTTGTCGGTATACCATCCATCAAACTCATATCCGGACCATGTAGGATCAGCAGGTTTCTGTGTTACTTCATTAAGATAAAACGCAGGTGGAGTAAAACTTGCTCCGCCGCTGACATACTCCTGTTTCTCCTCATCCCATACCGGATCATTATCGTTAAAGATCAGCCATGAGCCCCCTTCAATTTTGGGATATAATGTCAAGCTGGAACTGATTGTTACATTCTCCTGACCCGGGGTATAAATCGTTTCAGGATTATTAATATCATACCACCCCTGCAATACGGTATCAGCATTAACCGTCGGACGTAATTGGGTTTCCGGTTTGACCGTAAAGGTTGTATTACCGGACTCAGCCAACGGAACTATTTCTGTTGCGAGAATATTATTGGGATTCACGTCAACATATGTGACATAATAGACATCTTTAAGATTCGCATAAATATCAATAAATGTACCCTCTGTAAAGTCCGTTTCCGTTTTGGAAGAAAGTTCATCATTCAAATCTTCAACAGTTCTCAAATTGCCGTCGGAATCGTTAAAGGAACTAGTACTCCACCCTCGAAAAATACGATTCCAAGTAGCACTTTCAATCCCGGGAATACTCGGTTCGTTAATTGTCAGAGCTTCACCGTTCTCAGGATGAACATCCTTATACCGAAAATACTGCGTAGACAGAAGAATATCCTGAGTCCCGTCATTGTACCAGAAACGATATCCGATGCGCGCATTTTCCACGTCATCCTCCACAATCGGATATATAGAAAAACTGCCAGTCAAAAAAGTCAGTACATTTCCATCTGCAAAGGAATCAAGAATATCCACTTTATTATTTGAAATATGAAGAACCCTAAGGCTCTCCATCCTGTTCTCATCCGCATCGATCAGCTTAATACTGACCGCCACATCTGCTTCAGGCTGATAGTGCACGTCCTTATTATTCTTTGATACAATACTGATATCAAATATCCGGGCATAGAAAATATCTGCCGCTTGCTTATCCAACCTGCGAGCTGACTCATCAAGATAGCGGGTATATTCCTTATCTCCCTGTTTTAATTCTATGACGTTAAGATCTGTATCATCCGGAAGATTTGCATCATCCCCATAAGTCACAGTAATCTGATAATTCTTTCCATCTGACGTAAGTACATTCTTCTCAATCGTTGTTCCAACAATCACATATACCGAGAACTTATCCGATTCAAATACAACATTCTCCTCTTCCTTCTTCGCCTCGATCATCTCTGCCTGACCCTTGTCATCCACATGGACCACGACAGGTTCCTGATCAGTTGGAATACTCGCTGAAGTCAGAGATACCTTAATTTCTGCATCCGGCTCAATCTCATCTCCCCAGACGTCAAGGAAAGTTATGTCAACTGCACTCACGCGGCTGACGCTTTCCGGATTCGGAACAACGGACTCGACCGCTCCCCTGATCTGCTCCTCCGCGATCGGCCGTACTTTCATCGTCGTGCCGGTTGGAAATGCTCCGACAGGTGCATCCACATGGACCTTGATCGGATCCGGGAACGTCCCATTGATAAAAGCCTCGCTGATTTCAGCGTCCGGTGAATTCCTGTCTGCAATCAGCTCGAAGGTCATCTTCGGTCTTTTCTCCTCGACCTTCTCATCCGGAAGAAATATCTCCGCCGCTTTCACATAGCCGCTCCACCCATCCGGTGTAGAAATGAGAAACCACCCGTCACCCTGATCCTCAAGGATGGTCACCACTGTCCCCTGTGGTATGATCACAATCGCATCCGCATCCATTCTTTTCTCGGAATGAAGATCAAGCGACTTCGGATAGATCACTCCTGTAAGCGCTGCATCATCGACTGTTGCCTCCTGCACGGTGTCTTCGGAGGACTGGGTCGATCCGTCTGCATCGTACTCTGCCTGTTCTGACGAAGCCGGTACGTTTGTACCGGATGCGGCTGCTTCCTGTACTGTGTCCGCACTCTCCTCAAGGACAATGCCATCCTGCTGTCTGGCAGTATCCTGACTCAAAGAGATCGCCGGCAGAATGAGCGCATAGGTCGTAACGAACACAGTAACGCATTCAAGAAACCTGACCACTTTCCACCAGGACTTTTTATTTTTCTGAAATTCCAGGATTTTCCTGATCTGTCTATAAAGAAATTCCATTCATTTCCTTTCTATAGCATCAGTATGAAAATGACCATGAACTGAGTCGCTCTGCATTCTGTTCAAGGATACCCCCGGAATCTGCAGTTCTAATATAAATGAAAGAGCAGCCGTTCTGAAGCATTCGGATCTTCCTCAGCTCTCGAACAGTATAATATCCGGTCACAGCTACTCCGGTCTGCATATATAGAAGAACGCAAAAAACACGCACATATCAAACCTTGAATGTACGTTCATACCATATACCCGGGCTTAATGAGATATCCACAATTATCACTCCCCAGCAGACTGTTCTCGAAGAACGGCTGAATAGTCTGTCTGCTGAATTTTCTTCTTACTATTAGGAGATAAAGACTAATCTTAAGAATAGTTTATCGCGCACTACATAATCTATCCGACCGGCATGATCCCTCACACGTCATGTCGACTGATACCCGCCACCTCATTATTACTCGCTAATAGTATACGATATATCAATTGTTTTAACAAATAAAAATCGTGTTAAAGCGCATAGCTCCCTTACCGGTCTTATACACAGAAATCGAACTGCCTATAGCGAATTCCTCCGCATCACAGTTGCCTGACGACCGGAGACGAAAGAAAGTTCTTCCTTCTTGACTAATCTCTCTCGGAATACAATACTGGTATCAGTCAATGCTTTAAATAAGCTGCTGCTTTGTCTGACGCAAGCGCAGGCAGCAAAAAGGATTACATGTATACGCTTTATGAGGAAGGAGGGATCCGGTGCTCATGAACGATAATAATTCTGCTCCGGACAGGAAACAGAAAAATATTCTACGTTATAGATAATAGTACAGATACCAGTAAGAACAGGGGATTATAAGATTACGTTGATGTCTTAAGAAATAGACGATAT
>CADABA010000091.1 GCA_902785985.1 uncultured Lachnospiraceae bacterium
GCACAGATCCTATTGATTCCAAGGTCATAATAGATGTCTTTGAGAAAAAGATATCCTATGTTCACACTCCGACGGCATCCCTTTTCAATTCTGGAAGAATGACAGAAGTCTAAATAACTTAAATTTTATATAGGAAAATATAAAAGTATTTGTAGATAAGCTCAAATGGTATATACTATAATAGAAAAAATATTAATCTTGGAAGGTAAATTTTTTTCACAAAAGAACTTCGAATCCCGCCCGCTAGACCTGGCGCGGGATTCTTAACAGCATCAGCTGACTATTAAAAGACACTGCGAAATAAGACATGGTTTACAGATACCATGACTTGTAAGAGAGGGCAGTATATGAATATATTTGGAAAAATACTGGAAAAACTGATCAGGGATTCAAAACGATCGCGGGAATGGAGGTACTTTGTCTTCTGTTTGGCCGCGGTTGTTGTATTTACAACGACATATGCTTTGATCCTGCCGGCGATAACCGTTGAGAAAGACACAACGGACAGTGTGGGCGGCCTTGTCACGGAGGAAGCGGACTCGGGCAGTATGGGTGCAGGCGCGGAGAACCCGGAAGACGTGCATACGGTGACAGCGGGAAATAAAAAGCCGGACGAAGCCGTACAGAAAGAAACTGTACCGGAAGAAGCGGCCGGAAACACGGAAGCTGCCGAAGAAGAAAGAGAGCCTTACAACGGCGAAGTCCTGACCATCGGTGACAGGTATATCATGACCCTTACGGGAGAGGAATTCGACGTTGTGGTGAGCAGCGACCTGTCCGCGGGCGTCTCCCGCGGAACGACGCTCTCGGTCCGCGGTATTCCGGACCCAGATGTCGCAAAGAGCTACAGCGACCGTATTTCGGATGAGCTCTTAAAGATCTTTGTAGACACAAAGAGCACGGAGATCCTGTACCGGCTGGTATTCACAGATGAAGATTTTTTCGAGTATACACCGACGGGGCGCTTTGACGTGGAGTTCATTTTCCACAACAATACAGTGGGCTCTGACGGTGAGATGATCTATGCGCCGCGTTTTGACGGCGGGAAGGTCTATGCAGCCATTTACGATTATCTTACCGATGAGATGATCCTGGCGGAGAAGAACGGCGACGAATATGAGACACCGGTCATCCTGCTTGATGAGAACGGTGTTATCCTGCTTGATGAGAACGGTGTTCTAAGGAGCATCACTCTGAAAGGTCTTGATTTCTACGAGTATTCCGATGTTATTACGCTCGTCGGAGGACCGGTAAATGAGGAGCTTAAGCTCGCTGCAGAAACTGCGGAATCTTCCGGAAAGACTAAATCAGAGGAATCTTCTGAGGAGGCGAAGAAGTCTCCGGAAAAGAAAGAGACCGGAAGCGGTACACTTAATGCGCGTGGCAGCGATTATTCGGTCACGCTTGCTTACAGTGCGGAGGCAGAGATCCCGGACAACGCAGTCCTTGAGGTCACGGAGATCGGGACAGGTACGGACGTATATATGCAATACCTGGAGCAGGCGAAAGCAGCGCTCGGTCTTGATAAGGATCAGGCGCTCCCGCAGGAGCAGGCAAGATTCTTTGATATCAGGATCATGGTCGACGGGAAGGAAATCCAGCCGGCAGCGAATGTGAATGTCAATATCGCGTATGATGCTCCGGTGGTGGGGTCGGATCCCCGCACCGATTCGCAGGTCGATGTGAGTGCGGTCCACTTCGGCAAAGAAGGCGTTGAGGTTGTAGAAGTCGGGGATGCGGATGACAGAAGCGTGAAATTCGAGGCGGAGAGCTTCTCGATTTACGGTGTTATCTACACGGTGGACTTTGAGTACTCCGTGAACGGGAAAATGTACCAGTTTAGCCTTCCTGGAGGCGAAAAAATCGCTTTGTCAGACCTGATAGAAGTGCTGGGTATAATTGGTGATACGAACAACGGAGAAAAAGCGGCATTTAATAGCGTAGAAAGCTTCCTTAAGGAAGTAGCGAATGTTGAGTTCTCGGATGAGAGCTTAGTTAAGGTTACCCCTATGGAGGGTGACTGGGAGTTGGAGGGTCTGCAGCCGTTTAATACGGAAGAGAGCCTGACCATCACCATGAAGAATGGGGATGTGATTACAGTGAAGGTGACGGATGCACAGCTCAGCAAAGATATCTTGACGGCGAAAGGTGAAACCTACAGCATCACAGTAGAGTATGATGATGATGCCGAAATTCCGGAAAACGCTGATTTGACCGTGAGAGAGATTTCTGATGGGACGAAGGAGTTCTCAAGATACCTGAAGGAATATTCAGAGGAAGTCGGCGTTGACCGCGATGCTGTGACTTTTGCCCGCTTCTTTGATATTGAAATCGTTAAGGACGGGAAGAAGATCGAACCGAAGTCTCCTGTCCGGGTAACTATCACCTATAAGGATGCGCTGGATATTAGCGGGGATGATCACCTTACTATCATCCATTTTGCTGATGAAGGCACGGAAGTGATTAATGAAACGGCTATTTCTAAAGATAAAAAGGAAATAACATATGAGCAGGACAGTTTCTCTGTGACTGGTACAATCATTACCAATGCACCTGAGGACGGAAAGCAATATGCTGTTATCGTTAAGAAGAATAATCATTACTATTCTGTGCGTAACGATCTTTCTTTGGAATTAATAGACAGTGCATATGACCCTGCTAATAATACAGTCAATGTGGATGTAAAATATCCGCTTCTTTGGAACTATACCAGCGTTGGCGATTATCATAATTTGTCGATTCCATCATTGGGTGTTGAAGGATCTTATTGGTGGGGATTTGCACATGATTTTTATGATCGTTATTTTAACGTAAAAAGTGACAAAGGTTATGTGGAAGAGACTTCAAGTCAGGCTGATTTGAGAGAGTATAGTGCTATCTGGTATGAGAATAATCGTCTGTATGGATATAGCGGGAACAACAAAAGATATATCGGTGTCAGTCAGGATGGCACCAATCTCATCGGAAATGTGACCAATGAGAATAACGCTGCCGAGATTTATTTTGCCAGACTCGCTAAAGTAGAGGCTCCGGCTGACAACTCTACACATGATAACCATATGGTTGATCACATCGATATTTCTATTGCCGGAGAAACGACTGTTAAACTGCCGTTAGCTTATGGTGATTATTATGACTCGGAAGGTAATAAAGTCTTTACATCAACTGCCGAACATCATGTCGTATCGATGACGCCAGCAGTTGATGTTACTACTGAAGACATAAAGAAGGCAACTATAGTAGCTGCTGATAAGAATACCGGCGAGGTACTGAATGACGTGTTCTATATTACTGGTTATTCTCAAAATGAGAAGACAGACGAGGGCGGCCAAAAGGTTCCAGATCAGGTCCGTATTGAGGGATCCTTTAAAGTTTCAAACATTCCAAATGCTAATGATGCTGATAATAGCCCGATTATCTGTAAGGATAGAAGAGATAATCCTATTCTGTATACGGTAACAGTGACTAAGACTATACCGGTAGAAGCAGCACTTGAAGATGGAACTAAACTATATATTAAGGAGGGCAACAGCTATGTACCGCTTGTTGTTGAAGTTCCGCTATCTTTGAGTTCCAGCTTTGACTACTGGGATGATGGGAATGAGTGTCCGCCACTGCATGAGGGATACAATAAAAATGCACCTTTTAAACAAGCTTGGAAAGATGGCAAGATACTTTATGATAGTGCCTCCGGGTCGTTGACAGGAATGGATTTCCAGCTGATTGCCTTCAAAGAAGATGATCTGCATGTTACGAAGCCGGCATTAGAGATCAACAAAACAATTCAGAAGGAGGACAGTGAAGGAAATTTAACCAGTCTAAAGACAGATGACACCCACGATGTCGATGTTCAAGTTTACTATAAAGAAAAAGGTCAGAGCGAGGAAGACGATTTAATAGATGTCGGTTGCGAGAGTGCAGTAGAATCTGGAGCCCTAGCACAACTGACAGAAGGATATAACAGTATCCATCACAAGACGATCACTGTTGGAAAAGATGCGTTTGGAGCAGCATATGATTATGATATAAGCCATGATGGCGGTCTGTTCTATATTAAAGAAGATCCTGACAGTATTGACCGGTATGTGACTGGCAGAGATGGTAAGACATATCAGTATGTCAGCAGCCGTATTGAAACAGAATACGTATGGCGTACAGATGGAGATGAGAATAAAACACATTTCGCAAATGGTGTTGCAAGTGTGCCGGAAGTACTTGGGGCATATTCCTATGAGGGAACTAATCTTAACAATGGATTCCTCGTATTCGACATCTACAATGTTTATAAAGAGGTAGAGACGGTCGATGTTCCTGTGGATAAGACATGGTACAGCTCCGAAGATTCATCAGTTCAACTGACTGATGGCTACACATGGACTTCAACCTTTGTTCTGGAGGAGATGGAAGTTCATGAGAGCGGTCCGGTCAGCAGCGAAGCAAACACTACTGTGTGGCGGGAAGTTGATGGAGTAAGCCCGATAACCATTTCAAATGGCGACAGTGAAAGCGACCGTACATTTGCCGGCCTTCCAAAATATCGCTATTATGATGTCGATGGTGAGCAAAGTGTTTACCGGATCATGTATTCTGTTGATGAGACCGCTTATGAACTGAAACAGAATGGAACTACCATCAGCAAATGGGATAAGAATAACGGATTGATTGAAGGAGATATCCAATATGTACCGCATTGGCCACATGATGCCGGTGATGCGAATGATGAGTCTGGAATTGGTCCTGACAATCCGGACTTCTACCATGTTATTGTCGAGAACCACAAAAAAGATGAGAAAGTAATAGAGACGTTGTCAGATCTCAAGCTTCAGAAACAGTGGGAAGACGGAGCGCTTGAGGAAGCCGGTGTAGCGGAAACGCATGCCTATGCAACGTTCCAGCTGAAGCGGTATGTGACAAGAGAGCATGTATCCTATGATACACAATATTATGATGGAACAGATGCTACCGTCAGGCTTATTGGACAGGATGGCAATACAGATACTCTTATTGTGAAAAAAGGCGCCAAGGTGAATATAGTGGCAACTTTTAATGGCAGTGGCGAATTCAGGTATTATGTAGATGGCGGTAGTTCTTCATGCACAGTCACTCGAAGCTGGGATGGAGACCCTGAGATTACAAAAACAAGCAGCACTTCCTTAACTGTGACAGGCGATATTACTATTAGGTCAAGTAGAAATTGGGGTGATGGATCATCGATTACTGAGGATCACCTTGTCCTTGCCGCAGGCGCTGGTTCTGAAACGGCTGAGGATACTGAATTTTCCGCTGAGAAACACATCTATACGCTTAACAGAGAAAATGGCTGGATACAGGTGCTTGGTCACCTCCCGCTGTACTCTGAAAGTGCTGTAGTTAATGGTGAGCAGAATCTTAATCATTACAGCTATTACTTCACCGAAATAGAAATGAATCCTTCCGGATTTTATGCTGAATTTACAGATGGACATGGCGAACCGATTGGAGATTCCAACCATCGTGTCACCGAGGATGATACTACTGTCAAAGCCACGAACAAGAAGGTTCCTGACTTCTATGTCAGGAAGGAATGGTTTGACAGCAAAGACCCCGATAATTTCCCAGAGATTCGGTTTACGCTGTACCAGGGCGTTGTGGGCAACGACGGTAAGCTTAACCAGGGACAGGTATTCGTGGGTGATAACGGTGAGAGCTACGTAGATATTCCTTTGAATTCTGATAACGGTTGGAGCTGGAAGTGCCCTGGGTATTTGCCGGAGAAAAACGCCAGTGGACAGAATGTGGGTTACTATGTAGTGGAGAGTTGCACAAACGCTGAACAGGGGAAGGTTGTACGTCTGTTTGAGAATAGCGAATTGAATCCGGATGGTTCCATTAGTGTTGCCGGCGAAGAAATTACTTCCACGAATCAAAAGCAGCAATCCCTTATTCTCAAGTACTATAACAGTAATGGAGATACAGCTGGCTGGGAAGGACAGGAAAAGCCTAACAGCTGGAAGGGCGGTAGTACTACCAACGAGGATACGCTGACAATCGTCAATCGCTCATCTAAGTATATCCAGTTTGACGTGAAGAAGAAGTGGTTGTACCTGTCAGAGAATGGAGAACTGAAGACAGAAACAACCTCCGATTATATGCAGACAAATATATTTGTCAAAATGGAGCTGCTGCGGAAAACGATCAAACTTGATGGTACCTATGGCAGTGAATCGGATACTGATGATGTGGTTGCGGACTGGGAGAGTTACGGACAGCCTTTCATTATAGGTTACGATACGCCTGGACATCCTTTGGTCAACGATCCAAATAATTTCCGAATGTCAGGCGACGGGAGCTGGTTCTTCTGGATCTCTGACTCTGGTCAAAGCCAGGGTTTGCCGGCATACGGGTATTACGAGCAGGATGACGGAACATATATCCCAGTCAAATACTACTACGTTACAAGGGAACTCGGCGTATACTCAGATATCGATGGGACTACTCCATGGAGTACGGAATATTCATGGTACGGAGAACTTCTTCCTCAGGCATGGGGCGCAGATAACCGACCTGTAGTATTCCCGGCGGTTATCGCACAAGATCAGGATCGTTTGGTGAATGTTCAGGCATCAGATCTGCAAGTGCAGAAGGATTGGGCAGAAACACCGGATAATGTATCAGAGGTCTATTGTAAGATTTGGTTAAAGTGGGCGGACGGTGAACTCATTGACTTTACGAATCTTATCGCTGCACAGACAGATGCTTTTGCGAACGTAGACTATGGCTTTGTTAGTGATAAAACCAGATTACAGACGCTGGATAATGGTGTGCTGGTGCTCGGCTTGACCCGGGATAGTAGCTTGGTACTGATCAACAATGTTCCTGTCCTGACCAATAAAGGCCAGAATGAATACTATGTCGAAGAAGTAGGCTACAAGGATTCAGATGGCAATATCTACCTGAACAGTGTAAAAGAAGGTGAAACCAGCACATTCTTTGCTGAGTACGACCATTGGGACAGCACAACAGGGGAATGGGTAGGGTCGACAGGCACTGCCTCTGCCAACAAGATCAAACTTACTACTAAGGGCAATAACAAGCTTAGAATTAAGAACCAGCCTACGAAGGATGTTGAGGTCGAGAAGAAGTGGATCGATTCAGACGGCACGGTACTGGATGCACCATGGACCACCGATCCTGCCATCACCTCCGTTAAGTTCAAGGTGAAGCGTAATGATGGCCAGTACCTGACCTTCGGTGGCAATGAAACACTGACCATCGCCACTAACGGTCAGCGTGCCGTGGTACGTACAGCCACAAAGGACAGCACCGCATACACTGTTACCTATGTGAACGATGACACTGATAAAGGGGACATCGGTCACTGGACGACCCTTGTCCATGGTCTGCAGAAATATGCTTCTAACGGAACAGAGTACACCTACACTATTGAGGAACTCACGGATCAGAACGGTAAGCCGGTGGATGGAAACGGTAACACGATTCAGAGTTGCCATACATCTGTCACAGGAAGCGAAGGCGAAGGCTATGTCATCAAAAACGAGAAGGTCGACACATCCCTGGCAATCGAGAAGACGTTTGGCGGCAGTGTGGAGCTTACAGAAGAACAAAAGCAGAAGATCACCTTTACAGTCACCGGTAAGTTCGACGGTACAAATGAAACATCGAGGGTCTTTACCTATGGAAAAGATGGCATAACGGTAAATGGTGCTCAGCAGCAGACAGACGTCTATAAATGGAATGACGGAATACTTGTGATCAAGGGTATCCAGACGGGTACTTACACTGTGGTAGAGCAGAACGACGATGTAGGTTCTATTTTTGAAGGTGATACATCCGGGAAAACGTATACACATACAAGCACTTGTACTGTGACAAATGGAACGGTAACAGACGGAACAGCCAGTGCGATGGTTGCAGAGGGTGATCGGACGACGGTCAGGTTTGTCAACACGTACAATGAAGGTCCGACCACTATTAGTGTTACGTTAAAAAAGGTCGATAAGAAGAACGTCAACAAAACACCGCTGGAGGCATCAGATCTTCTGGATGGAGCACAGTTTGTAATTGAGAAGTACAAATGGCTGACACCGGTTGAGAGCAAAGATAAGGAATGGAATGATGCGCACAAGGAACTGAATGCAGGCAATAAGGGTGTATTCACCTTTACTGATCTTCCGGTCGGCATTTATAAGATTGTCGAGAAGGAGTATCCAAATGGATATGTGCATGTAACGACTGATCCGATATTTGAAGTAGTAGTGGATGAGGACACAGGTGAGCTGAGGGTTCAAATTATCAATGACTCGAATGGACTTGTCCGATTAGATGACAAAAATGAGCTGATAATTATTGTCGGCAACGAACCCGGCGCAGCCCTCCCGAATACCGGTGGCCCCGGTACACGGCTCTTCACAATCCTCGGCAGCATCCTGATCCTTGGAGCGGGAGTACTGCTGTGGAGGAGATGGAGAACAATTTAACAAAAGGGTAACAGAGAAGTCAGTCACTTCGGTGGCTGGCTTTTCTTTTGGGGACGGGTTAGCGAAAACTAACTACATAATATAAAAATGACGCCGCCCGGGACTGTGCCGGACAGCGTCGGTGCTTACTATGCAGCCAGCGGCATTGCGTTGGCATTGATATTGTCTACTACTGTCATGATCCGCTGGAAGAGTATAATGTTGTCCTCAAATACCTCTGTGACATCCATGCCTCCTGAGAATTCGTCATAAGCCATTTCCTGACGGGCAAGGGTGCCATACTGGACAAGCCAATCAATGATATATCGCACGAAAGTGATCTGTTCCTGCGTGTATAGGCCGGTATCGAGGAATTCGTTAAATGCCTGTTCAGCAGTGGCTTTGTCCAGACCAGTGAGGCTACGGACAAATTTGCCGAGAGGAATATCCTCATCATCAGCGGTATGGATCTCGCGCTTATATTCCTCAGCTGTGCCAACTTCGCTCCAGAAGATACGTTCCAGTGTTTCCCAATCTTCCTCATCAAGAGGGATATTGTTTCTCAGTTTATTGAGAGCAGGTTCATCATAGTTCTCATCCACGTATCTTCGGGCTCGTTCATAATAGCTTTCAAGATTTGATGGCTGTGTGAATTCTTCACCCTCACGCTCAAACAGAACCTGATCTGTGACGTTTATTATCTTGTGTCGGATTTCGCGCTTCAGGAAATGCATGAGACCCCGCATTTCTTCACGGATTTTGTCAATCTCCGGCAAGGTTGCAGTATTCCAGAATGTATCTGATTTTGCCCTTGCCAGCATTTCCTTTGCAGCGATGACCTCCGGGATTGTGGCTTTCTGCTCAAGCGTCATGGCTGCGCGTTTTACTGTTCTGACATAGGAATTATACTTGTCTGTATTATTGTCCAGTTTTGCCAGAATGATCTGGAACATCACTACGTCAAACCGTCTGGCGTATTCATCTCCATCAGCCGGTGGCATGAGAGCAGCAAGATGTGCTATTATGCGGTCGGCTTCCAGAATGTCCAGATACTGGAATGCTTCCGGTTTTGAGTATTTCTCTACATACTCCAGATTCTGACGTACCTGGAACTGCTCAACATTGAGCGCCGCAACAGAAGAGGAGAGTTCATCAACCAGTGCCTTTCGGAATGGTATCAGTTCTTCGGTCTGATTTGTGAAGTCCCGTACCGGGGATGATACAAGCACGGCGACCTATAACAACTGGTATAAGAACGTGTATGTCCCGTCGGCGGCTGCAGCCTCTTCCGGCAGCAGCACGAGCGGATCATGATGGAGGGATGAGGCATGATTGAGAAAACCGTAAAGATCGGTGATACCGATGTGAAGTTTCGAAGCTCCGCTTCTGTGCCAAGGCTCTACCGCATCAAGTTCGGGAGGGATATTTTTAAGGATCTCTCCCGGCTGGAAAAATCCTATAAGGAAAAGGGCGGCGAGGAAGCCTCCGCCATGGAGATCGAGGATCTGGAGATTTTCGAGAACGTGGCCTATATCATGGCCTTCCACGCCGATCCAACCATCCCGAAAACCATCGACGAATGGCTGGAACAGTTTGAGATGTTTTCCATCTATGAAATCCTGCCGGAAATCCTTGAGCTGTGGGGCACCAATCTGATCACCGATGTGGAAGCTAAAAAAAACCTCAAAAAAGCAGCCGGGAGATAACGACGGCGCTGTTCCTCCTGCGGTGTCTGGAGGTCGGGCTCTCTTTATCAGATCTCGACCTCCTCACTATCGGGATGGTGCTGGATATCTGGACGGAAAAGGGAAATGACGGTGAGAAATACGAGACGCGGGCTGTTGTGCGGGAAGCCAACCAGCACGACTTTGACGTCTTTTAAGGAAAAAGAATCCCGCCAGACCCTTGCCTGACGGGAGCGTTCTATTCGATGCCTGTCTGAATGATGTGTTCTACATCGCGTCCGCTGTAAAAGATACGGACGATGCTCACCTTTCCCTCCTCATTATCAACCAGATAATAAACGGTGAAATTGTCGACCGGAAGGAAGCGCATTCCCATGGAAGCCCACGGTTCCCAGTCTACGGTTGTGTGCCCTTCGGGAAAGAGGTCAAGGGAGCGGATGGCTTTACGAATCCGGTTTACCTGGCCTTCGGCATTTTCCGGGGCAAGCTTCTCGAAAGCAATATAGGAATAGATGGCCCGCAGGTCATCGAGCGATTCCGGGGAATAGATGATCTGATATGTCATATGCCAAACTCCTTCTGGAGCATGGCATCGACTTCATCCGCAGAATAGCCTTTCCCGGCTTTCAGGGATTCCACGCCCTTCATCAGTTCAGCATCCAGTTCCGCGCGTGAAAGAGCACCGGCGGCCACCGGCTTTGGAGAGGGGATGCGTACATCAAACGGTATGCCGTTATGCAGGACAATCTGGCTGTACAGCATCTGGATGGCTCCGGACGGTGTGATACCGAGTTTGGTAAGGATCGTCTCCGCACTGTCTTTCAGGGACGTATCGATTCTTGCATATACAGGGGATGTGTTTGCCATAGTCATTCACCTTCCTTTCAATGGTAGTATATCGCTGATTGCTTGCAAATGCAAGCAAAATCAAGCGCGATCGATGGAGAGCTGCTTTCCTTCGTATTCATAGTAAATGCGGGAGCTCTTTTTGATCATGGCAATGGAATCCAGGCCAAGATTTTTGACAGCAATTATCTGTGCAGGGCTGGAAAACCA
>CADABA010000092.1 GCA_902785985.1 uncultured Lachnospiraceae bacterium
CTTAGCCTCGGCCTTTGCCTGCATCCCGGCCATAGCGCCGCTCATCAGATCGGAGAATACCTTATTGAATCTCGCGGACCAGTCCGGAATCTCCTCCACACCCAGAGCGTCATCGGCAGCGTAGTGTCCGAGCGCATTGACAGAGAAGCTCGACGTCGCGTTGGAAAGGGCGACAACCGCAAATTTCTCATCCGGGATCAGCGTCATCTGTGCGGAGAAACCGTTGGTATTTCCGCCGTGATTGATCAGCTTCTTTCCCCTGTAAATGTCGGTGAACCAGCCAAGTCCGTATTCCGCACACTGGGTCTCCTCAAAATCCCAGAAGTAAGGAGTTCCGATCATCTGGTGCGAATGCACTTCATTTAACATAGCCTCACTGACAAGACGCTCTCCGTTCCATGTGCCGTCCCCAAGATGGAACAGCGCAAACTTGGCCATATCTTCCGCTGTGGACACGATAGCGCCCGCCGGCGCGAAAGCTCCGAGATGGGCGTAGGGCGGTTCAATGAACATCCCATTCGCGAAAACGTACCCTTTCGAAGCCTTCTCAAACTTGCTGAGTGACTCGATCTCAAAATCACTCGATGTCATTCCGAGAGGCTTAAAAATTCTTTCTCTGACAAAGTCCTCGTAGGATTTCCCGGACAGCACATCGACGAGATATCCTGCGAGCGATACCATCTGATTGGAGTACATGAACTTTGTGCGGAAGGGTGCGAATGTCTGTAAATACTCGAGCGACCTGACCATCTCCTGCTTGTCGTCTTTCGCGGCATAAATCGCCTGAAGATCATATTTCGGCGTTCCCGTGCGGTGGCACATGAGATCCCTTGCGGTCACATTTTCCGTCAGCATCTCATTGTTGAGCTTCAGCCAGGGAATGTACGTCCTGACCGGTTCATCCCAGTCAAGCTTCCCCTCGTCCGCAAGCATGGCAAGCGCAAGCGATGTGAACGTCTTCGTGACAGAACCGATCGGCATCACCGTATCCTTTGTCATCGGAAGATTTTCCGCAGCATCCCTCACGCCGTATCCTTCAACACTGACGATCTCTCCATTTTTTATCAGCGCGACACTCATACCGGCAACATTGTAGTCTTCTCTTAGTTTTGCGACGATCTGTTCCAACTGCATCATTGCTCTCCTTTCACTTTGCACCCTATTCCCGGTGTCTCCCACAAAGTCACGTGTCCTCCGTCGTGGTCATATCCTCCGTAAACATCCTCCTGCTTCAATATATACACAGAATCAAGATCCACTTCCCGGATGTTGTCTGTAGCAGCCGCTAAATGCATTCCGGCAAGATTTGCGAGAGTACTCTCTCCCATGCAGCCGATCATGCAGCGAATGCCTGCCGCCTCACATATGGCTGAGATCTTGATCGCATTATATATTCCTCCGCACTTCATCAGCTTGATGTTAACTATATCGCACGCCCGCATCTTCATAAGCCTTGACGCATCATAAATGGAATGACAGCTCTCGTCCGCAGCGATGCGCACATCGGAATTCCTTCTGATCTCCGCCAGTCCCTCAAAGTCATGTTCCGGGACCGGCTGTTCAATCAGATCCACCCCCAGCCTGTCGAGCGTACGGCTTATCCTGATCGAGTCCCTGACTGACCAGCCCTGGTTCGCATCTATCCGGATCCTGATCGTCTCACCCACAGCTTCCCGGATCGCTCTGATCCTCTCCGCATCCGTCTCAATGTCTTCTCCGAGCTTGACCTTGATTATCTCAAAGCCCTTATTGACCCAGGCGAGCGCTGCGGCGGCCATCCGGTCAGGTGTATCGATCCCGATCGTCACGTCTGAATGAATATGCGGATCATCTCCTCCGAGGAACTTATAAAGCGGGACTCCCGCCGCCTTGGATGCGATGTCATAGCAGGCGATATCTATGCCTGCCTTGATGGCAGTGTTCCCCGCATACATACTGTCCATTTTGTGGTGTATGGAACCGATTGCACGTGGATCCATCCCGACGAGCCCGTCTCTCAGATCCCTGCCGACGGAGATCACAGTGGAAAGATTGTCTCCTGTGACATACGGGAAGGGCGCAGCCTCCCCATAGCCGATGAATCCCTCATCCGTAAGGACCTTGACAATACATGTCTCCATGTCGACGATCTCAGCGAATGCGATCTTCATGGGTTCTTCGAATCGGAACCTCTTCACCTCGAATTGAATATCTTTAATGATCATGGACCTTCTCCAATCAAAATGTGACTTTAGTCATAGTATATTTGACGTGGAGCCTCTTTTCAAGTAAAATACAAAAACGAGGTGATAATTATGGTGCATCAGACATTTTACCGGCTTCCGGACGAAAAAAAGGAGCGCATTCTTCAAAGCGCTCACCGCGAATTCACACTGCATACGTATGAGAAGTCCAGCATCAACAGAATTCTTAATGATGCCAAAATTCCGAAGGGAAGTTTTTATCAGTACTTTGATGATAAGTCGGATCTTTTCTATCTGTGTATTTCCTCTGTCTATGAGAAGATCATTGCAGTGAGGATGCGGAATAACGAGTCCCTTATCGGATCAGGCCTGCTTCGCATGATAGACCTGGGCTATGAGAAAGGATATGAACTCTTCTCACAGGACCTTCAGACCATGCTCGACGAAGAGGATTTCATCCTTTTCGAAAATATGCTGAAAGCCCCTGACGCCATCCGCAACTATGTACAGATGAGTGTCTCTGCCAAACTGCTGGCTCCGATCTTTAAAGAGGAACTCATGGCAGATCCGGCCGTGCGCAGGGATATTGACTATGATTACTATGCATATCTTCTCTCTCTGACCGAAATGATCCCTGTGGATTACGGTGCCAGACACGGCAGGAACATAGAAGAAACAATATATCTCGGTTTTGAATACATGAGAGCAATCTATGACAGTATTGCTAACTGACAAAAAACCTCACCGATTTGGTGAGGTTTTTTCTCATATTCTTTTTCCGTCTTTAGAAATTTTATCGAATCCCCTCTTCTCAAGGATATCGTCTATTTCGCTCAGATCAAATATTCTGTTATTGATCGCCACAATAATGCATGCATCCCTTTTATCTTTTGCATAGAGCTCGCTCAATCCGTACAGCTTAAGAGCCCTGTTCGTCTCAACACAGTTAAAATGACCCGCGAGACAGAATCGTATGATCAGATCACGGCTGGCTGCATGCTTTTCCATACGGAGCACCTGGCTCCCATATGATTCCGATACCCCGGCGAATGAATAAACATCCTTCATTTTAACATTCTTCTCCGCCAGAGTATCCTTCATATAATAGTAGAACGCCTTCTTTTCATCCGCCAGATATTTCCGGTTCTCCTTAAAGTAGCAGTCCAGTTGTTCCGGCTTCATGTTTTCCAGAAGTTCACTTAACTCATCTGTCGGCTTCTTTTCCACTTATTCCACCCCTTCAGCTTCGCTCCGAACTGCTTTGTATTCTCTGATACTGCTGTCAGTTCTCCGACACGGCTGTAAATTTTCTGATACTGCTGCCCGTTCTCCGACACGGCTGTCAGTTCCCCAACACGGCGGCTGCATGCTCTCCGACAATGCGATTGAATGCTCTCCGACACAGCGGCTGCATGCTCTACGACACAGCGGCTGCATGCTCTACGACACAGCGGCTGCATGCTCTCCGACACAGCGGCTGCATAATCTCCGACACAGCGGCTGCATGCTCTACGACACAGCGGCTGCATGCTCTACGACAATGCGATTGAATGCTCTACGACAACGCGATTGAATGCTCTACGACAATGCTTTGAAGAACGCCTCAGCGTTCTTGCAGCGCCGCTGCAAGCTCCGCAGCACTGTATCGTTTATCCGCGTCCAGACTGATGCAGCGCCCAATCACGTCCCATATCTTCCCTGTAGCTTTTTCTTCTTTTGGAAAATGCCCGGTAAGCATGACATTCAGCAGCATTCCCACCGCATAGATATCGGATTTTGCTGAGGATGCCGAAAACCCGTATCCCACCTGTTCGGGAGCAGCGTAATACTGCGTTCCCATATACCGTGTGTCGTCCACCTGAGCCGGGTCGAACCATTTTGCGACATTCATATCCAGCAGATAAACTTCACCCTGCAGAGAAACGATGATATTTGCCGGCTTAATATCCCGGTGAATGATCGGTGTCGAAAGGTGATGAAGCTGATCGAGTATTCTGCAAATACTGATCACTATCTTCACAGCCCTTATTTCGGGAATGGGGCCTTCTTCCAGCATTTTCTCAACGGTTCTGCCTTCAATATACTCCTCTATCACGATCAGGCAATTTTTGCTCTCATACATTCTGACGATACGAGGCATATGTCCGATCGGATTATCGCGAAGGTATGCATATACACTCTTATTATACGTGGTGAGGAGCTTTTTGATATACAGCGTACCATTTTCCCGGCTCTCAACGAGTATGATTCCCTCTCTGCCATCTATGGGCCGGATCTCGCGGTACTCTGACAGTTCCAGCATCGCCTCATCAGACAGCCCGCGATAGGGACTTCGCTTCTCTGCCTGAAATTCCTCTTCCGAGAGATAGATTGCACCCGGATCTATCTTGTTGACAAATCCGCATTCTGTGCACTTCCATTCCCCGGCATCTTCAGCGAAACCTTCCTGCTCGTTCATGACGGCACCGCATCCGTCACAGAACCAGACTATATCCGATTCAATCTCAGGATTGATCAGCATCTCCCCGCAGCCTTTGCAGATCCAGTATTTGAGATTCGGATCAAATCCTTTCTGCAAAGCAAGCGTGGCATGACACCGGGGGCAGAATTCGTCCGTTTCTCCCTCACCCTCTGCTGACTTGAATCCTCTTCTCAGCAGCAATTTTTCTGCTCTCTTTAACCAGTCTCTGATCACCTGACCTCCATATCAGTGCATCAGGCACGCCCCGGCGTTCCCGCCGCGTCACAATTGTTCATTTCTTGTCAGACCCGGATCAGTGGGAGACCATATAGCGTGTGATGGCTGCGCACCTGATCGCCGCTTCGTGCTCAAATTCAGTGTAATCCATGTCTGCAGAACCGTCTGCCTTATCGGAAATCGCCCGAATGATCACAAAAGGTATTTTATTCTGACAGCAGATCTGCGCGATCGCTCCGCCTTCCATCTCACAGCAGAGACCTCCGAATTTTGAAACGATGGCCTCTTTCTGTTCTGCAGAGGAAATGAACTGATCCCCGGTACAGACACGTCCCTCAAATACATGGACCTCCGGTGCGCACTCTTTGACAGCATTTACCGCACTTGCACGCATCCCTTCATCCGCAGGCAGCGATGCAGAATCAAACCCGTCCAGCTGACCGGGAGCAAATCCGATCGGCGTAATATCAAAATCATGCTGCACGGCATCCGTGGATACAACAATATCTCCGATATCGATTTTCGCATCCAGAGAACCGGCTACCCCGGTATTAATGATTCGATCTACACCGAAATCATTAATGAGTATCTGGGCGCAGGTCCCTGCATTGACCTTTCCGATTCCGCACTTCACAATGACCACTTCGGTGCCGTCCAGTATCCCCTCGCAGAACTCCATGCCGGCAACAGTCGTTTTCTTTGCCTTCTCCAGTTCACTGATCAGAGAAGCCACCTCCTCATTCATCGCACCGATGATCCCGATCCTGCCCGGTTTCTTCGCCTTTGTGCCACAGGCTGCAAGCGAAGATATAAGCAGTAAAGCGATGAGCGGCAATCCCGTTAATTTTGTCTTTTTTCTCATATACGATCCTCCAAATATATCCGATCATCCAAATATATCCGGTCATCCAAATATTTCCGATCCTTCAACTATATTCGATCTTCAAAATAATACCGGAACCTCATATCAAAGATTTCTTTCTCGCTTGATATCGAGCCTCTCTTTTGCCAGCGTGATTGCCGCATTCACCAGGACTCCCACAATCGCGATCAGGAAGATCACTGACAGATCTCCCAACGAAACCACTGCGAGCTTAAGAAGCGAGCGCAGTGCCGGAATGACAAGAACGCTTACCTGCAGCAGAATACCGACCAAAGTGATGATATTCAGAGCCTTATTGTTCCAGGATTCTTTGGTGAAAAATGCAAGACTTCCCTTGGTCTTGCAGACATAGGCCATCAGCATTTCATTGATCGCAAGGGTGCTGAAACAGTACGTCCTGCACAGTCTTAAGAGCTCTGCATCTCTGCTTAAATTCCCGATAATATCTCCCGTCCCGAACCTGACGATCACGGGAAGCAGGAATGCCAGCAGTGCAGCCGCTCCGCTGATCACGCCCTGGATAACAATACTCAAATAATCGCTCTTATTCAGGATCCCGGACTTCACGTCCCTGGGCTTTTCATTCATGACAGCATCCGATCCCACGTCTATGCCCAGCGCCAGAGAAGGAGCCGTATCCGTAAGCAGGTTGACCCAGAGGATCTGGATCGTGGAAAGCGGGGAAGAAAAGCCTGCAAAGATGGCAGACGCCATCAGGACCACTTCGCCGAAGTTGGATCTCAGAAGGTAGACAACGGATTTCTTGATGTTGTTGAACAGGTTCCGTCCTTCCATCACGGCATTCTTGATCGTGATGAAGTTATCATCCACAAGAATCATCTCGGCGGCATCTTTTGCCACTTCGGTCCCGCCGATTCCCATTGCGACACCGATGTCCGCAGCTTTCAGAGAAGGCGCGTCGTTCACACCATCCCCCGTCATGGAGCAGATCTTTCCATGAGACTGGAATGCCTGAACGATCTGAACCTTATTTTCAGGAGATACCCTTGCAAATACGCGGTAATTCAGGACATTCCTGCGGAACTCCTCCGGATCCATGGCGTCGATCTCAGCGCCCGAAATACTCTGGGAAATATCCTCAGCTATGTTCAGCTCCTTTGCGATGGCAAAGGCTGTGATCTTATGATCCCCTGTGATCATGGCTACTTCGATCCCGGCGTGATGGCACTCATCGACGGTCTCCCTTACACCCGGCTTAGGCGGATCGATCATCGCGCCGAGGCCGACGAAGATCATGTCTTTCTCCTGCGCTTTCTCGTCCCCCTCACGATAGGCCAGTGCAAGGACGCGGAGCGCTTCGGAGCTCATCTTCTCTGCGGCCTTCGTGGCGAGAAGCACGTCCTCGTTCGTAATATCCCTTATTCCGTCTGCGTCCAGGATACGGTCACACCGTACAATCACGGAATCAATCGCGCCTTTCGTGTAGGAAATGTTCCTCGTGACACCGTCCTTTACCACATGACTCAGCGTCGTCATCATCTTCCTGTCGGAATCAAAGGGGATCTCATCAAAACGAGCGATGCCGGACATGATCCTGTCATATCCCAGCCGGTTATCCTTCGCATATTTGATAAATGCGGTCTCTGTCGGGTCGCCGATCTCCTTTCCTGATTCCTGAGAGTATTTCGCGTCATTGCAGGCCAAAAAACCTTCGAGCAATATACCGAATACAGGATCATTTGCTTCAATGCTCTCCGGCTCTCTCTCCTCCCCGTTCAGATACCACCGGACGACCGTCATCTTATTCTGCGTCAGTGTTCCCGTTTTATCGGAACAGATCACATTCACCGCGCCAAGCGTTTCCACCGCATGGATCTGCTTTACGATGGCATTCCGCTGGCTCATCTTCTTTATGCCGGCGGAGAGGACCAGCGTGACGACTGTGGCAAGTCCCTCCGGGATTACCGCGACGGCAAACGCGATGGAGATCATCAGCGTCTCCACGATCTCCGTTTTATAGACAAAGATCTGGAACACGAACATCAGGACGCATAAGACCACGCCTGCAATGCCCAGGACCATGGAGATACTGTTCAGATTCTTCTGCAGCGGAGTTTCCTGTTTGGTGATCTTATGAAGCATGCTGGAGATCTTCCCGATTTCCGTGCTGTCACCGATTTTTTCGACGACACCCTCGCCTCTTCCGTATTCGACCAGGGTGGACATGAACGCCTTGTCCTTGCGGTCTCCGAGCGGTGTTTTTTCATTGCTCTTTTCGCTGGAGTCCTTTTCCACCGCAACGCTCTCCCCGGTCAGAGCCGATTCATTCAGCTTCAGCGAACTGGTCTGGACCAGTGACAGGTCCGCAGGGACGACCCGTCCCGCCTCCAGGACGACGTAATCCCCCTCGACCAGATCAGCGGCCGGAATCTCCTGCTGTTCGCCGTCTCTTATGACAACAGCAGTCGTGGCGTTGATCTGTTTGAGTGCTTCCACGGATTTCTCGGCTGTGACCTCCTGAACCGTACCGATGATGACATTCGCAAGTACGACGACGATGATGATGATTCCATCGATCAGCTCGCCGGTCGCTATGGAAATCACCGATGCGGCAATCAGCAGGAGCAGCAGCGGAGACGCGAACTGTTCCAGAATCATGGCGAATAAAGTCTTTTTCTTCCCCTGTGTGAGTACATTTTTCCCATTTCGTGCTCTCTCAAGCACCTGTGCACTCGTTAATCCTCTCTTTTCCATACCTTTACTTTCTCCTGTGCCGTGAAACTCACGTTCAAAACGCGAGAATACGCCGGTTTCTTTTCAATCTCTCAGG
>CADABA010000093.1 GCA_902785985.1 uncultured Lachnospiraceae bacterium
CAGTAATTACACCCGGATTCCCTTGTTGTGTGTTGTTCATTTTTAACCTCCTCACTAAAGTTGCAAAAATCTGTCTTAGAAAGATTATCACCAAAGAGGTGTAAAGTACAGAGGTTTTTCATCTCTGTACGGGAAGATCCCCGCTTCGGAAGGCGGTGGAGAAAATAAAATCCTGTCCGAAAGACAATTCTCTTTTTTCGAATTCCTCGAAAGACGGAAGTCAGGATGTCATCCTGCATGAAAAAAAGGACCCGGCCGGGTCCTTAAATTTGTACGTGTGTAAGAAGTTTTGTTTTATCTACCATGAAGATCGTCAGATCCATGAAACAGTGAGCAATCAGAGTGCTCACGATCACACCGTTCGAGGTGAGAAGGAATCCGGACCGGAATCCTGTCCAGCACATAAGACCTGAATAGATCATCATGAGTCCGAGCAGTGGCAGAAAGCGGGCAGCGGACCGCAGTGTGAGCACAAAATCTTTCGCTGTAAAATCAAAATAGATGAACCTGCTGACTGCGAGTGTCACAAAATACATAATGAGTGAATCGTAATTCGTATCTTCGTAAATAAAACGTATATACATAAGAATCAAAATGATATACAGACAGCTGACGAGCCGGACCGAGGATTTATCGCTCGAATTCAGATGCACCAGCCGGACGAGGATAATGTCCATATAGTTCGTCATAAAGACGGACACACACATGAATGCAAGGAGGATCAGCGACTGATATTGGTGCCAGAAGCCTTCCACCTGCGGCATTCTCGCATCGATGATGTAGTAGAGAGCAAGGAACAGAAGGACCGAGGTGCTGGAAAAGCACATTTCGTAAAAACTCTCCACAAACCTGAACGGCTTCCGCCGGATCGTTGTCCTGGTCTTCCGGGACAGGCTGTCACCGTTCATTTTGATGAGCCTGTTCTTCTGGATCTTTGCTGCTGTGAAAATGATAAGCAGGACGGCAGCAAGTCCCAGGAAGGAGATCAGCAGGAAAATGCCTGCACTCCTGGCATTTATATAATGTTTAACATAATAATTATTCATTTCCACATCTTGTAAGAGATTAAGATAATCAGTATTTATTTCCATATCATGAAAGAGTTTAAGTAAAGAATTATTCATTTCCATATTTATGAAAGAGAAAAGTCTGTCGTTATCTGCCGAAACTTCCCGCATCGGGCCTCGTATGACTCACGGAATACCTGTTTCCTCGTCGGTATGCCGTGTCCGTCACGGCTGGTGCACCGGGGCGTTCCCGAATTCCGGACGTCCGCACATGAGCGCATGTGGGAAGCTTTGGTCATGTATATTCCATAGCACAGGATGTTAGAACTATTTTGTGAACGAAGTGTTAACAATCGGTTTTTGGCTGAAAATAGAAGGAATTTGGCCAGAGCATACGGCCCTGTGAAAAGCCTCATTGTTTCCGCGGCATACGTGCGGTCTCTTCATTTCTCTTTATAACAGAACAGGGGATTTATATAACAGACCCGGTGGACTTTTTGCCCTGCTCTTTACGCAGGGAAGAGCACTTTTATATAATGTGCGTAGTCTTGAAGAACAGCTGTGCAGGACCTTTTCCGGGAGAAAATGTGCACTGCAGGCTGTTCCAAAGCATTTCTTTCATGTGCGTTCCGGGACAGAATCGCAAATTTGAAACGTCAGATAGTGATTGATCTCCCGGATGATCGGCATCTGGCCGGAGGAGGATCATGTTCAGTCGGATCAAGTCAGCGGCAATCATCGGAATCGATGTCGTTCCCGTCTCCGTAGAAACAGACATCAGCGATGGTCTTCCGCAGTTTACCATGGTGGGCTATGTCACAGGACAAGTGCGCGAAGCCGGCGACCGCGTCCGCACATCTCTGAAAAATATCGGCATAAGGATGCCTCCGGAGAGGGTCACGATCAATCTTGCTCCGGCAGATGTCCTGAAAAGCGGCTCGCACTTTGACCTTCCCATAGCGCTTGGGCTTCTTTCCTGCATGGAAAAAATCCCGCCGGATTCCGTCAGAAATATCATGGCAGTGGGAGAACTGAGTCTCAGCGGGGAGATTTTGCCGGTGACAGGCATACTGCCGATTGCACTGAAAGCCCGGGAGATGGGGATTTCCGCACTGATCGTGCCGGAAGAAAATGAAGGAGAGGGCCGTGTTGTCTCCGATCTGCAGATCCTCGGATTTCATAAACTACCGGAAGTCATTGAATTTCTGCGGCATGGGGTCCTCCCTGCGCGGATGCCCGCACCGGGAAAGTCCGCCCGCCTCAATGAATACGATCTGGACTTTCGGGATATCCGGGGGCAGGAGACGGTCAAACGAGCCGCATGCGTTGCAGCCGCAGGCTTTCACAATCTTCTGATGATCGGTCCGCCCGGTGCGGGGAAGACGATGATCGCCCGCCGCATGCCGACGATCATGCCTCCGCTGACGATGGGCGAGAGTCTTGAGATCTCAAAAATTTACTCGATTGCGGGACTCCTCTCTTCAGAACAGCCCATCGTCGGGATCCGTCCGTTCAGATCTCCGCATCATACGCTTTCCCCGCAGGCGCTTGCGGGAGGCGGGAAAATTCCGACGCCCGGCGAACTGACACTCGCGCACAGAGGAATTCTTTTCCTTGATGAGATGCCGGAGTTTAAAAGAGGATCGCTTGAGATACTGCGGCAGCCGCTCGAAGATCGGGAGATCGTGATTTCGAGGACTGCAGGGACTTTTCATTTTCCTGCAAATTTTCTTCTGCTGGCTGCGATGAATCCCTGTCCGTGCGGATATTATCCGGATCTCAACCGGTGCCGCTGTACGCCCCGGGACATCCGGTTCTATATGAATAAGATCTCACAGCCGCTGCTTGACCGCATCGATCTGTGCGTGGAATGCTCTCCGGTCACCTATGATGAACTGACCGGATCAGTGGAAGCCGGTGAGAGTTCCGCAAAGATCAGGGAGAAGGTCGTAAGGGCGCATGAGATCCAGCAGGAGAGGTTTGCCGGTACGGGGATCCGCTTTAATTCGGAGATCCCATCCTCGAAGATGGAGAAATACTGTCCGCTGGATGAAAAGGCCGGGGAAGTCATGGAGAAAGCGTTTTCCGTCATGCGGCTGTCTGCACGCGGTTATCACAGGATCATAAAAGTCGCGAGGACGATCGCGGATCTTGACGGAGCGTCTGTGATCGGCCGTGAACACGCTGCGGAGGCGGTGTGTTATCGAATGATCGACAGGAAGTACTGGGTCCGGTGAGCAGAGAGACCGGCAGAAAACGGGGGATTTGAATGTCAGGGAACACCGGTGAAATGTATTATATTAGAAGGAACAGCCCCGAATTCCCGGGCAGGTTCGAGGGTATCTCCGGCAGTCCGAAAGGACTTTACGTGATCGGTGAGCTCCCGCGTGACGACCAGCCGACTGTCGGGATCGTCGGTGCGAGAATGTGCAGCCGTTACGGACATGAGACAGCGTACGAATTCGGGCGCGTGCTTGCGGGCAAAGGCGTCCAGATCATCAGCGGCCTTGCCCTCGGAATCGACTGCTATGCCCAGGAAGGAGCGATCGCGGGCGGAGGGAAGACTTTTGCGGTCCTCGGATGCGGAGCGGATATTTGCTATCCGAAGTCGAACAGACGGGTCTATGAGAAAATCAGGACCTGCGGGGGCATACTGTCTGAGGAGAAACCGGGCACGCCGCCGCTCGCCTGTAATTTTCCGAAAAGAAACAGGATCATCAGCGCACTCTCGGATATCGTTCTCGTTGTAGAGGCGAAGGAGAAATCCGGTTCGCTCATCACAGTCGATTTTGCGCTCGAACAGGGGAAGACCGTCTATGCGGTGCCGGGAAGGATCTGTGATCTGCTCTCCTACGGGTGCAACTGCCTGATCGCGCAGGGAGCAGGGATCGCCTGCTCTCCGGAGGTGATCCTCACGGAACTTGAGTCGCAGAAGACGCTCAGTGAGGCAGCCCGGAGAAGCCGGAAAAGGAGAAATGAGGAGATCCGGAGAGAACTCGATGAGAAGATGACATCTGCGCGGATTACAGCGGAGGCGTATGGGAAAACGGCGGATCTCACAGGACTCTCCGTGGAGGCACTTGCCGTGTATGATCTGCTGGACAGTGACCCGGTTCCGCTTGATGTCCTGTACCGTCGGTCAGGGCGGCAGCCCGGTGCGCTCGCTTCCGCGCTTTATGAGCTGCAGACAAGGGGACTGGCGGTCGAGTGCGGCAGGAACCATTATGCCAGGGCATGATGGAGAACTCCTGTATTTCCAGGAAAGCCGCAGCATTCTGCCGCGCCGCGCGAGGTGCGAAGCACCTTCCTGATTGCGCGGCTGCGATCCGCCGTGCCTGAGCATGCGTAACAATGCTCCAGTGGAGCATTGTGGAGCTGAGGCATAAATTACTGACGCTTACTTTGTATCCCACGTCAGAGAAAAGTTTCACTTTGCGCATTCATCTCATGATTGAAATCACGAGAATTCTGCGTCAGAGATTAAAATTTGCCGTGTGCCTGTACATGCACACCCTGTGTTCCTGTGGAGCACGAGTGGAGCTGAGATGAAATTTGTTCACAGCCGGCTGAGGGAGCCGTCCTGTCACGTTCTTTTGTATGAACGTGAAGGACGGCGTATTTTTGCTGTATCTTCTAAAAAGGGGGTCTTGTCACCTGATTTTTTTTGTTGTATAGTGTGGAACATGACTGCGGATTGAGGCAGACGCCGTAAAGAGCGGCTGCAGGGAAAATACGTCCGGTGTGCTTCATCGGGGAAAACCGGAAGACCCGTTTCCGCACAAGGAGGTTTCTGAATTGGCAAAAAATCTTGTTATCGTCGAGTCCCCGGCGAAGGTCAAGACTATCAAAAAATTCCTTGGATCCGGCTATGACGTAGAGGCATCGATGGGTCATGTGCGCGATCTTCCGAGAAGCCAGATGGGCATCGATACGGAAAATGACTATGAGCCGAAGTACATTACGATCCGGGGGAAGGGCGAGCTTCTTGCAAAACTGCGGAAAGCCGCTAAAAACGCAAACCATGTATATCTCGCGACGGACCCTGACCGAGAGGGAGAAGCGATATCCTGGCATCTTATGACTGCGCTCAAGCTCGATGAGAAGAAGATGCGCAGAATCACATTCAATGAAATAACGAAAAATGCCGTAAAGGCATCTCTTAAAAACCCGCGC
Source organism: uncultured Lachnospiraceae bacterium (assembly GCA_902785985.1). Taxonomy (GTDB): domain Bacteria; phylum Bacillota; class Clostridia; order Lachnospirales; family Lachnospiraceae; genus Chordicoccus. Next base: position 5,181 of record CADABA010000093.1, read on the forward strand.
GAGATCGATATGAATCTTGTCGACGCGCAGCAGGCAAGGCGTGTTCTTGACCGCATGGTCGGCTACCAGATCTCTCCGCTTCTCTGGGCGAAAGTCAAGAGAGGACTGTCTGCAGGGCGTGTGCAGTCCGTGGCGCTGCGCATCATTGCGGACCGAGAGGCTGCTATAGCAGCGTTCATCCCTTCGGAGTACTGGACGATCGATGCGGAGCTTAATATCAGCGGTGAGAAAAAGCCGATCACCGCGCATTTCTTCGGAACTGATAAGAAGATGACGATCAGCTCGGAGGAAGAGGCACGTGCGATCTGTGAAGAACTCGAGCATGCAGAGTATGAGGTTGCTGATGTAAAGCACGGCGAGAGGATCAAAAAAGCCCCCCTCCCGTTCACGACCAGCACGCTGCAGCAGGAGGCTTCCAAGGCACTGAATTTTTCCACGTCGAAGACCATGCGGATCGCGCAGCAGCTTTATGAAGGCGTCGATGTCGTAGGTGAGGGAACGGTCGGTCTTATCACATATCTGAGAACGGATTCCACAAGAATATCCGTCGAGGCGGATGCTGCAGCCCGGGAGTATATCGCGAGAGAATTCGGAGATACTTCCTATGGGGAGAAGGCAGCCGACAATGTGAACAGGAATGCTCAGGACGCACACGAAGCGATTCGCCCGACAGATATCACGAGAACGCCTGCGAGAGTAAAGGAGTCCCTTTCCAGGGACCAGTTCAGACTTTATCAGCTGATCTGGAGGAGATTTACGGCGAGCAGGATGTCGAATGCTGTATACAGCACGTTTTCCGTCCGGATCAGGGCCGGGAAGTATTTCTTTAACATCTCCGCGTCCAGACTTCTCCATGCGGGATTTATGGATGTATACGTATCGGAGGATGATGAGAAATCCAGCGGAAGCTCTCTTCTGAAGAACATCACGAAGGATACGAAGCTCAGCCTTGCAGGGCTTGATCCGGAGCAGCATTTTACACAGCCGCCGGCTCATTATACAGAGGCTTCTCTCGTGCACGTGCTCGAGGAACAGGGGATCGGACGGCCGAGTACATATGCTCCGACGATCTCAACGATCCTGGCGCGCAGATATATTACGAAAGAGCAGAAGAATCTGTATATAACGGAACTCGGCGAGGTCGTCAACGACATTATGTGCAGGGAGTTCCCGCAGATCGTGGATGTGAGCTTTACCGCGAACCTTGAGATGCTCCTCGATGGAGTCGCGGACGGATCCGTCCAGTGGAAGACGATCATCCGGAATTTTTATCCGGATCTGCAGGATGCAGTCAGGCGCGCGGAAGCGGAGCTTGACAAGGTCAGGATCGAGGATGAAGTCAGCGATGTCATCTGTGAGAACTGCGGACGCCATATGGTCATCAAGTATGGCCCGCACGGCAAATTCCTTGCCTGTCCGGGCTTTCCGGAATGCCGCAACACCAAGCCGTTCTTTGAGACGATCGGTGTAATGTGCCCGAAATGCGGGGGAGAGATCGTTCTCAAGAGGACCCGGAAGGGCCGCAGATATTACGGCTGTGAGAACAGTCCGGAATGTGATTTCATGTCCTGGACCAGACCTGTCGAGAAGCGGTGCCCGGAATGCGGAGCGTATATGACAGAGAAAGGGAACCGGCTGGTCTGCTCCGACCAGACATGCGGACATACGGAGAGCTGGAAAGAAAAAGAAGAAGAGAAATAAACAGAATTGCCTGAAATAATCAGAAAAATGAAGCAGTAAGCGTTGTATTGTTCTAATTTTTGTGCTACTATCAAATTCAAGGGGTTGAAAAAGTTTACTTGATCGGAAAGGCCTCTCAGCCGTCATCGTACGGCAGGGAAGTCGGACTGTTCTGACAGCCGAAGATGTTTTTAGAAGGAGATTCGCAATGAGTGTACAATTGTTAGACAAAACCCGTAAGATCAATAAACTTCTGCACAATACAAGCAGCTCTAAGGTAGTATTTAACGATATCTGCAAGGTCATGATCGAGACGCTTGAGTCCAACATTCTGGTCCTGAGCCGTAAGGGGAAAGTACTTGGGATCGGGAAGGCGGAGGATGTGGACGAGATCTCCGAACTCCTTACCAACTCCGTCGGTGAATTTATCGATAAGCTGTTAAATGAGAGATTTCTTGGCGTACTGTCGACAAAGGAGAACGTCAACCTGGAGACGCTCGGATTCGAGGATGAATCAACGAAGAAATATGTCGCAATCATCAATCCGATCGATATAGCGGGCGAGCGTCTCGGCACAGTTTTCTGCTATCGCTCTTCAAGACCGTTCGACATCGAGGACATCATCGTCAGTGAGTATGGGACGACCGTTGTCGGGCTTGAGATGATGCGGTCGGTGGATGAGGAGAACGCGGAGGAGGCCCGCAAGAAGCAGGTCGTAAAATCCGCTTTCTCGACACTGTCCTTCTCGGAGCTTGAGGCGATCATTCATATCTTTGATGAGCTGAACGGCAAGGAGGGAATCCTCGTCGCGAGCAAGATCGCGGACCGTGTGGGAATCACAAGATCCGTCATTGTCAACGCGCTCAGGAAGTTCGAGAGCGCGGGGATCATCGAATCGCGCTCATCCGGAATGAAGGGCACTTATATCAAGGTTCTGAACGACTACATTTTTGAGGAGCTGGAAGATATCAAGCTGCGCAGAGAAGGCAAGTGAGCGAAGGCAGGAACTGTACGCAGTTCGGGAAGTACCTGGGAAGAGAGCAGGAAACAGCATTCCCGGCAGGATGCTGCTTCAGAGATTCAGGGACGTATTTTCAGCCGGAGGAATCGGGATTCCTCCGGCTGATCTGCGTCTGCAGGACTTTCTTCTTCATCGCGCAGTACTCGTGATGAAGAGCATGAGTACTGCGCGATGAAGAAGAAATTATGAGTTCATTTAAAAAAAGGGTTGACATCCCCGGAACGCGAGAGTAAATTATACTACAGATGTTAGCACTCCGTAATATTGAGTGCTAACAAGCCAAAAAGAGAAGATTATCTTTTTGAATGATTAAAGATATAAGGAGGCTTATACTATGAAGTTGAGACCATTAGGCGACAGAGTCGTTCTGAAGCAGAAAGAAGCTGAAGAAAAGACGGCTTCCGGGATCATTCTTTCCGGACAGGCAAAGGAGAAGCCGCAGCAGGCGGAAGTCATCGCTGTAGGACCGGGCGGAATGGTCGACGGAAAAGAAGTCGCGATGTGCGTTAAAGTGGGCCAGATCGTCATTTATTCCAAGTATGCCGGAACCGAAGTCAAGCTCGGCAAAGAGGAGTATACAGTAGTACGTCAGAGTGATATTCTTGCAGTCGTA
>CADABA010000094.1 GCA_902785985.1 uncultured Lachnospiraceae bacterium
CTTTCCTATGAGGAACAGAAGAAGCTCTGGGCCTGCAATGATAAGATCGCCCGGCAGAATGCCGAGCGATTCGCACACATGGACCTTTCGAAAAATCTGACCCCGGCCCTGCTGGCCTATGACGGCATTCAGTATACCTATATGGCTCCGGCGGTATTTGAGGACGGCCAGTTCGAATATGTGCAGGAGCACCTGAGGATCCTGTCCGGTTTATACGGTGTGGTAAAGCCTCTGGACGGAGTAGTTCCGTACCGTCTGGAAATGCAGGCGAAGGCAGCGGTAAGCGGTCACAGGAACCTGTATGATTTCTGGGGCGACAGCCTGTATCAGGAAGTGATGGACGAAAGCCGCATCCTCATCAATCTGGCTTCGAAGGAATACGCAAAGTGCATCGAGAAGTATCTCCGGCCGGAAGACCGCTGTATTACCTGTGTCTTTGGTGAGCCGGAGGGCGGCCGTATCGTCCAGAAAGGCGTATACGCCAAGATGGCGCGGGGGGAAATGGTCCGGTTCATGGCCGATATTCACGCGGAGGAGCCGGAGCAGATCAAAGCATTCAACTGGAGCGGGTATCATTTTGACGAAGACCGTTCTTCTGCTGACGAATATGTCTTTATACGGACAGAAATTCCCGGGAAGCCGTCCCGGGGGTGACCGCAGATGACTGAACCGTGCTCACGGCCTGCTCATCCGGCGGCCAGGTCATGGACGGCGATGATATGTTCCGCAGCTATACGCGGATCTCGCAGGAGGAAGCAAAGAAAATGATGGAGCGGGACGACGGTCATGTCATCGTCGACGTCCGGAGGCAGGATGAATTCGAGGCCGGGCACATTCCGGGAGCCATCTGCATCCCGAGTGAAGAGATCGGATCTGAGCAGCCGGAAGAGCTTCCGGACCTTGATCAGGTCATCCTGGTGTACTGCCGCAGCGGGAACCGCAGCAGGCAGGCGGCACAGAAGCTGTTTGTGATTGGGTATACCAACGTCTATGAGTTCGGCGGGATCAATGACTGGACCGGTGAGATCGTGACAGATGCCGATTCGAATGAAACGGAGACGGAAAGGAAGGTTACTGATGAAAAAGACGTTATATGAACACAAGAAAGGAAAGCAGATGAAAGCTTCCGGATCATGGAGCGTGACATCTGCGGAACGCTGATCGCTGTGCTGGCCAGTCCATTCATACACAGAAGCTGGTTTCTGATTGCTTCGATCATCTGCTGTGCCGTATCATTTATCCTGATGTTTGTTGTTCTGTTTGGACTGGTGTTCAGGAAGTCCCGTGAAAAGCCCATGGAAACGCATTACTATGATGTGGACTACAGGTATAACGGAATTACCGATGAGAAAGTAGATCGGAAGACGGAAATATCAAAGGATGAGTTTCTGCATGGAAAGAAAGTCGCAGATAAAAATGGAGTAAAGTAAAGAGTCAGCAATACAGCTGATTTAGAGAGGGTGAACTGGTAAATTGGAAAAATGACTCAGGGCAGAGAGCCTTGATGATTTAATCTCTGACGCAGAATTCTCGTGATTTCAATCATGAGATGAATGCGCAAAGTGAAACTTTTCTCTGATGTGGGATACAAACCCGCGTCAGAGATTAAAGCCTCCGGCGGATCGCAGCCGCGCAATTAGGAAGGTGCTTCGCACCTCGCGCGGCGCGGCAAGAACGCCGGAACCGATATGGGACATTTTTACTTTGTAAGACACGGCCAGACTGTGTGGAATGTGGAAAATAAAATCTGTGGCAAGACGGACAGTCCGTTGACTGACTTTGGCCGTCAGCAGGCTGTAGAAACAGGAAAGAATATTATGGCGCAGGGCATCGAGGCAGACGAGATCCTGTATTCTCCCCTGAGTCGCGCTGCAGATACAGCCAGGATTATTTCTGAGATGACCGGAATTCCCTGCCGTGAGGAACCGAGGCTGATCGAGCAGAACTTCGGCAAATGGGAATCCACCCCGAGAGATGGCAAGGATTTTAAGAAGGCCAAAGAGTTCTTTGCCTGCAGTCATGAGGGCGGAGAGTCTACATTAAAATTGGCGCAGAGAATCTACAATCTGCTGGATGATATCAAGGCAGAGTCTGCTGAGAAGACGTATATTCTGGTGGCGCACAACGGGATCGCCAGAGTGGTGCAGTCTTATTTTACCGATATGACAAATGAAGAGTACGCAGCATTTGGCGTGAAGAACTGCCAGGTCGTAAGATACGATTTTGAGGAGTAAGAGCTATGTTTTTCATGATGGGAATTACCCAGGGCAGAAAAGATTTTGATTATAATCAGATGATTATATGTAATCACTGCGGCTCCTACGGACGTTACCGGGTCTTCATGACTTACATGTGTCTGTCGCTGTTCTTCATTCCTTGCTTCAAATGGAATAAGCAATACTTTGTGCAGAGCACCTGCTGCAACACAGTGTATGCACTGGATCCGGAGATCGGCAGGGCCATTGCCCGTGGGGAGAATGTGGAGATTCGGCCGGAACATTTGACGGAAGTGCAGGCAGGTTATCGCAGCACGTTTAAACGCTGCAGCAACTGTGGGTTTGAGACGCAGGAGGACTTCGAGTATTGTGGCCGGCAGATTCGTACACAGGAGATGGTTCGTTCCTGATTGCTTCGATCATCTGCTGTGCTATAAAAGGAGTCAAAGCGTCGATGATTTTATCGGCGCTTTAATTGTATATAAAGAACAGATGTAATTAAGGTGATGTTCCCTTAATCGATTGACGATTCCCTTAAATCATGGCATAAAACAAGGGAATCCAATAACCCGATTGCCGGACATACCAAAAACGTACAGAATTATATCAGTGCAACATACCCGGATGGACATGTGGAGACATTGTTTACACCGCTTGCCCCGTATGAAACATCGGCTGCACTGGACAGGATATGCGAAGAGTACAACTTTGTGATCGGGAATATGGAACTGGAGCCTTTGATTGCTGTTCCGGTATTCATTCATGATTTCCTGTGTATTCATCCGTTCAATGATGGCAATGGACGGATGAGCAGGCTTCTGACAACGCTGTTGCTATACAGAAACGGGTTCTATGTTGGCAAGTACATTTCCCTTGAGGCAAAAATCAAATATCTGTGACAGAAGCCGATCCGGATGAAACGGAGCCGGCTGCAGACGGTCGAACGTGATGATGGATGGAGAGGTTTCAGGATCCAGGGTATGCTTGATTATCTTCCGTGCGAGGAATATAATATAAAAGCAGGTTAGGAAAAACTAACCAAGAGCCTGCGGCTGTAACCCGTTATTCAGATCTTCCGGGAGAAACAGGTGCAGATTAGAAGGATATCTGTGAAAAAACTTCATCCGAAGATGATCCGGGGCCGCACAAAGACCATCGGACGAGGAGGCAGTTTACTGTCTGCGAGAATTAGAACAGGAAAGCATCAACGAATCCATAAGGAATCATTGGGGGCAGGGATATGGACCGAGAAAAAGCGGAGAGGTATCTAAAAATCGGTCTGTTCGGGGCAATGCTGACGCTGATCGGAGACTGTTTGATCGGTGCGGCGAAATTCCCGGACGGGGCCAATATGATTGAAGGGTATTATGCCATCGCGCTGAAATATCTGCTGTACTTCCTGATGCCGGCAGCTGCTGTGTTTGGCGTGTTTTTTATCGGAGCAAGCGCAGTGCAGTTCATTGCCTTTATCAGTGGCCGTACGCCATTTCCCAAATGGTACTGTGTGTTCAACCTGCTTCTCGCAAAAGTGGTGTTCAACTCTGTTCGCCGGCTCGGGAACACCGCGCTGATCAACGGGATCGGTACGTCCAATATGAGTCTCGGCGCAATCGTCATGTTTACCACTCTGCTGCTTGGCTGGAAGAAGTATGTGGACGAGCGGGAGATCATCGGGGGTAGCAACGCGTTCTTCCGTGGCAGGCAGCAGGCCGGGACGGATCATATCAGATAACATCGTTCAGAGTTTGCTTCGCACCATGCGCGGCGCGGCAAGAACGCTGAGGCGTTCTTGAAATTCTTTTGGAGGAGCATAATGAAGCGGACAGTGAAACTATCCCTTGGAATGAGTTTTATCATGATGGCGATTGCGTTGATCTCACCTCATCTGGCATCACCGAAACTGGTGCTGCGATTTCTCCCGAAGGATGTTTGCAGCTGCTGTGTCATTTGCTGCTGGCAATGGCTGCGGTATATATGGTCCGGGCCTATAAGGACGTGACAGGAGGCATCAAGAGAGAACGGCTTTCTTTCGGTGAGGCATATAAACGTTTGCTGACATTCCTGCTTGTGGAAAAGACGTTCGATATTGTCTGTCTGGATCAGATTCTGTGTATGAGCACAGACTATTATCAGCGCTGCTATCCGGAAACAAAGGGATGCGAAGGATGGAAAGACCGGTCCTGGAACAATAAGAATCAGGCGGTGAGACTGGTACTGTACCCGATCTTTTGCGCAGTTCAGGCATATTTGCTTACAAAACGGGAGAAGTAGAGAATGAGTCGGGATGCCGGCTGCCCGGTATGAGCATTGGTGACAGGAAAGGGAGTTTTATCTGTAATGACTGAAAAGATACGGAACAGAAAAAGAATGAAGCTGGATATATCCTTTATGTTCAGGAAGTTCAGGAAAGAACTGGAAGAACAATATGGTCCGAAAAAGGCAGCGGCCATCTGGCGGTATGCGGAACATATCCTGCAGAAGCTGGAGGCGGCTGAACCGGATGCGGATAAGAACAGCAGATCCTTCGTCTTCCCTGCGGTGGCTCTTTACCGTGCGACAGAGCATTATGCACCGGATGAGGCCCTTGCGGTGACGCGGGCGTACGGAACGAAGACAGGGATCCGGATGAGGAACATTTTCAGAAAGGTGACGGCCCTCCCCGGCATCCCGGCGCTCATGTGGAAGAACATGGATAAGATCGCGGCGAAAATGAGCAGCGGCTATGAATACAGGAATCTCGTTGTGACAGAGCACTTCTGCTCGCTCGATGTGACAGGCTGTCCGCTTTATGACAAGGCGAAAGCCCTCGGAACGCCGGAGGCCGTGCAGATGATCTGCTGCATGGACAAGGAATACATGACCGGATTCCGCGGGGTGAAATATGAACGGACGAAATCTGTGGCAGAGGGCGACGATTGCTGTGATTACCGGCTCTATGATTCCAGGAAAAACAGATAATGAGCCTCCATCCCCATGCGGTGCTGATCCGCGTCCTATGATGGTGGTTTTTTCAGAGCCTGGCCTTTCTTAGTTGAGTTGGTTGACCAAGACATCATCTGTACCACGGTTTCTGCCGAGGTGATGTTGTCGTTCAGCCCCCATTCCTGCGTCATGTCGACAGCTTCCAGGCAGTAAAACCGAATACTGTAAGCTAGCTGAGTATCGAGAAGATCGGTGCCCAGCTTTTTCGTATTCACCTCCTCTGTTATATCAAAAGCATAGAATCGTAAGAATATTATTCAGAAAAGTCGTTTGGTGATATTTAATGATTACTATTATAGACAATAAGATGTATTTGGTTTATAATAGGAATCGAAAGAGGTGAGGTTATATGAAAAAAGCCGCATACAACATTATGCCCGGAACGGAAGAGATATTAAAGACAATGGGCGAACAGATCAAACTGGCAAGGCTTCGGAGAGACCTGTCTGTAGAACTTGTTTCCGAAAGAGCAGGTATCAGCCGGTCTTCCCTTTGGAAAGTAGAATCCGGTAATCCGGCTGTGGCGATGGGGATTTATGCTGCTGTACTGCATGCCCTTGGGAGTATGGATTCCGATCTCCTTTTGGTCGCGAAGGATGACCTGTTTGGACGGCAGCTTCAGGATATGAACCTGCTTACGAGGAAGAGGGCTTCACGGAGCCGCACGCGCCCCGCGGACGGAAATGGAGGAAAAGAATAATGGCGGCAGATATCAGAAAGATATATGTGTATGACGGTTTCAGCAGCTCTGAGCCATTACTTGCAGGATGCTTATACATTACACCTATACGCGGCGGCGAAAACTGCGCATTCGAATACGACAAAACGTGGCTGAAAAGGATGTCTCCGGCCGTTTCCCTCGATCCCGAATTGATGCCTTTTCCAGGAAGACAGTATCCTGCCGGTAAACCAATGTTTGGAGTATTTGCGGATGCGGCCCCCGACCGCTGGGGACGCGTTCTCATGAATAAAAGAGAGCGTATCAAGGCAGAAAGGGAATCACGAAAACCGAGAAAACTATATGATAGTGATTACCTGATTGGTGTTTATGATGAAACACGAATGGGCGGCCTCCGATTTAAAGAAGACCCGGAGGGACCCTTTTTATCTGACGACCGTGATGCTGCAATTCCCCCATGGGCAAGACTGCGTACACTTGAGGAAGCTGCCAGAAATTATGAAAACGATGAAAGCGGTCTGACTGAGAAATGGCTGGAACAACTGGTACGACCGGGATCCTCTCTGGGAGGTGCCAGACCTAAAGCAACGGTTATTGATGAGAAAGGTGGCTTGTGGATTGCAAAATTTCCTTCAAAACATGATGAAAACGACAGCGGTGCATGGGAAAAAGTCGTCCATGACTTGGCTGGATTATGCGGACTCCGTGTGCCGGAGGCACGGCTCGAAAAGTTTTCCCGTTACGGGAGCACATATCTTGTCAGACGATTTGACCGGGATGGAATGAAAAGGATACATTACGCCTCAGCGATGACGTTGCTGGGGAAGACGGATGGTGTTTCCGCTGCAGACGGGGTCAGTTACCTTGATATTGCTTCCTTCATCAAAGCCTATGGAGCCAGTCCAAAAGCGGATCTGGTGGAATTATGGAAGCGGATCGTCTTTAATATGGTTGTTTCCAATACAGACGACCACTTGCGGAATCATGCGTTTTTGCTGACACCCAGAGGATGGGCTTTGTCACCGATGTTCGATGTAAACCCAGAACCGGCCGGAAGTGAACTTTCCCTGAATATTGATGAAACAGACAACCGTATTCAGATAGAACTTGCTATATCTGTTGCGGAACGTTTTGGAATTACTAAAAAAGAGGCAGAAAACATCGCTCAGGACATCAGGAAAGCAGTATCTGGTCGCTGGAAATATCTTGCAAAATCCAACGGTCTTTCCAGAGGACAGATAGGAGCAATGGCTCCGGCTTTTTCTACGTACCTGGTATCTTGATTATTCTCTCTTCCGGGCATCTCTCACCTCATGTAGAAAGTACAGCCGATTCAGCAGACAAAACTCATTAGAAGTATTATTCGTGAGCAAATGGGTTATGCTGGTTCAAATCTTTCTGTCCTTTTATTTCGAAGAAAAAAGATGAGAAAGGACAGTACCTGCAGGCTTTAATACAGTAGTCAGAGCTTGACATTTATGAGTTAATATGGTTAACTGATGGAAGTTAGATGCATCTAACAAGGAGACTGAATTGAGGAAGATCTGATCCGGAAAGAAGCAGAAGCAGACAGGGAGTATGCGAATATCCTGAGATCTTCAGGAAGAATGGAAAAAGAGATTTCCGACATGCAGTGGCATATCCTGGCAACAGCCTATGTTCACCTGATATTTGAGGTGGTCCGGCATGACATGACCCGGGAAGAAGCCGCAGAACATGTGCAGTTTGTGAGAGACCTGCTGTATCCCGGCTGGAAGCAGATCTACGGACTGTAAACAGTAAAGTCTGAAAAGGAAACATGAGAAAGATCCCGCACGAGCGGGACTTTCTTTGTGTATATGGTTAGTTAAACATAACCAAAAGTATTAACTTATTCGAGGAGGCAGAGTATGAACAACAAATGGAACCGTAAAAATGCTTTGTGGATGCTTCTGTATGCAGTCCTGTACGCAATCGTCACGGCAGCTGTCTGTGTGACAGGGTCGATCCATCCGATTTTCTTCGTGTGCTATCAGATCACAGCAGGACTGCTGCTGTCGCCGATCGTGATCCGTGCATTCCGAAGGGTACAGGCACCCGGGGCGGCCGTCTGCCTGTTCCTGGGTATTCTCCTTCTGCTGCTCATCATAAACGACGCAGTCAGGTGGCATGTTGTGCCGCTGATCGTAATTACGGTTCTGGCAGAAGCTGTCAGGGGAATGACGTCCTACAGCTGGGCCGGCGATGTTGTGGGGACAGTTCTGATGAGTTTCTCCAGCTTCGGCTATTATGGTCAGATCTGGTTCAACCGTGCCTATACTTACGAGTGTGCGGTAGAAGAAATGCCTGCCGGATATGGAGACACTCTGATGTCAGTCAGCCCTGTATGGGCATTTCCGGCTGTTGTCATCATCGGTATTATTGTGTCGGTGTGGATTGCAAATGTATCCATGAAGAGGTACAAAGGCAGTCAGATTCTCGGAGATTGAATCTTCGAGAATCCTTGCTTAAACATATTGAAAATTTGGCGAAGCAGAGGTATAGTATTAGTGGTTAGCGAAATCTAACTACCTTCTATGAACTTTTCACGGAGCAGGATTCGATTGATTTCGAACCTGCTCTGTTCTCATTTTGGGGATCCGGATGAATCGGACGGGGATGGGGAATGCAGCTGCCGGATACCGGGAGATAAAGATCCGGATGCCCTGGCAGATATCGGTACAAACAAGAGAGGGGATTAGCAATATGGATGATAAACAGAAATCCAAAAAATATTTTGATGGCCATTCGAGCACGTTTGTAAACCGAAACGGTTACTGGAACCATGACTATAGGCTGACTTCCCGGATGGTCACGCCTTTCAGTTTTGTCAGCGTCGGAAGAAAAACAGAGGAGAAGCCTGCCATGATAAAACTTGTCGGTCTGTCGGACGAACAGGTGTCGGAGATTTCCCGCCGGGTCGCAGATGCATTTTTTGACTACGAGTACAACAAAGAAGATATCGGCCTGCTCAAATTCATTTCCTCCCGGGATGATATGTTCACTTACATGGATGCGATCGTGAGGGCGGCATATAAGAGTGGTGTACTTTACACGACTTCGGAACGGCAGGAAGGATACCTGATGCTTTCCGGGGAAGGTGCCGGCGGAGCCATCGGTTTTCTTGATGGCATGAAGATGATTGCGGCAGAGAAGAGAGCACTTGGCGGATTCAGGAATATGAAGAAATTTATCAGCGCCTGCTTCTGTGATGGCGGAAGTATTGAGACCCGCATGCAGAAAGCAAAGCGGAAGTTCCTGCGGATCGAGATGCTGGTTGTCCGGAAGGAGTTTCAGGGACAGGGATTCATGCGGAAGATGATGGAGTTTACGTATCGTCTGGCAGATAAAAAGCAGGTGCCTGTGATCCTGGACACAGATGATAAGGACAAGGCGGCCAGGTATGAGCATCTGGGGATGAAACTGGATCGTGTGCGCAGCTGCGGAGGGAGGTTCCATATGTATGACCTTATTCGGGAGTGAGGATGCGATGTCTGAACCGTTCGCGCACGGGCTGTTGCTGTTCTCATTTGGGAGATTAGAATGAAGTGGACAGTAAAATTATTTCCCGGAATGAGTTTTATTCTGATGGGATTTAAGTATTTGGGAGGAAAACAGAATGGATAAATATCTGAAAATGTTCAAACCGGCAATGACAAAATGGCTGCTGGATCATTATCCCATAGAAGAAGCGAAAAAGCGCTGGAAGAAGACGGTATATCTGGACGAAAAATGGATCCGGGAAGAAGGTGATCTGGGCGGGAAGAAGAATCCGATGGCCAACAACATGCTTGAAGCGTATGCATTTTTCGCTTTCTATGAGGCGGTGGACCGGAGCTTTACGGCGGAAGATCTGAATTCTCTGATTGATGCGGCAATGGGAAAATCCATCCGCATGCTCTCGCACTTTGATGTGAACCGTCTTCTGAGACATAAATGGATTGTAGCAGCGATCAACCGGTATCTTAACAGCTATAAGAAAAAAGCAGAGAAATACAGAGGAAATGAATGGGGCAATACCTGGGTCATGCGGATGAACCCGGATGGCCATAAAAAGGGAATCGCTTTTGTATACGATACCTGTCCTTTAAATGACTTTGCCAGAAAGCACGGGTACATCGATTTCCTCCCGAACTTATGCTATATCGACCAGATTACCTGCAGCGCGGCTCATGGAAAATTGATCCGGCATAAGACCCTGGCGGACGGAGACGGGGAATGCAATTACTGGATTCTCGGCGATAAAGATCCGGATGCCTTGGCAGATGTTGGCTCAAAGTGAACAGAACGAGGATGTTGGCTCAAAGTAAACAGAACGAGGATGTTGGCTCAAAGTGAACAGAACGAGGATTTTGGCTCAAAGTATACAGAACGAAGGGGGGAAGTACTGAATGAGGAAGACAATAACTGCTTCCGTGCAGAAGGAAGGCTTTGAAGCAATCCTATATCCGGGAAACGGCCGGAAAGACAAGGTCATGATCGTGATGTCCGGGTCGAACGGAGGTATGACACTCACGAAACAGGAAGCGGAATTCTATCACCGAAACGGTATCCCCTCGCTGGCACTGGCGCTCTTTAAAACAAAGCAGACACCGAAAGAGCTTTCCCGTGTGCCGGTCGAGTTTGTGGAGAAGGCAGCCGCATGGCTGAAAAAACTGGGGTATAAACAGATCGGGATTGACGGGACATCCAAGGGAAGTGAGATGGCCTTGATAGCGGCATCCCTGTTTCCGGAGCTTTCATGCGTGATCGTGCGCGTGCCCTCCCACTTTGTAAGTGAAGGGCTGTCCGGGAGCGGAAAAAACAAAGCGCCTTCCGGCACTTCCTGCTGGAGTTACCGGGGAAAAGAACTGCCCTATGCACCTTATCGCACCCGTACGTTCAATATCCTGCAGATGTTCATGCGCGAGAAAGAGATGCACATCATTACCTTTAACCGGGATAAGGATATCACGCCGGATACCCTGATTCCTATCGAGAATATTAAGGCGCCGGTACTGATGCTGTCTTCAAAGCACGATGAGGTCTGGCCGTCTTATGAAAGTGCCGTTTACATGGAGAAGAAGCTGACCGAGATTGGCTTTCCATATTCCCATAAGCACATAGCTTTCGAGCACATGAGCCATGCCGTACTGACGAGACTGCCCTGGATCTACAAGATGGCATTTAAATCGGAGCGGCGTCATCCGAAGGAGTGCGCGAAGGATCGCGATGCCCTGAAAAAAGAGCTGCTTTGTTGGGTCAACGCCGACTGGTAAACCGAAGATGCAGCATTAAAAGAATGTATGACAGATGCCCGGCTAATAAGTACTGAAGGCTGCATAGATGGAGAAAAAACGAATGACTATGATAAAAACAATGATGTTGATTGCTGTATTTGGACACCTGCTCTGCGGTATCTGTGACTGCCTGCTTATTTACACGCCTTCCGGGAAGTTCGGATTTCAGCTGATGAAGAACGATGATAAGATGCGGGAAACGTTTCGCACGATGCCGCTTCGAAATCCGATGATATCCATGCTGATGGGCGTTCTGGCGCTTCTTATGAGCTGCGGAGGATATTTTGCCCTGTATTTGTGGATGCGTCAGTTTTCTGCCACGGCAGCCGTGATCATGCTGATCGCTGCAGCAGTATTTTATATCCCGGGTACTGCGCATCACGTGATTTGCGGGGTTGCAGAATGGTTCTATATACGCATGGGTATGACGAAGGATGCACGGGAAGCCGTTATGGAATTTTTTAAGAAAACATCCGTGACTATGATCGCCTGCTATCTGGGGATGATCGTCTTCAGCGTTACTTTGTTTGTGATGGTAGTGACTGGAGCCACAGCGCTTCCTTCCTGGGCCTGCATATTTAATATCTTTCTGATTGCATCGGTCTTGTCTCCATTTCGCATCGGAGGTGCGGGAAACTGGGCAGGCGCGGTCATGTTTCTGGGACTTTTATTCTTCATCGCGTAATACTCGTGATTCTAATTTATTCTTCATCGCGCAATACTCGTGATTCTAATCGTGAAATACGCGCGCAAAGTGAAAATCACATTCATCGTGAGTACAGTCTCGTGATGAAGAATAGATTTTACCGGAAGTTCCGATAGGAACTCCCGATAAATGGCTTGCAGAGCAAGCCGTATTATGATTATCGGGTTTGCGAAGCGGTTCTCATAATAAAACCTCAGCTACACAATGCTCCACTGGAGCATTGTTACGCTTGCTTAGGCACGGCGGATTGCGGCCGCGCAGAGAAGAAGAGGTGCTTCGCACCTCGCGCGGCGCGGCAAGAACACCGAGGCGTTCTTGATTTAATCGCTTAACACCAACTGTAAATCATCCTGCTGCAGGACTTCGATGGTCTTGCCGGTATACCGGATGATTCCGCCTTCTTCCAGTTTTTTCATTTCTCTGTGGAGTGATGGCCGTGACACATTCAAGATCATAGCCCATCTGGATATGGAGTCCGGGATATTCACTGTAGTCTTCCCGGTTTGCCTGATCTGCATC
>CADABA010000095.1 GCA_902785985.1 uncultured Lachnospiraceae bacterium
TCTGTCAGGATGACAAGCACGTGCATATCTTTTTCAAATGCAAGGAACTCGGCAGCCGTCAGCGCCATACGCGGCGTCGAAATACGCTCGACAGCCGGGTCATTGGCAAGATTGATGAAGAGGACTGTTCGATCGATCGCACCCGTCTCGCGGAAGGACTGAATAAAGAAGTTCGCTTCCTCGAATGTGATGCCCATCGCAGCGAAGACAACAGCGAACGGATCGTCCGTCCCGACGACCTTCGCCTGTCTCGCGATCTGTGCCGCGAGGTTGGCGTGCGGAAGACCGGAAGCGGAGAAAATAGGCAGCTTCTGTCCGCGGACCAGTGTGTTCAGTCCGTCAATGGCGGAGACGCCGGTCTGAATGAACTCGGACGGATACTCGCGGGCTGCCGGATTCATCGGCAGACCGTTGATATCGCGTCTCTCCTCCGGAAGGATCTCCGGACCGTCGTCGATCGTACGTCCCAGACCGTCAAAGACACGGCCCAGCATGTCCTCTGATACGCCGAGCTCCATGGAACGGCCGAGGAAACGCACCTTGCTGTTCGAAAGATTGATGCCTGTCGAGACCTCAAAGAGCTGAACAAGCGCATCATTTCCGTTTATTTCCAGTACCTTGCAGCGGCGGGTCTCGCCGTTGGCGAGCTCGATCTCACCGAGCTCATCGTATTTTACATTCTCGACGCTCTTTACGAGCATCAGCGGTCCGGCGACCTCCTGTATCGTGCGGTATTCTTTTGGCATTTACCGGCCCTCCTTATTGATGAGACCGGAGATCTCTGCAGCGAGCTCTCCGAGGATCTTCTCGTATTCTGCTGCGATATCATCTTCGCGGGTGTACTTGTAACGTCCGATCCTCTCGCGAACTTCCATCTTGACAAGATCATTGATCTTCGCGCCTGCGTCCAGAGCCTTTAAGCCCTGCTCATAGAACGCATAGACAAGCTTCATCATATTGTACTGCTTTCCGAGAGACGTATAGGTATCGATCTCATCGAAAGAGTTCTGGTGCAGGAAGTCCTCACGGATGGATCTGGCAGCTTCCATCTTGAGGCGGTCGACCGGTGACAGGGCATCCATACCGACCATCTTGACGATCTCGTTGAGGTTATCCTCCTCCTGAAGAAGCGTCATCAGTTTCTGGCGGGTGCTCATCCAGTCCGGAGCGACATTTTCGTTGAACCACGGAGCCATGCTGTCCAGATACAGACTGTAGGATGTCAGCCAGTTGATCGCCGGGAAATGTCTCTGATGGGCAAGATCCGCATCGAGTCCCCAGAAGACCTTGACGATACGGAGCGTAGCCTGGGAGACCGGCTCAGAGATATCGCCGCCGGGCGGTGAGACCGCGCCGATCGCGGAGAGCTGTCCCTCGCGGCCTTCGCTTCCGAGCGCGATGACATGGCCTGCGCGCTCATAGAACTGGGCAAGGCGGGATGCAAGGTACGCGGGATATCCTTCTTCACCGGGCATCTCCTCAAGACGTCCGGACATCTCTCGAAGGGCCTCCGCCCAGCGGGATGTGGAGTCTGCCATAAGAGCTACGGAATAGCCCATGTCGCGGAAGTATTCCGCCATCGTGATTCCTGTATAGATCGAAGCTTCGCGGGCTGCGACCGGCATATCGGAGGTATTCGCGATCAGGACAGTCCTCTGCATCAGGGACTCACCTGTGCGCGGGTCGACCAGCTCGGGGAACTCGTTCAGAACGTCCGTCATCTCATTTCCGCGTTCACCGCAGCCGATATAGACGACGATGTCCGCTTCCGCCCACTTGGCAAGCTGATGCTGTGTGACTGTTTTTCCGGAACCGAACGGTCCGGGGATCGCAGCGACGCCGCCCTTTGCGATCGGGAAAAACGCGTCGACAACGCGCTGTCCTGTGATGAGCGGCTTGACCGGCGGAACTTTTTCCTTATAAGGACGTCCGCGGCGGACCGGCCACTTCTGCATCATAGTGAGCTCTTTGTCCCCGTTTTCCGTAGACAGAACACAGACCGTCTCGTCCACTGAGAAAGAACCTGCTTTGATCTCCTTGACTGTTCCGCTGATGCCGTAGGGAACCATAATCTTCTGGGTGACGACCGCAGTCTCCTTGACAGTGCCGATGACATCGCCGTTGATCAGCTTATCTCCGACCTTGCATACCGGAACAAAGTCCCACTTAAGAGACCGGTCCAGAGCGTCTACTTCGACGCCGCGGGACAGGTTATTCGTTCCCGTCTTCTCCATGATCTTATTCAGCGGGCGCTGAATTCCGTCATAGATGGAACTGATGAGACCCGGTCCGAGTTCGACCGAGAGCGGCATTTCCGTCGAATAGACGGGCTCGCCCGGCCCGAGACCGGAGGTCTCCTCATAGACCTGAATCGATGCCTGGTCACCATGCATCTCGATGATCTCACCGATCAGGCGATTTTCACTGACGCGGACAACGTCGAACATGTTCGCGTCACGCATGCCTTCCGCGATTACAAGCGGTCCGGCTACCTTTTTAATCGTGCCTTGGCTCAATTTATGTCTCCTCTCAAATAATGATCTGCACTCTGACTAAAGTGCTTCGGATGACTGAATATTTCGGATGACTGTTCTGCAGCCGCTCATGCCAAGGGGTATTCGCGGGCAAAAAATGTCTCCTTCGGTTTACGTGTCTCCAAATAAGATATCGGAACCGACAGCCTTCTCGACGGAATCCTTGACCTTCTGAATTCCCTCTCCGGTATTTCCGAAGACCCCGGGGATCAGAATGATCGCCGGAAAGACCTGTTCGGCATATTCTTCTCTGTCAGCCGAGAGTATTTCCCCCAGCTGTTCGGTCATATAAATGACCTGGTAGTTGCTGCCCACGAGTCTGTGAAGAAGAGCTCCGCCCTCCTCCTTGTCCGTCACAGGAAAAATATCCAGACCAAGGGCGGAAAATCCATAGATACTGTCATAATCACCCATGACTGCTATCTTAGACATACATTTCCCTCGTTCTTTCCCGGATCGCATCATCCGAAAGCGAATTCGCCTTTCCGGAGAGAATGATCCGCGCCGTCTTGATCTCGTTCTGACGGGCCAGCACATACGCGACAAGCGGACCGACCGAGCAGACCTCATACTTCTGAGGCTTGATCGCGCGGATCTGCGCATTGTCACACCAGCGCTCGAACGCCGACGGTGATTGTTCCAGTGCCTCCGCCGCCTCGGAATATCCTGACTGATTCAGGTACTCCATAAGCGCGTCTTCCCCGGCGAAAGCTGCCTGCGCGAGAAGCCTCACATCGAAGGCTTTGCAGGGAGCCAGGGCTTTCTGAAGAAAGTCAGGCGACTTTCCTGTTCTCGCCGCGCGCACCGCAATTTTAATGTTCGTGACCGCGACAAATGACTCGGCATACGCACGGATCACCTTCGCATTGGACTTCTGTCCGGCTGCCTCGATTGCGTCAAGGCATGCACGGTCGACCAGAATATCGCAAAGCTGACCGTCGCGGGTATGCAGCATGGTCTCCAGAGCCTCTTCCGCCACCTGGCGCATGGCTTCGGGCAGCGCTGAAAAATCCCTGTCCTGTATGATCCGGACCATCTGGTCGCGTCCGTACCGATCATCGGCATAGAACGCCCTCTCATTGGAGTAGGACGTGCATACTTCCTTGATCGCAGCCTTCAGGTTGTGATAGATCTTCGGAAGTGCCAGGACATCGAAGACGCTGCTGTCCACTCTGAGTTCCCTCATCGTAGCCCACGTCTTCTCATCCTCGATCTTAAGGATCTCTTCGGCATCTTTTGTGCCGGACGCGTCTCCCCAGCCCTTATCCCGAAGGTAAGTAAGGACCGCATCTTCATCCTTTGCCGCGACCATTGCGCCAACGTCGGCGTCGGACAGGAGATGTGTCTCAAGAACTCTTATTCTTGCTACCGCATAGGTAAAATCCCAATCTGATGCCATTTAACGCTCCTTAGGAAAACAGGACCTTCATAGCCGTGTCCTGTATCTGATCTTTATTTGCTGCAAAAATGGATTTCAGAGAACAGTTCTCCTCGATCCCCCCGTAAGAGAGAATAAATCCGCTCTCGATGGGCGCAGGCTTGCTGTCAAATGAAAGACTGCCCCCTGCGCGGGAAGCGATCTTCCCGGCTTCCGTCCGGAAGGATTCCGGTATTCTCGAAAGATCCTTTTCGGAGAAGGAGATCACTCCGTTCTCCGCCCTGACGGACTTCAAAAGGATATTCCGCATGAGATCAAAGTAGGATGCGGTATCCTGTTCATTTAATTTTTTATAGGCCTGCTCTGTCACCTTCTCGATGAGATCCTGTCTGGCTGCAAGGACCGCCTTCTTCCCGGCGATATCACACGAAGACGCGATACGGGCTTCGTAGGTCTTCACCTCACGTTCTGTCCTTACTTGTGCGGCTTTCGAAGTCTCTGCCGCCTCCGCCTGCGCCTTCCGGAGGATCTTATCGGCTTTTTTCTTCGCCTTCGCGATGATGCCGTCCGCCTCCGCCTGTGCGTCCTTAAGGATCCGGCCGGTAATATTATCTATTCCTGCCATAGTTTTTCCCCCTGGACTTTATTATACCGGAATGTTCGAAACTGCCAGAATGGAGATAAGAAGAGCAAGGATCGCATATGTCTCGACCATGGCCGGGAAAAGCATCGCCTTACCGAACTGATCCGGCTTCTTTGCGACGATCCCGATCGAAGCTGCGGAGCACTCGCCCTGAGATTTACCGGAAATCAGGCCTACGATTCCGATCGGAAGGCATGCGGCGAGGATCATGAGCCCTGTGTTCAGGTTGATACTTGCCAGATTTCCTCCGAGAAGGCCGATCTTGGAGAGCGTAATGAAGCCGACGAGCAGACCGTAGATACCCTGTGTACCCGGAAGAAGCTGAAGAATAAGGACCTGTGCAAACTTATTCGGATCCTCTGTGACAACACCTGCCGCCGCGCGGCCTGCGATACCGACGCCGAGTGCGGAACCCGCACCTGCAAAAAGAACTGCGACCGCTGCACCGAGCAGACCGAAGAATAAACCTAATTCACCCATTTTACGCCTCCTTATTAAACTCAATATATTTTGTTTTTGTTTCAAACGGTTCGAAGGGTTCCCCTCCGCCGTCATAAAACTTTCCGAAGAACTCGACGTACTGCAGACGGTTCGTATGCACATAGGCGCCGAGCAGGTTGATGGCAAAGTTCAGAACTGAGCCGATGATAAAGATGATGAAGAAAATGATCAGGCCGATGATTCCCTTTCCCTCTCCGACCATCGCCGCCATCGTGTTGATGACCGAGGCGATAACACCCGTCGCAAGGCCAAGGGCAAGCAGTCTGGAGTAAGACAGCGCATCGGACAGCCAGCCCGTGACACCGTAAATGTCATATGCACCGAGCGCGATCCGAAGGCCCCAGCTCTTGTTGGCCCTGCCGGACATGAGAAGGATCACTACCATGCCGCCGATCGCAAGTCCCTTTGCAAGGGGTGCGACGAACGGCGGGAAATCAAAATGCATCTGCGCGATATTCGCGAACAGATCTGTCGGCAGAAGCATCAGGATAAGGCCGATCAGGAATGCGTACCACGCAATGATATCGCTCACGAACCCGACGATATCCCCATCCTTCAGATACTGATATCCCTTGATTCCAAGACCGAAGAACAGGTGGATAATACCGAACAGCATGCACCAGATGAGAAGCCTCATGGGCGATGTCAGCGGATCGAACCAAAGCGGCTTCACGATCTTGTCCCCGGTATACCCGAAGAAAGTCTTGGCGACCACGTCGATCACATCTCCGAAGAATCCGCCGAACATGATGCCCCAGAATACGGTGCTGACACCGCACCAGAAGAACATCGTGATCATCTTCTTCATTCCCTGCGCCATACGCGGGAATTTGAGCAGTGCGATCCCGCATCCGATCACCATGAGCAGCCCGTACCCCGCATCGGAGAGCATCATTCCGAAGAAGAACATGTAGAAGAAGGACATGATCGTCGTCGGATCGACTTTTCCGTGCTGCGGAAGACCGTAGGAGGCAAGGACCGGCTCATAATTTCTCGAGAACTTATTGTTCCGAAGAAGAGTCGGCTCTGTTTCGCCCTCTTTCTTCTCCTCATAGTCCACGACGGCACCGTACTTTTCCGTCAGGAGCTTTGCGACAGCCTCCGCTGATTCCTTCGGGACCCATCCCTCGATAAAGAAAGCCTTCCTCGTCTGAGGAATCGTTCCCAGGAGTCTGTATTTTTCAGCTCTGGTCCGATAATAATCCGACACGACCCGAAGATCCTCACGGCTTCCGGCATATTCCTCAATTCCCTTCTTTAATCTCTCAATTTCAGTTTTCTGTTTTTCGGTGTCCCGGTCCAGGTCCTCCGCGACTTTCTTCGGGACTCCCAGAACGGCCTGGGGCGGTTTTGCGAATCCGAGCGAGCGGAGTGCGGATTCCACCTTCTCCCTGGCTTCCTTCAGGCAGAGGACAAATATGTTCGTCATATCTGACTCTGAGGACAGGACCGTGACGGACAGTTCCTCGATTCCCTCTGTCTTCTCCTTGATCAGTGCATACACCTGCGCCTCATCGCAGACCCCCTGCACGCTTCCGATAAATGCCGCCGTCTTATCCGTCCCGGTAAAGGACATCGGGACATCCAGGTTCATCCACGGCACGAGCGACTCCTTCTGATTTTCGTTTTTCAGAATATTGCCGCTGCACTCGCTGATCTCCTTCTCATTCCGGACGATCTTCCTGGCGACAGCCATGCAGTCCTGCTGAGACTCCACGACCTTATCAAAGCTTGCATCATCAATCAGCTCCTTGCCGGCCAGCCCCGAAAGCATCCCCTGTTTCTCGGGGACGTATTTATCGAGTATGGCCAGTGCCTGGTCTGCAAGATCGGCATTCTTCTCGAACGTAGCCCTGGCATCCGCGGTATTCTTGTGCCGAAGTCCGGTTTCATCCAGGTCTGCCTCGACGACCTGTATGACCTCCAGCTTCTGAAGCGTCTCGAGTATCGCCTTTCTGTTCGAACGGTGCGCACTGATGCTGATTTTCTGCATCTCAACAACAGCCATGCATCATACCGCCTTTCTTACTTTTTTAGCCGGCCCCGCCGCGATCGGCGGAGAGTCGGCGCAAAAACTTAAAAGAGTCCGCCGATCACTGCGTCGACAGCGGAACCGGTCTTCGGAGCAGCTTTCGCAAGAAGCTCTTCAACGATTTTTGCAGAGCGTTCTTCCCCGGCTGCCAGCGCTTTCTCCCCGGCCTCCTTCGCCTTCTCCATCGCTTCCGCGAGACGGGCGCTGTCTTCATTTGCCGCATCCGCCTTCAGCTGTTCGGCGTCCGCTTTCGCTTTTGCGACAATCTCGTCTGCCTGCCGCTTCGCGTCAGCGATCATCTGATCTGCTTTTGCTTCTGCCTCCCGGACAGCCTTAATGCTGTCTTCAATCATATTCATCACCACCTTCCGCATTATAATTGACAGACAATGATATCAATCATCAGAACATTGAGTTTTTTAATCATCGCCATCCTATAATGGATATATTGCATAACATTTTATCACAATGCAGCATCAAATTCCATGCTGCTTTCATTTTTATCTATTTTAATTTCCATGAGCTTCCTGCTCTCAGGATTTATGAAATTGAGACGATACGCGGTAAGCATCAGTCTCTCTGCCGGCGGACCGCCATACTTCCGATCCCCCACGATAGGCATACCGGCATGTGCAAGCTGCACACGGATCTGATGATGCCGTCCCGTGAACAGTTCGATTTCAAGACTGTTCTCTCCGATCTTCCTGTACGAAAGCTTTGCTCTCTTAGCGCCGGGATTCGATTTCGGATCCCGAACGACAGAACTCATATTGCGCCTGCCATCTTTCATCAGAAAATCCTCAAGGATCCCGCTCTCAGACGGGATCGTTCCGGCGACCTCCGCCCGGTAAATCTTTTTCATGCTCCCGTCTGTCAGCTGCCGTGTGAGGTCAGCAGCCGCTTTTTTATTTTTCGCGAAGAGAACGATCCCGTCGACCGGCTGGTCGATCCGGTGAATAACATAAAGCTCCGGCCTTCCGTTCCCTCTTCTCTCCCCTGCCAGGTAAGTGAGCAGAATGCTCTCCAGATCCTTCTCCGTCACTTTTTTTGTCTGGACCGCCAGCCCCGGCTCCTTGTAAACTGCGATCAGGCTCCTGTCCTCATATAAAATCCTCATATCCCCGCTCCGATGTATTTCTTCAGTTATTCAATTCTCGCTCGCGAGAATTGGCGCGGGATTCGGGTCAGCGTAAGCTGACATCTTCCAAACCGAATCCCTGCGCATCCTCGCGGAGCGTTTATC
>CADABA010000096.1 GCA_902785985.1 uncultured Lachnospiraceae bacterium
CCACTCGTGAAGCAGATAGAAAATGAAGATCAGGAGCACGCCGAGCCAGCCGTAATCTGTGTTGAAGAATTCGGCTGCATAAATGAGAATTCCGGCGAGAGGGACCTGGATATACCATTTGTTCTTAAAATGCTCCCATTCCCATATGAGGAGCAGTCCGAGGAGCAGCGTGAAAAATACGTTCTGATATTTCGGATAATAATATTTTCCGAAGATCGCGAGGTCGAAGGGAATTTCTGACACGATTCCGAAAATGAGGAGTCTCACGGCATACTTCGCGCGGCTCCTTGTATGGAAGAAGCCCTCGACGATGAGAAAGCAGAAAATGGGAAACGCGGTCCGTCCGACTCCCCGAAGAAATTTGTAGAAGAGATAGAGAGTATACATGTCCGTCCCTTTTTTCAGAGGAAAGGAAGGGACCAGGATCGCGTTATAGATCACGGCCAATGCAAAGTGATCGATCAGCATCGTCACATAGGCTATGATCTTCAGGTGCAGAGTATTGAGTTTCTGATATTTTTCAGGGATATTATATCGAAAAGGCATCATTCGCTCCTGTCTGAACTCAGTGGGAGAGACCCCGCGCATCGGGCGGAGGGTCATATCACAGGGGATGTCCCGGCGGCGGTCCGCCGGAGGATCCTCTTCTGTATCATATCATAAGCACAGGAATTTGTCCGCATCTGACATTTTTTCGTCTGATGCAGGCCTGCATTTACACATAAGAAGGCGGGGACGGTCAATATCGAAAACCTCGCGTGATCAAAGGCGGCTTCGCTCTGTAAGGAGACGGAGGCAGTCCTCAGTCAGATAGAAAAAGGAGACACCATGGACAATCACATAACACTTTCACTGCTGGTAGATAATACGTCCGGCGTACTTTCCCGAATTGCGGGTCTTTTTGCGAGAAGAGCTTACAATATTGACAGTCTGACAGTAGGCGTGACGGCCAATCCGCTCATTTCCAGAATGACTATCGTAAGCCGGGGTGATGAGCATGTTCTCAAACAGATCACGGCCCAGCTCATGAAGCAGGAGGATGTCCGGGACGTAAAGGTCCTTGCGCCGGATAATTCGGTGAACAGGGAGCTGATCCTCGTGAAGGTCTCGGCGGATGCAAGGAACAGAGGCGATATTCTGTCGATCGCGAACATTTTCAGGGCCAATATCATCGATGTCCAGAAGGACTCGCTGATCATTGAGCTGACAGGCTCCCAGCCGAAGCTGAAAGCCATGCTCGATATGCTTGACGGCTACCAGATTGCAGAGCTTGCGCGAACCGGAATCACAGGGTTGTCGCGCGGACTCGGCGACGTCAGATATCTCTGACAGATCTTTCGTCGGAAATCGTTTTGCCGGCTAGCGCCTGCGCGTCGGTGTCAGAGATTTTCCGGGAATTCTTTGTTGAGCTCGGCTTTGCCGGCCTGCGCGTGCGCGTTGGTGTCAGAGATTTTCCGGGAATTCTTTGTTGAGCTCGGCTTAGCCGGCCTGCGCGTGCGCGTCGGTGTCAGAAATCTTCGGGGAAATCTTCGTCGAATACAGCTGCGTCAGATTTGTCGAATACAGCTGTCTCAGAGTCGGCGATTACAGCTGCATCAGCCGGTTCCGGCTCTACAGCTTCCGTGATCTCCGAGGAACTTTCTGAATGAAAAGTCCTCATGAGTTCTTCCGGAATCGCGGGAATTCCGTTCACCAGGACAGCTCCGTCCACAGGGATCAGAATATAGGAGACACCGTCGATCAGCCGGGTCTTAATGAAACGGGATTTTTCCGCTGGGACCTTGATGGTCGCGGAATCCGTCGCAACGACGATGGTGTTTTCTCTGATGGCTGCGATCTCGAGCGGGACCGTTCCGATGATATCGTCGAAGGATTCGTCGAAATTCTCCGTCTCAATTCCGCAGCGCTCCGCCAGTTTTTTTACATCATTTTTTTCGAGTACAGAGATGTCTTCGGCATCCAGATGCGCCAGATCCTCCTGGAGGACGGCAGCTGATTCCACACTCACATTGAGGGAATCCATCAGGGTGTTGAAGGCTTCTTTTTGCATTTTCGCCGTTACGGGCAGATCAGCGTGAAAGAATTCTGCGAATAATTCGCTGCTGATCTCCTTCTTCGAGCGGTAGAGTACCTCGGAGAGATCTCCGATCCTGTCGTTGAAGGATGGGTAGAGGAAACCTTCGACCGGTGCGCCGATCGTCCAGCGACGGGTGAGTTCCGAGACGCCTTCCGTGTCATCAAAGCCGAGCGCCGGGCTCGAGAGCTTTGCGGGGCAGATTGCGAACAGGATGCTCTGGAAGACGACTTCTCCATCCTCGAGCTTTCTTCTGTCGGCAGCCATCCCGGGGACGTCATAGGTGATCCTTGCGCAGACCGCGAGATACGGATCCGTGTGAGTGTAAGACGCGATGACGTGGCCGGCAAATTCCTGAAGGATCTCATCATCCGCTTCATCCAGTGTACGAAGCGAAAAAAGCTTTTCCGCCTGGGAATCCAGGGGAACGGAGAAGAGTTCTTTTCCCTGCGTGCCGGACAGGCTCTTTTTCAGGATATCCTTGAATCGGAAGGACTCGTCCTCATCGAAGGAGAGGAATTTTCGGAAGGATTCCCAGGCGAGTTCATTATCCGGAGTGACATAGAAAGAGTAGATCCAGTCGATAGGAGGATCGTTCTTTCTGATGACTTTTCTTATTTCGACAAGATTACTTTTATCCATAGTGTGATACCTCAATATTTAATCTCTGAAGCAGAATTCTCATAGTAAAATCTCACGAGTACTGCGCGATGAAGATTCAGGAACGCCCCGGCGTTCCTGCCGCGCCGCGCTTACGTGCGAAGTACATTTCCCTTTGCGTGCGTATCTCACGACGCAAGTTACGAGTATTGTGCGATGAAGAATAAAAAAGACCGGTGACACAAGCGTCACCGGTCAAGTCGGGGCAGCGAGATTTGAACTCGCGACCTCACGGCCCCCAGCCGTGCGCGCTACCAAGCTACGCCATACCCCGCAACTCCTATAGTATGACTGAAAGCGCGACTTCAGTCGAGAGATACCATCGCGCAATATGCGCGACTTCAGTCGCTGGATACGCATGCATAGCAAAACTTGCCTTCATCGTGAGTACAATTTCGCGATGAAGAATAAAAGCCTCCGCTGCACAATGCTCCACTGGGGCATTGTTACGCATGCTTAGGCACGGCGGATTGCTGCCGCGCAATCGGAAAGGTGTTTCGCACTTCGCGCGGCACGGCAGGAACGCTGAGGCGTTCTTGATCTCAGTGTGGGAAACCCATCGCTTTTACAAGCGGTGGGTAAAACAAGTTCCTGCCCGTCTCAGTGGCGGATCTTAATCCCTCGCTGAAGTGTTCCTGAATACCTGAGAAACAAAAAAGAACGCCTCCGAGTTTTAATACTCGAAGGCGTTCTTTTGCAGAGACTTTTTTCAGCCGCTTTTGTCCGATCGTTCTGAAAAGAAAGCGGACATCTCAGCTCAGTGTTATTCCTGCTGCGATGCTCATGATCAGTATGGTCAGGATAGCGACCGGAGCAACATACTTGATGAGTATGGAATAAACTTTGGCAAGGCGGAAGCGGACCCCGCACTGTTCGACTTCTGTGATCGCGTTTTCCGGTTTCCACACCCATCCGACAAAGATAGCTACACCGAGAGCGCAGACCGGAATCATGATCCTGTCGGTCAGGTATTCCATGAAATCACAGAAAGGCGGGAAGGTGACTCCGTTCGTGGCATCGAACCAGATGCCTTTCAGGGGAACTGCCGCCTGCGTGCAGGTGTACAGACAGCCGATCAGGAACATAATGATGCAGACAATGATGGTCGTAGGTGTACGTTTCCAGGCATAATGCTCTGTAAGGAAAGCAACGATACTTTCAATCAGTGACATGCAGGAAGTCAGAGCTGCGAAAAGAAGCAGCAGGTAGAATAAAACGCCGAAAAACGTTCCGCCCGGCATTTGATGAAATACATTTGCCAGAGAGACGAAAGCGAATCCGCCGCCCTTGCCGATCTCATTTTCACCGAGGGTAGCAAACACCGCGGGAACGATGATAAAACCGGCGAGGAAAGCGACCAGCGTATCCATTGCGCAGATCAGAGCCGTATTCCCGGGAATATTTTCATCCCTGGGGAGATAAGATCCGTACGTGATCATGATGGCCATACCGATGGACAGCGAGTAGAAAGCCTGTCCCAGCGCCGCGAGGAACGTGCTGAAATTGACCTTGCTCCAGTCCAGAGAGATCATATACTCAAGACCTTTTTCAGCTCCGTCCAGAGTTACGGAACGTACAAGAAGGATCAGCAGCAGGATGAACAGAGCGGGCATGCCGATCTTATTGAACCGTTCGATACCGCCCTCAACGCCCCTGATAATGATGATGGCATTTAAAGCCATAAAAAGTGCCGCGAAAAGAATTGCGGTCCAGGGGATTGATGTCGTTCCGTCACTGTGGAGCCCCAGCATGTTGTAGAAATAACCGAGGGAGTCCGAGTAAATGGCGGAAGACTGGGTCGCATAGCCTGCCACATAGCGAAGTACCCAGCCGCCGACATGGGCGTAATAACAGGTGATGATAAAAGCGCCGAGGATGCCGACCCATCCGACCCACGCGAAGTTCTTGCGGCCGAGATTGTGAAATACGCCGACAATGTTGGCCTGACTTGCCCTGCCTACGGAAAGCTCCGTGAGCATCATCGGTGCACCGAGAAAGATTACGATGATCAGGTAAATCAGGAGGAAACATCCTCCTCCGCCCTCATATGCCCTTCCCGGGAATTTCCAGATGTTGCCGAGACCAACAGCGGACCCTGCCGCCGCGAGTATGAAACCGATTTTGCTGCCCCATTGGGCTCGTCCTTTTTCCATAGATCCTCATCCTTTTTAAAATTTGTTCACGGAATCCGGAGCCTGCCGGTACCCTGTGGAAATGACTCGGATCATGCTCCAAAAACCGTAATGACGATATTATACTTCTATCGACACGTGATTTCCAGCTAATAATGAATTCTTTTTGAGCAAGGCATCTTAAACAAAGAGCGTGAAAAGTGCATATGCCGCATGGAAAAATAAAGAGAAGCATGGTACACTCTATAAAGCGAAGCAGCCGGACGGCATTTCCACAGGATATTTGCCGGTTGGGTCGGCATGTTCATAACATGCCTGGCAAAAGCGGCAGCTGGCTGCATTGATTATTGAGAACGGATTCACGGATCCGATGTTCACTGCACCGGACATTGAGAACCGTTTTGCGGATCCGATATTCACTGCACCGGACATTGAGAACCGTTTTGCGGATCCGATATTCATTGCACCGGACATTGAGAATTGTTTCGCAGATTCTTTGAAAATATATGGCTTGCATTGCAGGCCTTCTCATCAGGAGTGCCCTGTGGAACTTCTGAAAAATAATAACTACAGGGGCAAATGTTTTATGAATGGAAGTCTCTTTAAGTTCATACTGAGCAGCGTCCTCCTTGCATTCATCTGCACCATCCTCTATGGAGGAATTCGGACGACCGAGAAAGTGATTGCGGTCCAGGCCTCCGTCTCGGACGATGAGCCGTCCTCTCTGGGGTCAACGAAAGTCATCACAGTCTCATCTGCTTCCGCGACGAGTGTACTGCACGGTAATGATGCAGAGTATAACAATGCGCCTGAGATGGCTGTTGACGGAGATGTAATTACGTCCTGGCAGGAAGGTTCGGAAGGTCAGGGTTCGGGTGAGAGCATCACACTGAACTTCGAAAAATCAGAGGTGAAAGTGATTGCCTGCTATCTGGGCAATTGGCAGGACGATTGGTCCTACTACGCCAACTGCAGGCCGAAGACCATGACGCTTCAGATCGGGAACCAGTCCTTCGATGTGGAGTTCACGGACGCACAGATCCCGCATTATATCATTCTGAGCGATAAGGTGGAGGCGGAAAGCCTTACATTTACCGTCAACGAGATCTATGCAGGGGAAGAATACGATGACTGCTGCATCAGCGAGCTGACAGTCTATGCAGGCTGACGCAGGACTGCAACGACTGCTGTATCAGCGGGCTTTAAAGCCTGTGCAGGCCTAAGCATACCGAATGCACCGGTGATTGCAGAGCTCCCTGTATGGGTGCTATAATGATTCGAAACAGACTTCAGGGAATGCGAGTGGCACCGCTCAGTAAACAGAAAGCAGCGTATTCAGGAACCGGTACGCGGAAACATAAAGGAGAAAAGAATGGATATATTATACAGGTCTACCAGAAGCAATGCCGCACCGATCACAGCTTCGAAAGCGATCCTCCAGGGACTGAGCCCTGACGGAGGACTGTTTGTTCCGGAGACGATGCCGGTGTTCGACAAGCCGTTTTCAGAGCTTGCGGAGATGAGCTATCAGGAGCTCGCCTATGAAGTGATGAGCAAGTTCTTCACGGATTTTACGGAGGAGGAGCTCCGGACCTGCATCGAGAACGCCTACGATTCGAAATTTGATACGGAAAAAATTGCTCCGCTCGTGAAGAAGGACGGGGTTTATTTCCTTGAGCTCTTCCATGGAAGGACGATCGCTTTCAAGGATATGGCGCTCAGCATTCTTCCTCATTTCATAACCATGGCCGCAAAAAAGAACGGCGTGAAGAATAATATCCTTATTCTGACCGCAACGTCAGGGGATACAGGGAAGGCTGCCATGGCCGGTTTCGCAGATGTGCCGGGAACGAAGATCATGGTATTTTTCCCGGACGGCGGCGTGTCGAATATCCAGAGACTTCAGATGGTTACGCAGCGAGGGGAAAATACCTGTGTCGTCGCGATCCACGGAAACTTTGACGATGCGCAGACTGCCGTAAAGAAGATCTTCAACGACCCGCAGATGGCAGCGGACCTTGCCGCAAACGGGTACCAGTTCAGCTCGGCCAATTCGATCAATATCGGCCGCCTTGTGCCGCAGATCGTCTATTATGTCTACGCATACTGCACCCTTCTGAAAGAAGGGGAGATCCGGGAAGGCGACAAGATTAATATCACTGTGCCGACCGGTAATTTCGGCAATATCCTTGCGGCTTACTACGGAAAGCTCATGGGACTTCCGGTCGGGAAGCTCATCTGTGCTTCCAATGACAACAAAGTCCTGTTCGACTTCTTCAGGACCGGGGAATATGACAGAAAGAGGAAATTCATCCTCACGAGCTCTCCGTCCATGGATATCCTGATTTCGAGCAATCTTGAGAGGCTCATTTACAGGATCTGCGGAAATGATCCGGAAAAGAACCGTGCGCTCATGGAGAGCCTTGCGGGAAACGGCTCCTACACCATAACCGATGAAATGCGCAGGGAGCTCTCTGACTTTTACGCAGGATATGCTTCCGAGGAGGAGAACTTTGCAGGCATCCGGGAACTCTATGAGAAGACCGGCTATGTCATCGATACGCATACAGGTATCGGGAATGCGGTCTACCGCAGATACCGGGAGGAGACCGGGGATACGACGCCGACAGTGATTGCTTCCACAGCGAGCCCGTTCAAATTTGCGGGTTCCGTCATGAGAGCTATTGCGCCGCAGGAGCTTCCGGGCAAGAATGATTTCGAGCTGATCGATACCCTTGCAAAACTCTCCGGTACGAAGGAGCCGTATGCAATCACGGATATCCGGACTGCTCCGGTCCGTCATAAGACGGTCGTGGACGCGGAGGAGATGCCCGGCACGGTCAGGAGTTTTCTTGGGATCTGACCCGGGCTGAAAGTATCTTTCCCGGAGTTTTCCCCGTGATAAAAGTATCTTTCCCGGAGTTTGACCCGGGATGAATGTGCCTTGAATCGAGCTGCCTTGTTAAAGACAATCTCTTTAATGCGGCAGCTCTTTTCATGCTATAATAGAAACAGGCGATTGCGAAAATCTGAACGAAATGGAACTGCATGGAGAACGGTTTTTCGCAGTCAGAATTCCTTTTATCTGGAGACAATATGACAAACGGCGAATCAAATTACGTTGCAATCATCCGGGAGATCTGTGCCGAGGAGGGCATCGGGCTGCAGTCCTTCTCCTTCGACTGGATCTTCCGCCTCACGAAAAACGGAAAGACAGGCTTTATTCTGGGCTACCAGTTCGGACTCAACAGCGCTTCAGTCAACTCCATCTGCTGTGACAAGAGTGCGGCGTCTGAACTTATGACAGCCCTCGGCATTCCGAATATTTCTCATATCCTCTTTGCCTCCCCGTCCGAGCAGAAGTTCGTCGGGAACTGCGGTTTCATGGAGGATCTTCTTGCGCTTCTCAAAAAGCACGGATGTCTCGTCGTGAAGCCGAATGACGGGACCGGCGGAGACCGCGTATATAAGGTCACAACGCCGTGCGAGCTCGAGACGGCTGTGTTTGAAATCTTTCAGAAATCCGCATACCTGGCAGCCTCTCCCTTTGAAGAGATTGAAAATGAATACCGCGCAGTCATCTTAGACGGCGAAGTCCGGCTTCTGTACACGAAGAAACGGCCGTCCCTTACCGGGAACGGGAAGAGCACTGTGAGGGAACTCCTGCTGGAGAAAATGAGCGCCGGTGACGTGATCCGGCCGGAGGAGTTTCCTCCTGCAAAGACCTTGAACCGGATCCCCGGAGCAGGGGAGCGTGTCCTTCTGAACTGGCGGCATAATCTCGGCCAGGGTGCCGTAGCGGTCCCTGTCAGGGATGAGGAGACACGCAGAGAAGTCGGGCTCATCGCGCAGCGCGTTTTTGAGGGGCTCAATGTGCGCTTCGCCTCGGTGGATGTCGTGGAGACCGCAGAGGGTCTCAAGGTGCTGGAGATCAATTCCGGCGTCATGATGGAGAATTTTGCGGGACAGGATGAAGAGAGCCGATTGACCGCAAAGGAAATTTACCGGGATGCGGTCAGAAAGATGATGAAAAGTTAAGATCGCGAAGGAAATTTACCGGGACGCGGTCAGAAAGATGATGAGTAATTAAGAACGCGAAGAATAATAATTGAGACGCGGTCAGAAAGACGACAAGTAATTAAAACCGCGAAGGATACTTACCGGGATACGGTCAGAAAGATGATGAGAAGTTAAGACTGCGAAGGAAATTTACCGGGACGCGGTCAGAAAGATGATGAGTATTTAAGATGCAGTGGAAGCAGATCCTATCAACCAAGAGAGCCGGGGAAGAGTCCGGAAGCCGGAGAAAAGACGATCTCCGGAGCGAATTCGAGAAGGACTATCACAAGATCATCTCCAGCGCCTCCTTCCGGCGGCTCCAGGACAAGACACAGGTATTTCCTCTCGACAAGAGCGATTTTATAAGGACCCGCCTGACGCACAGCCTTGAGGTATCGTCGATCGGCAGATCTCTCGCGCAGAATATCTCGGAGAGCATTATTGAGCGAAGGCTCGACACCACATTTACGCTGGAGACCGAGAAAAATGTCGCCGCAGTCATCGAGTGCGCAGGTCTGATCCACGATATCGGAAATCCTCCCTTCGGACATTTCGGGGAGGAGGCCATCCGGGAATGGTTCGTGGGGCACCTTCCGCGGCTCGTTTACGGCGGAAGACGTGTGACGGACATTCTGTCCAGGCAGGAGACCAATGATTTTCTGCATTTCGAGGGCAATGCGCAGGGACTCCGGCTGGTGTCGAAGCTGCATTTTTCCGAGAACGGGTGCGGCCTGAATCTGACGTACGGCCTTCTCACGACCATGATCAAATATCCCCGCTCCTCCGTGGAGATGAATCCGAAAGCTATGGATATCGCGGATAAAAAGATGGGATATTTCAAGGCGGAGCAGGATCTTTTTGCAGAGATCCAGACTGTGACGGGCACGAGGGGAAAACGCAATCCGCTCACCTTTATCCTGGAGGCTGCGGACGATATTGCCTACTCGACCGCCGATATCGAGGATGCTTACAAAAAAGGATTTTTTGATTATCAGACATTCCTGGGCGAGCTCTGGAAGCGGAAGGTCGATCCGTCCTATATCGAGCTCCTCGAGAGCCTCTACGCGAGAGCTGCACAGGGTGCGGGAAAGAGTGTCCGAAAAGCTCCTGAAAATGAAAAGCCGTTCAGTAAACGCCCCTCCGAAGAGCTCCGTGACAGAACGAAAAATCCCGGGATCTCCGGCATGATCCACGGAGCCGGTATGTCCGGGGAATATGTGAGCCCGGGCGAGTATGCGCTCATGACCTGGCTCTCTGAGATGCAGAACGTGCTGATCTACGCGGCGACGGACGGATTTATCGCGGACTACCGCGCGATCATGAACGGACAGTTCTGCAACGAGCTGATCCATGACTCGAGGGCAGCAGTCCTTATGAAGACGCTCAAGGACATTGCCTATGACTATGCCTTTACGTCCATGTCGATCTACAAGACGGAGATTGCCGCGAACAATATCCTTACATATCTGCTCAATAAGCTGGTCCCGGCCGTACTGGTGTATGACAGGGATAAGCCGCCGGGACTTATGGAGGAGAAATTCCTCTCCCTGATCTCGGAGAATTACAAGCAGGTCTATTCGTGGTCGACGCAGGGAATGACGGATGAACAGAAGGTCTATTACCGACTGCTCCTGGCGACGGATTCCCTGAGCGGGATGACGGATTCCTATGCCAGGGATCTGTACACGGATCTGAACGGAATTACTTGAAAATTTGAACGAAGTCACACAAAAAATATCGAACGAAATTACTTGAAAACCTTAACGAAGTTTATACAAAAAATACCGAACGAAATTACTTGAAAACCTTAACGAAGTTATACAAAAAATACCGAACGAAATTACTTGAAAACTGGAACGAAATCACACAAAAAATCTGAACGGAATTACATGAAAATCCGAAGGGAATTACATAAAAACCCGAGCGGAATCAGATGAAAGAGGAAGCCTGCCGGATCAGTCAATACAATAAATAAGCTGCATCTTTTGTCTGTATCCTTTAGTCGGGTCACGCAGTCATAGCATTTTACTACATATATAGCCGGATATAGCCGGATCGTCCGTCCCGGGCATACGGCTGCAGTATTTGACTGCATAATTTCCTGCAATAATTTACATAATCTGCTTTACATCTACTTTACAGAACAGCTGAAAAAAGTTATAATTAAATCAGTCCTGGAGTGTACGAATCCCCTATTTTTCCTGAACCTACATTTGAATTAAAGGGATTCCTATATCGTCGGTCACAATGTCAGGCCTCAAGCAACTACAAGGCTAGGCGTCAGCTTCTTAGGAACGGCATTCCGGGACTTTGAAAAAGACGGATGCGGTCCAATGACCGGCGTCCGTCTTTTTTTTGCGGCATTGACTTTCTTTTTTTCCTGAAATGGGATATCCTTGAAAGAAGTATTTGTATTTTTCATTTTTCAAAAGACGGGAGGTTCCGCGATGAGTGTAAAAATCAGTGAATTCGGTAAGTTGGAAGACGGCAGGACCGTGACGGCCTATACGATCATTAACAAGGCGGGCGCATCCTGCACGTTCCTCAACTACGGCGGGTATATTCAGAGTGTGATCGTGCCGGACAAGGACGGAAAGCTCACGGATGTGACGCTGGCTTATGACTCTGTCGCTCCCTATGAGGAAAATCCGAATTATTTCGGCGCCTTTATCGGGAGAAATGCGAACAGGATCGAGAACGGTACATTTATGATTGGAGGGAAGACCTATACTCTTCCGAAAAATGACGCCGGCTTCAACAATCACCACAGCGGACCCGACGGGTTCGAGCGCCGGATCTTCGATGTGACCTGTGAGGAAGACGGAAATGAAGTACGCATGGAACTTACAAGTCCTGATGGTGATGAGGGCTTCCCGGGAAATATGAAGGTCAGCCTGACTTATACCTTCTCGGATGACTGCGCGCTTACTTATCACATCACTGCGGTCTCCGACGCGGACACAGTCGCGAACATGACGAACCACAGTTACTGGAACCTGAACGGACATGATCAGGGAAGTATTCTCGACCATACGATGATCATTCATGCGGACGAGTTCACAGAACTCGGCGCGCACGGCATTCCCACGGGAAAGTATGTATCCGTCGAGGGAACGCCCTTCGATTTCAGGGAAGAAAAGGCTGTCGGAAGAGATATCGGAAAGGATGACGCACAGCTTGTTTCAGCAGGCGGCTACGACCACAATTTTGTGATCAGAGGCAGCGGGATGCGTGAGGCGACGGTCCTGATCGGGGATGTGAGCGGGATCGTGATGACGCAGATCACGGACCAGCCGGGAGTCCAGGTCTATACAGGCAACTATATTACCGGCCCGAAAGGCAAGGGCGGAGCGGTCTACGGACCGAAGACGGGCATCGCACTCGAGTCCCAGCATGTTCCGAATGCCATCAATAATCCGGCTTTTGAGAGCGTTGTGCTGAAGGCCGGTGAGAAGTACGATACGACGACAACTTACAAATTCAGTGTGCGCTGAGTGCAGATAATTCAGTGCGCGTTCAGTGTCGGGTGCAGATAATTCAGTGTGCGTTCGGCACCGAGTGCAGATAATAGTCTCCGGCTGATATGAGCCGCGCAGGGAGAAAAGTACCTGGCACCCTGTGCGGCGCATCAGGAACACTGAGGCGTTCCTGATGAAGGACATTACTCTTTTTTGTCAGGGCAGCCCAGCCTGCCAAATATGTGTGATGAAGGAATTAATAAAGGGATTCAGAGGTTTTATAAACAGAATGAATGACGACCACATGGCAGCCTATGCGGCTGCCTGTGCGTATTTTATCATTCTGTCCTTTGTACCCTTTTTGATGGTCCTGATCGCCGTGACAAAGCAGGCCGATATGGATGCGACCGCTTTCATGAATATGATCATCGACGTCGTTCCGGGAGGATTGAAATCCTTCGTGCAGGCTGTAATCAATGAGGTATACAGAAAACCGTATTCGATTGTTCCTGTCTCGCTGCTGATCCTTGTCTGGTCAGCAGCGAAGGCATTTCACGCGCTGACCAACGGGCTGAATGTGATCAGCAATGTCACGGAGACGAGAGGATGGCTTTTCCTGCGCGTTCGTTCCATGTTCATGGTCTTTTTGTTGCTGGGCGCGATCCTTGGAACGCTGAGACTTTCCCTTTATGGCATCCGCTTCCAGGATATGCTGACGGCGAGATATCCGACGCTGATGGAGATCATTGATTTCCTTGATCCATTTACATCGCTTCTCGCGTATTTTGGTCTGACGATTTTATTCCTCTTTTTATACAAAATTCTTCCGAACCATTATTACACGTTCAGGAGCCAGCTGCCCGGGGCGCTGGTCGTCTCAACGATCTGGATCTTCGTTTCCTATATGATCTCGATCTATTACAGTCAGAATGCGAACTTCCTGACCACATACGGAAGTCTCACCGGCATAATCCTTGCGATGATCTGGCTTTATTTCTGTGTGTTCTTCATGCTGGCAGGGGCCGAGCTGAATCGGATCTTCTATGAGGATCCGATGAATAACGTCATCGCGAGTTCGATCGATACCTATATGGAGAGGCGGGCCGAGAAAGAGAAGATCATAGAGGAGAGGATGACTGCGGAGAGAAAAGAAGAGCGGAGGATGCGGGAGAAAGCGGAAGAGATCCCAATCAGACAGCCGGCGGATATTTTCATTCCTTGGGCAGATGAAGAGGATTACGAAAGCGATATTCCGTGGGCGGATGAAGATGAGCATGAGTACGAAAGACTTACGCGACCGTGATCGTTATGTCAGGTACAGGAGCGTCACCCAGCTCCGCATTGAAACATCATCTGTCCTCGCATTGAAACGCCATCCGGCTCTGCACTGAAACATCATCTGACTTCGCATTGAAAATGTCATGCGGCTCCACACTGAAACATCATTCTTCCCCATACTGAAAAGGTATGCAATTCCATATTGATTGACATTTACGTTTGAACGCTATAAAATCTAACGAGTGCTGTTTAAATCTGTTCTGAAATTAATTAAATCAGTTCTGAGCTGTATTTTTCTGAAATAGAACGGTTCTGTGAGTAGAACGGTTCTGTGAGTAGAACGGTTCTGTGAGTAGAACGGTTCTGTGAGTAGAACGGTTATGTGAGTAAAACGGTTCTGTGGGTAGAACGGTTCTGTGAATAAAACGGTTCTGAATCAAAACGGTTCTGCATTGAATCGATTCTGAATGATGATCCGGCATATCCGGTCAGAACGGGACAGCATGGATAGAGGAGGTTTTCATGAGTGATATAGAACAGAAAGTAAAAGAGATACAGGAAGCCGCGGTTACTGCGATCCTGGGCGCAGACGGTCTTGACAGGCTGAATGAAGTCCGTGTTTCATTTCTCGGAAAGAAAGGCTCTCTGACTGCAGTCCTGAAATCCATGAAGAATGTCGATCCGGAGGATCGTCCGAAGGTCGGCAAGTGGGTCAACGACGCCCGTGCTGAGATCGAAGCGCGCATGACCGAGATGAAGAACAGGCTGGATGCCGAGAAAATGGCGCGCGAGCTTGAGAAGGAAAAGATCGACGTCACGCTTCCCCCGAAAATGAAATTCATCGGCCACAGCCATCCGAATACCATCGCCCTCGAGGAGGTCGAGCGTATTTTCGTCGGCATGGGCTATGAAGTGATCGAGGGACCGGAGATCGAGTACGATGACTATAACTTCACAAAGCTCAACATTCCGGCGAACCATCCGGCGAAGGATGAGCAGGACACCTTCTATATCACAAAAGATATTCTTCTCCGCACACAGACATCGCCGGTACAGGCCCGTGTCATGGAGAAGGGAAAGCTCCCGATCCGTATGATCTCGCCGGGACGTGTGTTCCGCTCGGACGAGGTCGACGCGACACATTCCCCGTCCTTCCATCAGATCGAGGGACTGGTCATCGACAAGAACATAACATTTGCCGATCTCAAAGGAACGCTCGATGTATTCGCAAAGGAGCTGTTCGGACCGGAGACGAAGACAAAGTTCCGTCCGCATCATTTCCCGTTCACGGAGCCTTCCGCTGAGGTCGATGTCTCCTGCTTCAAGTGCGGCGGAAAAGGCTGCAGATTCTGCAAGGGATCCGGCTGGATCGAGATCCTCGGCTGCGGCATGGTCCATCCGCATGTCCTTGAGATGTGCGGGATCGACCCGGAGGAGTACACCGGCTTTGCGTTCGGTGTCGGCCTTGAGAGAATCGCTCTCTTAAAGTACGAGATCGATGACATGCGTCTTCTCTATGAGAATGACATTCGTTTTCTTAAGCAGTTCTGATAAGGTATCTGCTTTTTAAGCAGTTCTGATGAGGTATCTGCCACTTGAGCAGTTCTGATGAGGTATCTGCTTAAAACGGCTGACCTGAGGGCAGGTCCGTTTACGAGCCTTCGGCGGATCGAAGCCATACATTGAGCGAGGTTCTTTACGCTCTGTGCGGTTTTCCTGATGCGCTGAGGCATTCTTGATAATAAACAGGGGAATTAACATGAATACATCACTTTCGTGGATCAAAAAATATGTTCCGGATCTTGATGTCACGGCCCGCGAATACGCGGACGGGATGACACTGTCCGGCACCAAAGTAGAGAACTATGAGGAGCTTGACAGAGATCTGGACAAGATCGTCGTAGGAGAAATTATATCTTGTGAGCCGCATCCGGACTCGGATCATCTTCACATCTGCATGGTCAATGTGGGCGGGGAAGAAGATCCGCTCCAGATCGTCTGCGGCGCTCCGAACGTTGCGGTGGGACAGAAAGTACCGGTCGTTCTCGAGGGCGGACGCGTTGCCGGCTCGAGAGACGGCGATAAGACAGAAGGCGGAATCCGCATCAAGGCGGGCAAGCTCCGCGGGGTGGAATCCCACGGTATGATCTGCTCGATCGAGGAACTCGGAAGCACGCGCGAGATGTATCCGGAAGCACCGGAGTACGGTATCTACGTGTTCCCGGAGGATACGGAGGTCGGTGCGGACGCGATCGAGCTCTTAGGCCTGCATGACGCGATCATCGAGTATGAGATCACATCGAACCGCGTGGACTGCTACAGCGTGATCGGGATCGCCCGTGAGGCGGCAGCGACATTCGGAAAGAAATTCCATGAGCCGGAGATCAAAAAGACCGGCAATGACGAGAAAGCATCCGACTATATCAGCGTGGATGTTCTCGACACCGAGCTCTGCCCGCGTTTTACCGCGCGCGTTGTAAAAAATGTAAAAATCGGTCCGTCTCCCAAATGGATGCAGAGATGTCTCGCATCGAACGGGATCCGTCCGATCAATAATATCGTCGATATCACGAACTATGTCATGGAAGAGTACGGTCAGCCGATGCACTCCTATGATTACGATATGATCGCCGGTCACAAGATCATCGTGAAGCGTGCTCTTGACGGCGATGTCTTCACGACACTCGACGGGCAGGAGAGAAAACTTGATCACGACGTCATCATGATCTGCGACGCGGAGAAGCCGGTCGGCATCGGTGGTATCATGGGCGGTGAGAACTCCATGATCACGGACGATGTAAAGACGGTCCTCTTCGAGGCAGCCTGCTTCAACGGCACGAACATCCGCCTGTCTTCCAAGCGGATCGGCCTGCAGACAGACGCTTCTCAGAAGTTTGACAAGGGTCTTGATCCGAACACGGCGGAGCTTGCGGTCAACCGTGCCTGCGAGCTCATGGAAGAGTTCGGTGCGGGCGAGGTCGTCGGCGGGATCGTCGATGTGTATCCGGAGAAGAGACTTCCGTCAGAAGTCCCGTTCGAGCCGGAGAAGATCAACGGGCTTCTCGGAACTTCATTTTCCGAGGAGGAGATGATCGGATATTTCGAGGCAGTCGACCTGAAGTACGACAGAGAGAAAAATGTGATCAAAGTCCCCACCTGGAGACAGGATGTCCTTCGTACATGCGACCTCGCGGAGGAAGTCGCGAGATTTTCCGGATACGATAAGATTCCGACGACGCTTCCGTCAGGAGCGGCGACGGCCGGAAAGCTCCAGTTCGACATGCTTGTCCTCGGTGTCCTTCGCAACCTTGCGGAAGACTGCGGATTCTCCCAGGCTTACTGCTACTCCTTCGAGTCCAGAAAAGCTTTTGACAAGCTGACGCTCGATGAAAATGATCCGCTCCGCAGCGCGATCGAGATCTCGAACCCGCTGGGCGAGGATTTCTCCATCATGCGTACAACGTCTCTGAACGGCATCCTGACCTCTCTCGGCACGAACTACAACAGGCGGAACAAGTCTGTAAGGCTCTACGAGACCGGCAATATCTATCTTCCGAAGGCACTGCCGCTCACGGAGCTTCCGGATGAGCGCATGCAGCTCACGCTCGGCATGTACGGGGAATGAAGGGCGTCATCGAGCTGATGCTCATGAAACTCGGCATGAAAAAGAAGGCTGAGTATAAGACAGACGTTCTGAAGAACTATATGCATCCGGGCCGTCAGGCGCAGATCATCTACGACGGCGTAAGGATCGGCGAGATCGGCGAAGTCCATCCGATCGTCCGGAAGAATTACGAGATCGGTGAGCGCGCGATCATCGCTGTCATCGACACTCCGGAAATGATCAAATTTGCAACATTTAACAGGAAGTTCCAGGGCATCGCCAGGTTCCCGGCAGTGACCCGTGACATCTCCTTTGTCCTGCCGAGCAATATCACTGCGTATGAGATCGAGAAGGTCCTTGAGCAGCGCGGCGGAAAAATCCTTGAGTCCTACAGACTCTTCGATATCTATGAGGGTGAGCACATCCAGAAGGGCTTTAAGTCCATGGCGTACAGCCTCGTGTTCCGTCACCCGGACAAGACGATGGAGGAGGGAGAGATCAATGCCGCGATGAACAAGATCCTGAACGGCCTTTCCACCATCGGGGCGGAACTCAGAAAGTGAGAAAATGAGAACATCAGATTTTTATTATGATCTTCCCGAAGAACTGATCGCGCAGGACCCCCTGCGCGATCGTTCATCGTCAAGACTTATGCACCTTGACAGAATGACGGGAGAGATCACGCATGGAACATTTACCGATGTCTATGACATCCTGGAGGCGGGGGATACCCTCGTCATCAACGACACAAAGGTCATTCCCGCAAGACTCTACGGAGTCCGGGAAGGAACGCTCGGGAAGGTGGAGATCCTTCTCTTAAAACGCACGTCTGCGGACACCTGGGAGACGCTGGTCAAGCCGGGGAAAAAGTGCAGGACCGGGGCGAGAATCCTCTTCGGAAGTCCGGATGGACGGGCGGAGACTTCTCCGCTCATCGGCGAGATTACGGACGTTCTTCCGGACGGGAACCGCATGATCACCTTCAAGTATGAAGGAATCTTTGAGGAAGTGCTGGACGCGCTCGGTGAAATGCCGCTTCCGCCCTATATCCACCATCGTCTTGAGGACCGGACGCGCTACAACACGGTATATGCGGAGCACGAGGGATCGGCGGCTGCGCCGACGGCGGGGCTTCATTTTACGAAGGAGCTTCTTGAAAAGATTGAGAAGAAAGGTGTTAATATCGCCCATGTGACCCTTCATGTGGGCCTCGGCACCTTCCGGCCGGTCAAGGTGGACGACGTCGAGCATCATCACATGCACTCGGAATTCTATATGATCTCGCAGGAGACTGCGGATGTGATCAACAGGACGCATGAGAACGGGCACAGAGTGATCTGTGTCGGGACGACTTCCTGCCGGACGATCGAGTCGGCGGCGGAGATAGACGAGAGCGGAAGATGGATCCTCAGGGAGAAGAGCGGCTGGACGGAGATCTTCATTTATCCGGGCTACACCTTCAAGCTCATGGATGGGCTGATCACGAACTTCCATCTGCCGGAGTCCACGCTGATCATGCTCGTATCGGCCTTTGCAGGCAGGGAGCATGTGCTTCATGCCTACGAGGAGGCGGTGAGAGAGCGCTACAGATTCTTTTCCTTCGGGGATGCGATGATCATAGAATGACCGGGAGATGATCATAGAGCAACAATCCTTCATCCTGCTGGTGTATTGAACAAATATCCCGGCAGATATCAAATACGACTAAAGAAAGACCACGGAACGAATCCGTGGTCAGTCTATCCAGTCTTCCAGAATTATTCCCGGTATACGTGAGAATTCCTTTGTGTTATGAGTGACTACAATATGATTTCCAGCGACGCCCTGAGCAGCTATCATGGCATCATAAGCGCCAATTGGTGTTCCGGAGAAAGCGAGCAGTGCACGCAGCTGGCCAAATTGAATGGCGTCCTTTTCAGTAAAAGGGAGAACCTCATAATTTGATAGAAAAGCACGCATAATCTGTCGGGTTCTGTCTCCCCAACGACTTTTTGCTGCTCCATATTCCAGTTCTCCAACGGTAATTGATGAAACACAAATGTCATCAGGATGTATTTGTAATAGCCGATCTGACAGTTTTGGATATCTTCCGTTAATTGCATAGATACAGATATTTGTGTCCAGTAGATACATTAAAGGGTCTCTCTTTCCTGTAAGTTTGTTACTAAAGGCTGGTCTCGTTCAAAAGGGAACGCATCCTCTGCTTTGCCAATACATTGACGCAGTAATGCCCAAGGGTCATCTTTGGGGATTAAGAAAAAACAGTCACCGCTTTTCCGAATGATAAACTCTGATTCATCTGTATGGAATTCCTTTGGGATTCTGATTGCCTGGCTGTTGCCGCATTGAAATACTTTTGCAGTGAGCATAATAATCACCTCCCGGGCGAAGTATATACATATAGTATATACATATAAATTTTAGGTGTCAATGGATCATTTGCAAATCTCCATTTCGTCAACGTACTCATGACTGAAGTCACGAGCTTGTACCTGCCCTGTGGTCGAACAACGCTTTTGAGCGTCTTCCACATCAGGCTGTTCGCTTAGCC
>CADABA010000097.1 GCA_902785985.1 uncultured Lachnospiraceae bacterium
GGATCAGGTCGTGATCTATCAGATCGATCACCGCCTCAATAAGCTGAAAGAAGTCGATGTTCTCCGCATGGGCAAGGAAGTGGGACCGAAGAGCATCCACTTCAGCAAAGACGGACATCACGCATACGTTCTCTGCCAGATCACAAATGTGATCCGTGTGTATGATTATTATATCGGCAAGAACGGATATCCGAGCTTTGAGCTCGTTCAGGAAGTGACCACTCTTTCCAATGCGAAGGATC
Source organism: uncultured Lachnospiraceae bacterium (assembly GCA_902785985.1). Taxonomy (GTDB): domain Bacteria; phylum Bacillota; class Clostridia; order Lachnospirales; family Lachnospiraceae; genus Chordicoccus. Next base: position 243 of record CADABA010000097.1, read on the forward strand.
CGCATGACGCAGCATCTGCAATGCGTCTTTCCTATGACGGAGAGTATGTATTCTGCTCGACATCCGGAGACGATTCCATTGCCTGCTATAAGATCGACAAGGAGACGGGAAGACTTAACAAAGTGTTTGCTCTGCCCACATCCGGAGCGTATCCGAAGGACATCGCACTCTTCCCGGATCAGCAGCATATCGCAGTTGTTAACAACGGTGAGGGTACGATCACGACCTTCAAGATTGACTATACGAAGGGAATCATTGCGATGAAGGGACGTCCGCAGAAGCTGGATACTCCGAACTGCATGATCTTCCATGAAATTGAGGAGCCGCCGGCAGAAATCCGTAATATTTCTGAGGCAGAGGCGGAAGCAGAAGTTGAAAAGCGAGTGAGATCTTACGCTCCGCTCAACTGAGACCGTGAGCAAATGAGTCAGGATAATAAGAAATTTTTTAAGGATAATCTCTGAGGCAGAATTTCTGTTACCTGGAACATGAGATAAATGCATATAGTGAATTTGGATCATATACCGCAGCGTGCAGCTGTGCCTTTGTTGCCAGCTGCATTCTGCGGTTTTTATTCTTCATCGCGCGTATCTCGTGTCTTTAGACATGAGATACGCGCGCAAAATGAAACTTGCCTTCATCGTGAGTACAGTCTCGCGATGAAGAATAAAAGCCTCCGCTACACAATGCTCCACTGGAGCATTGTTACGCATACTTAGGCACGGCGGATCGCTTTACGTGCGCAGTGGAAGGCGCTGACGCGCCGCGCACGTCGCGGCAGGAACGCCGAGGCGTTCCTGAAGACATAACATCTACAAAATGATTAAAGGAGAATTATCAGATGGCAGGATCCGGATTTGGAACTGTTTTCAGGATCACAACGTGGGGAGAATCTCACGGAAAAGCACTTGGGGTCGTTGTAGACGGCTGCCCGGCGGGAATACCGCTCTCTGAGGAGGATATAACCCCGTATATGAACCGGCGGAGACCCAATGGAGGAGTGATGTCCACACAGCGAAACGAGGAAGATAAGGTGGAAATCCTGTCCGGAGTCTTTGACGGAAAGACAACGGGGACACCGATCTCCATGCTGATCAGAAATAAGGATGAGCGGTCCCGGGATTACGGGAATATCGCAGAGAGCTACAGACCGGGGCACGCTGATTACGGTTTTGACGCAAAGTACGGATTTCGTGATTACAGAGGCGGCGGAAGATCTTCCGGCAGGGAGACCGCCGGCCGTGTAGCTGCGGGCGCGATTGCGCAGAAGCTGCTGCGCATGCTCGGAATCGAATGCAGGGCAGTGCTTGACCGGGTGGGAGATGTTCCGGCCGAAGATTCAGCGGCTGCGGAGGATCTCGTCAGACAGTGCAGAGAGGAACAGGATTCTATCGGGTCTGTTGTTCGGTGTACGGTATCAGGGATGCCGGCCGGCGTCGGAGATCCGGTCTTTGAGAAGCTTGACGCAGATCTCGCGAAGGCCATGTTCTCGATCGGAGCAGTGAAGGGGCTCGATATAGGGGACGGTCACAGAGCGGCATCCGCAAGGGGAAGTGAGAACAACGATTCCTTTTATATCAAAGAAGGGAAAGTGGCGGCGCGGACAAATCATGCGGGAGGAATACTCGGAGGATTGTCTGACGGAGAAAATATAGAGATGACTGTGTATTTTAAACCGACTCCATCCATTGCGAAACCTCAGAAAAGCGTGAACAAAGCAGGCGAGGAGATCGATCTTGTGATTCATGGACGCCATGATCCTGTGATCGGGGCGCGGGCAGCTGTAGTGGTGGAATGTATGACGGCAGTCGTTCTCGTGGATGCGCTTCTCCGGAATATGATGAGCCGTGCTGAAGAGGTCGTCAGTTTTTACAGGAGACGTATGTGACCATATGATGCATCGGCACTGCCGGTGAACACTGCAGGCGGAGTGCCTGCCTTGCCGGGACATGCATGAGATGAAAATTATTTTTCATTTATATAATAAGTGAGAAGTTGTATGCTCTGCACGAATTGAGGTATACTTGAGACCATTAGCGGGCAGGCGGACATTTGCGATCCGCCTTGCGGCTTACTGTTCAATACAGTTCACCGATTTACGTCACGAGATTTTTTCGCCGGAGAATTCAGCAGTACGAAGGGAGTATTATAGATGACAGCGACTAAGAAAACAGGTTCTAAGAAAACGGGTTCGAAAAAATGGATCATAGCGGCCCTTGTCGCGGCCGCCCTGTGTGCAGCCGTTTTTTTAATTGTAAAAACATTTCTGAAGGAAGATAAGGGGGATTCCGTGGTCTATGTGACACCTGTATCCAGGCTCACGGATAAATTTCTTCTCGGACAGAATATCTATGCCGGCATCGTCGTCACGCAGGGAGAAGTGACAGTGAATAACGAAGACGGGAACCGGATATCGGATTATTACGTGAAGGAGGGTGACACGGTAACTGTCGGGACACCTCTCTTCAAATATGATGTAAATGCTCTGCAGGATTCCCTGACGTCCAAGGAGATCGCGCGGGACCGTGCGAAAATTGCGCTGGAGTCGGCACAGAAAGCGAGAGATGACGCGCAGAAAGCCCTCAACGAGGCCGACTCGGGCACCCGGGCTGCGGCGGAACTCAGTCTGAGGGATGCGGAACTGGGCCTTGAGGAAGCGAAACTCACTTTCGAAAAAGCTGAGAAAGCGGTGAATGAGGCGAGCGCCAGAATTGACAATGCCACTGTCTTAAGTGAAATTGACGGGACGGTCTCAAAAGTCACGAAAGCGGACTATGGAAATCAGTCTTCTACCGACAGTGAATCGTCTGCGATGGGAGGAGCTGTCATTACGATCGAAAAGAGCGGGAATCTTCAGGTGAAACTGACGCTCAGCGAGCTGGACTTTAACTCGATCGAGGATGGTATGGAAGTTACCATACAGAGCAGGACGGATGAGAGTAAGGTGTGGACCGGTACGATTAAGAAAGCTGCACTGACAGAAAGTACGGAGAACAAAGAATCGACAGAGTCCCAGCAGACCAACCTGGCATATGTGACGGTGGATAATTCGGACGGTATGGTCAGCGGTCAGCATGTAAAGGTCACGAAGAAGACGGATGGGAATGAAGATAAACGTATTTTCATTGATCCGAGTTATATTGTGGACGCCGAAAAGTCAAATCCGTATGTCTGGGCTGACGATGGAACAGGGCTCCTTGAAAAGCGGAAAGTGCAGCTCGGCGGAAAGGATGACGAAGGAAAATATGAGATCCTGTCCGGGATCGGGCTTACAGATGCGATCGTATTACCTTCTGACGATCTTGCAGTTGGAATGACCTGCCGGATCGGAGAGCCTCCTGCGGAGGGATCCTCAGCTTCCGCGGCAGAGAAGGAAGATGCGGGAAACGGGCAGAAGGAAGATGCGGGAAACACTCAGAAGGAAGATAAGGGGAACGAGCAGAAGGATACGGCTGGAAACGGGCAGAAGGAAACGGGTGAGAGCAGCACTTCTGCTGTCTGATGGAGGGCGTAAGTATGATCATAGATTGCAGAAAAATATGCCGGGATTTTCCTATAGGTGATTCGTACGTTCAGATCTTGAAGAATGTCGATCTTCAGGTCGAAGAAGGGGAATATGTAGCGATCATGGGTCCGTCAGGATCCGGAAAATCGACCCTTATGAATATACTGGGCTGTCTGGACACGCCGACCAGCGGGGAGCTTTTTCTGGACGGTGTGGATGTGGGAAAGTGCACAGACGATGAGCTCTCTGATCTTCGACTCTATAAGCTGGGTTTCGTTTTTCAGAACTATCAGCTGCTGGCAAGACAGACAGCGCTTGAAAATGTTGAACTTCCCCTGACCTACGCGAAGGTCCCCCGGGACGAGCGCAGGGAGCGGGCCTTTGAGGCACTGAAGAAGGTGGGACTTGAGGACCGCGTGAACCATGAGCCGTCCAGGCTGTCGGGAGGTCAGAAGCAGCGGGTGGCCATCGCGAGAGCGATCGTCAACAATCCGAAGCTCATCCTCGCGGATGAACCGACCGGAGCTCTGGATTCCACATCCGGGAGGCAGATCATGGATCTTTTTCATTCTCTCAACGAAGAGGGCATGTCGATCCTCATGATCACACATGATATCGATATTGCCGCGCATGCAAAAAGGATCGCGATCATCAGGGACGGCGTCCTGAATCTTGACGCGGAAAAGGATCCTATGATCATAACAAAGAGGAAAGAACGGGAGATTGGGGTAAATCAGGTATGAAAAAGAAAGGACTCCTGCATAATAAATATTTCATAGCCGGGCTTATCGCTTTCTGCGCAGTCGCAGCGTTCCTTGTCGTGGAGTTTCTGCGGGCAGGGACAATCGGACCTGCGCAGGTGGTGCAGGTCTCTGAACTCAGCACGAATATGGGCGAGGAATCTTATTCATTTCGCGATACAAAGGGAGTGGCCGCGGAAGGGGCAACGCAGAAGGTGAATCGCATACCCGGTGTTACGGTGCGTGAGATCCTTGTCGAGGAGGGGGAGGATGTCAAAGAGGGACAGCCTCTCGTCGTCTTCGATAAGGCGGAGCTGGAATATATCTATAAGGAATACCAGCTGAAAAGAGATAAGATCCAGCTGGAGATCGACGTCGCTTCTCATAATATCGAGGTCCTGAACAGTATCACACCGACGTCCGAAGGAGGGGACGAAGGCGGAGAGGAAGAGTGGGGCGAAGAGGGACCGGGTGAGGAAGAAGACGAGCCGGCTTATGATACGACAGTCTACAGCGTTCTGGATGCCTCTTCCAAAGCGTATAATCTCGCATTTGACACGGAGGACGATCCGCTCGGTACTATCACAAATCCATACAGATTTCTCTGCCGTGAGGGTGCTGCGGTGACGAAGGGATTTATCGATTCCCTGAGAGAACAGGCAGGCGGCTCTGACATGTATGTTGCGCTTGAGATCCGTGACGGCGATACCCCGGAAGGAGATTTGAAGCAGGAATGGATGCTGAATGCTGCCAACCTCCGGGAAGTCGAGGACAGCTGGATCGCAGTGCTGAATTCCGGAAAGCTGAATGCTGATAATGCGCTTGATCTGGCAGACGCATATGCAACGCTCGCAGCAACGTATACAAATGATGCCCTTCATCAGATCGATGCTGTCCGGGACAAAGCGGTCTCGGAAGAAGCAAAGGCTCTTCTTAAAGAAGCGGAAACGCTTTACGAAGATGCGATTCAGGTCTCTCAGGCAGCGGAAAAAGCTGTTTCGGATGCGAAGAGCGGGACTGTTACTCCGCCGGAGGCTCTTCAGACTGCGAAAGAGTCGATGGAGACTGCGAGGAAAGATCTCCTTCTGATCGAACAGAAGATCGAGGAAATCAGGAAAGAGGGAGTGATCACCCCGGAACCGACCGAGACACCCGGACCGACGGATGTGCCGGAACCGACGGATGTACCGGAGCCGACGGATATTCCCGGACCGACCGGCACCCCGGGTGAGTCCGGAACCGATGAGAGTTCGGGGACCGATTCCTCAGGGATTCAGGAAGGAGTTTCCGGTCTTCGCCTGGAAGGAGTGCCTGACAGATCGACCGGACTTCTTCTCCTCGCGACGACCGGTACCGTGACGACCACGAACGGGGAGACCGCGAGTGCCTCGAACGGGAGTACTACATCCGGCATTCACCTGGTAGACCCCTCCGAAAGTTTTTCGCCGGAGTCTCTTGCGGAGGCACTTGAGAATGAGAATAAGACGCTCAGGGAAAAGAAGATCGATCTCACTGAGATCAACCTGCAGATCAAGCAGGCATCGAGCGATCTTGAGAGCGGGACAAGGAAGGCAAATTTTGACGGGACGGTAAAGTCTGTCGATACGTCGGTCCTTTCGTCTTCTTTGACGTCCTCCGAGAACAAAACGGAAAAAAGCGAAAAGCCGATCGTCACGTTAGCATCCACCGGCTCCAACATCGTCTACATGGGCGTTCCGGAAAATGATCTTCCCTATATGACTTCGCTCGAGTATGTCGTTGCAGGCGGTGAGACCGGGAGTGTCATTGAAGTATCGAAAAATCCGATCGGCCCCGCCATGAAGAAGATCGCTTACGACAGTTCCACGCAGGCGACCTATTCCGTTACGGTAAAACTTGATAATCCGCTGTCTCAGGATATGCAGAATACGGTCCTGACGTGCGGCTACGCTTTTTCGATGCCTCAGACAGAGGCAGAGCACGGGATCGATGTCAACGACGCGTTCATCTTCCAGGAAGAAGGCAGATATTATGTCTATAAACGAAATAAGGACGGACGCCTTGAACAGACGGAAGTGAAGGTCAGTACGCATAAGGTCCTTTCCAGCTATATGAGGACCTCTATGAATGCGCTCGGTTCTTATGTTGTCACGTCCGGTATTACAGCGGAAGATTACATTGCCTTCCCGTACGGCCCGGCGATCGAAGAGGGGGCAAAGACGAAGAAAACCACGTTTGCAAAGCTTAAAGGAGATGTCGTGACCAATGAGTGAAAATATACGTCTTGCATTTCAGGGAATCTGGTCGCATAAGCTGAGATCTATTCTCACCATGCTGGGTGTCATCATAGGAATCGCTTCGATCATGACGATCGTATCGCTGATCGAGGGGACGAACCAGCGTCTTGCAGAGAACCTCCGCGGAAGAGGAAATAATGTTGTATATATTTCATTAAAGAGCTCCGGCTCAGAGTACAATGTGACAGCCGGGTATGAAAAGCTGGATGGTCTGTATCCCGTAAGCGACGAGATCAAGGAGCGGATCAGCAATATTTCAGAAGTAAAATACGCCACATATTTCCTGAAGTATAACGTCTCGGAGTATGATCAGAAGACAGTAAGATATAATGATAAGGATATCCCCTGCGATCTTCTGGGAATTGATGAGAATTATTTTTCGACGATGGGAAGTATTGTCACCGAAGGCCGTGCTTTTCAGAGTACGGATTTTTCAAAGATCAAAAAGGTCCTGATCATCAACCAGGTCGCAAGGGAAAATCTTTTCGGAAAAGAGGAGGCTATAGGCCGGGAAATTGAGATCAAAGGCGACATCTATACGGTCGTCGGCGTCTGCGAGCGCTCGGATGCATTCAAGCCCAAGATATCGACGTACGCGGATTATGTCAATTACATGACGCAGGACGGACCGGAGATCTATATGCCGAAATCGACATTTTCCTTCCCGTTCGGATTTGATCTTCCCGAGACATGCGCGGTGCGTGCGACAGACTCTGACAAAATGCAGTCTGCGGGCATCAAAGCGCAGAAAGCGCTTCAGACCGGTATCAGGTCGGAGAAGGTTTATTATGAGGCGGAAGACTTCTCCGCGGCGATCCGTCAGCAGCAGGAACAGCAGGAGGGCATGTCGAACATGCTGATCATGGTCGCGAGTATCGCGCTGCTCGTCGGCGGAATCGGAGTTATGAACATAATGCTGGTCTCTGTTACGGAGAGAACGCCGGAAATCGGTCTCAAAAAGGCGCTCGGAGCAAAGAAAAGGGTCATTATGCTGCAGTTCCTGACGGAGTCCGTCGTCCTCACGACGCTGGGAGGAGTACTCGGAATCCTTGCCGGCATAGCGATCGCTTCTGTTCTGGCCTATATTTCAGACATGGATGTGGTCTTTCCGCTCTGGGCGATCCTGGTCGGATTCTTCTTCTCCATGGCAGTCGGAATCGTCTTTGGGGCGATGCCGGCCGTGCAGGCGGCAAAACTTGATCCGATCGAGGCGCTGCGCAGAGAATAAGGAACAGGCTGCGCATTGACAGGGAGAAGCTGTACAGGGGTGCAGTTATACAAAGACGAATAAGGACACGTGCGCTGCGGGCTCGCCCCTGAACGTACGTGTTCTTATTCTTTATCGAGTAATACGCGTGCATTTCGTCCTGAGAGACGTCCGCACCATCTTTTTGCCGGCCTGTAAAGAAAAATTGCTTGACACCATTTCTGTTTTGCCGTATAGTAGCACTCATGGAAAAAATATACGCGCAGTCTCTCCTCTATGATTTCTATGGAGAGCTGCTCACAGAACATCAGAGAAGAGTAT
>CADABA010000098.1 GCA_902785985.1 uncultured Lachnospiraceae bacterium
TGTCCCGATCTATTCGATCTTTAATCTGAGCGATGTGCCGGATTACGGGACATATAAGCATGAGAACTGCCCGATGTGCAAGGCAAGGCAGAAGGTGGATGCGATCGCCAACGGTTTCGGCTACTCGGTACTTCCGTGAGCCGTAGTCCATTGATTTGATAATTATTCTATATAGAGGGGGTCACGTACGGCACAGGCTGTGCGCGGCTCCCTCACTGTATCTTGCAGCAGGTATCCGGAGGACTGCCTATGAAAAACCGGGAATATGTCCATATCGTTCACCCGATCCCGCCTCTCTATGATGAGAATTCCAGGATCCTCATTCTCGGATCCTTCCCATCCGTAAAATCCAGGGAGGCCAATTTTTTCTACGGGCATCCGCAGAACCGTTTCTGGCCGCTCATGGCCAGGATCTTTGAAAGACCTCCGTTCCGGTCCGTGGAAGAGAAGCGGGAGTTTGCCCTGTCGCACGGGATCGCGATGTGGGATGTGATCTTTTCATGTGATATTGTAGGGTCATCTGACAGTTCCATAAAAAATGCAGAACCGTCGGATCTCCTCTCAATAAAAGAAACCGGAGATCTGCTTGCGGTGATCACGAACGGCCGGACGTCGGGGAAGATGTATGGTAAATATCAGAAAAACGTGCTTGGCATGGAGTCTCTGACCCTGCCGTCTACTTCCCCGGCGAATGCAGCCTGGTCTTTTGAACGGCTTTATGCGGAGTGGAAAATCGTGCGGGAGATCCTTGAAGCAGGGACACGGAAGCAATCCTGATTGCGCATGCATCAGATATCATGGTATGATAGCAGACGGGAGTTTTCCTGCCACCTTATACGTCGTGAGTATTGCGCGATGAAGGATAAATTTATAGAAATAATCGGTGGTGTGTAATGATACTTGAACGCATTAACGAACCTCAGGATATAAAGAACCTCACATATGACGAAATGAAGATCCTTGCCGGAGAGATCCGCGAATTTCTGATCAGCACGATCAGCCAGACAGGAGGACATCTGGCCTCCAATCTGGGTGTCGTGGAGCTGACGATCGCTCTGTACCGCGTCTTCGACCTTCCAAGGGACAAAGTGATCTGGGATGTCGGCCATCAGGCCTATACCCACAAGATCCTTAGCGGACGGAAGGAAGGGTTCGGGGAGCTCCGGCAGTTCGGCGGGATGAGCGGTTTTCCGAAGCGAAAGGAAAGTCCGTTTGATGTTTTTGATACAGGACACAGTTCGACATCGATCTCAGCCGGTCTGGGCATGGTCCAGGCGAGGGATATTCTGGGAGAAGCGTACAGGGTCATCTCCGTCATCGGAGACGGCGCCCTGACAGGGGGAATGGCCTATGAGGCTCTGAACAATGCAGGCGAACGGAAGACAAATTTCATTATCATTTTGAATGATAATAACATGTCCATAGCGCCCAACGTCGGAGGAATGTCGACATACCTGAGCGAGCTGCGCGCAGGAGAAGGTTACAACCAGCTGAAGCAGAACGTGTCTGATTCTCTGAAGCGGGTACCTTATGTCGGAGAACCTGTCGTGAACGTGATCTCGAAGACGAAGAATACGATCAAGCAGATGTTTGTACCGGGCATGCTCTTCGAGGATATGGGCATTACGTATCTCGGCCCGGTCGACGGGCATGATATCCGGAAACTGACCCGGATCATGCGGGAGGCAAAGAAGATCAGGAGAACGGTCCTGATCCATGTGCTGACCCAAAAGGGAAAGGGGTATGAGCCCGCGGAGAAGCACCCGGAGATCTTCCACGGGGTCGGAAAGTTCGATATTGCGACCGGTAAGGCAATAAAATCCGGCGGAAAGACCTACACAGGTGTTTTTTCCGACACGATCTGTAAGATGGCTTCGGAAAATAAGAAGATCGTGGCGGTGACAGCCGCGATGCCGGACGGGACTGGACTCAAGGCATTTGCCGAACGTTTCCCGAAGAGGTTCTTTGATGTGGGAATCGCTGAGCAGCATGCGGTCACATCAGCCGCCGGGATGGCTGCCGCCGGTCTCAGACCGGTCGTCGCCGTATATTCGTCCTTCCTTCAGAGGGCATATGACCAGATTCTCGTGGATGTATGTCTCCAGAATCTGCCGGTCGTCTTCTGCATAGACCGTGCAGGACTGGTCGGCGCAGACGGGGAGACGCATCAGGGCATATTTGATCTGACTTACCTCTCCTCCATCCCGAATATGACGGTGATGGCGCCGAAGAACTGTTTTGAGCTTGTAGATATGATTCGTTTTGCATTTTCTCTCTGTTCGCCGGTTGCCATCCGGTACCCGAGAGGAAAAGCCTATGAGGGACTTGCGGAGTTTGCCGAGCCGATTACATACGGCAGGGCGGAAATGCTCTATGAGGAATCGGATATTGCGCTCATCGCTGTGGGAAGTATGGTAAGCACAGCAGAGCATATCAGGGACAAGCTGAAGACGAAAGGATACAGCTGTTCTCTCGTGAACGGTAGATTTATTAAGCCGATCGACACGGACATGATCGACAGGCTGGCTCCTTCGCATCGTTTTTTCATTACGCTCGAGGAGAATGTCAAGGCGGGCGGATTCGGAGAGCGGGTCACGGATTATCTGAAACAGAGATGGCCGGAGATCCCTGTCATGAATATCACTCTGCCGGACGATTATGTTGAGCACGGGGATGTGACGAAGCTTCGGAGCGTGCTGGGAATTGACAGTGATTCGATCATGGAGAAGATCGAGGAGAGACTTGCCAGACCATTCGGGAGATGAAGAGAAGATCGAGGAGAGACTTGCCAGATCATTCGGGAAATGAAGACCGGAACAGCCCGGAACGCAGACATGAAAAAGTACAGATGAGGGTATAAGAGACGCGGAATCCATGACGTCTTTTAAAAACGTAACTGTGGAAAAAGGACAGGGAGTATCTGTCCGGGGAGGCAGGATGCCGGAAAAAAGAAAAAGAAGTACAAATCCAACAGGAAGAGAAAGCTCCGGGAGCAGATCGGGAAGGAGCAGGACTGAGAGCGGAAGGACAGTGCGCGATACGGCCGTCAGCAGGTCAACCGGCGAAAAGACAGCGCGCGGGACGGCCGTCAGCAGGTCATCCGGCGATAGGACAGCGCGCGGGACGGCCGTCAGCAGGTCATCCGGCGATAGGACAGCGCGCGGGACGGTGACCAGCAGGTCAACCGGCGGAAGAACAGCCCGTGATACGGCCGTCAGCAGGTCAGCCGGCGGAAGGACAGCCCGCGATACGGCCGTCAGCAGGTCAACCGGCGGAAGGGCTGCACGCGAGACCATCGACAGCGCGTCTTCCGGTAAAAAATCCGCAAAGACAGCCGCCGGGATGAGACCCTCTGTCGAAACACCGGCCTCCTCCGCACGCGATTTTGACCGGGAGGAGGCTCTTGAGAGCCAGAAGAGATCCGATGCAAAGAGAAGAGCGCTCATGAGACAGCGCAAGGAGGAACTTCGGCGAAGGAAGCAGATCCTAGGCGCATGCGCGCTGCTCTTTATCCTGGTGGTCGCCGTTGCGATCAGCAGATTCCACGCGTCGCGTGTGGCAAAGAGGGAGAGCGCGAAAGCACAGGTGGAATCTCAGAGCGGTCAGACGGCACCGACTGCTGCGGCCGGGAACACACAGTCTGCAGCAGCTCCCACGGCAGCACCGACAGCAGTTCCTTCCGGTACGCCTGCAGCGACGCCGACACCTGCACAGACACCTTCGGGAAAGGATGTCTCCGGGGAGCGGGATCAGGAGATCGAATTCAAACCGTACGCCACGGAGAATACGGATCCTTCCAGACTGATCGCCTTCACGGAAGTCATGAAGAACGATGAACTGGTAGAAGACCGCAGTTCGATTTCTCCCTGGACAGATATCACATTCGGTGTCGGGGAGGATTACACGGCGGTTGACGGTATCGTCACATTCCGCGGGACTAATTTCCGGAACAGTCCGCAGTTCGGTTTTGCCGATATGAAGAATTATAATATCAGCAATATCTGGACGAAAGGGATCACCAGCCTGACTTCCGGCGGCCGGAACTGGAGCGGAAGCGGATGGACCGGTCAGCCTCTCATGGAGAAGTGGACAAGATCCCAGAAAGCGGCCATGAATATGTACGACTGGGCCAAGGAGGACGATGAGCTCGTCGAGGTCATCCATGCCTGCCTGGACGGATACATTTATTTCTATGATCTCCGGACAGGGGAGTCTACGCGCGACGCGCTGTATCTGGGGTACACATTTAAGGGATCCGGCGCGCTCGATCCGCGCGGATATCCGATCCTCTATGTCGGGTCCGGATATGACAGTGACATCGGGGTATCCCATGTCTTTGTCATCAATCTGATCGACCAGAGCGTCATGTACGAGTTCGGCGCGGACGACCCGTTCTCGCTCCGGCAGGGATGCAGCTTTTTTGACTCTTCCGCCCTGGTGGACGCGGAGACGGATACGCTCATTTATCCCGGTGAGAGCGGCATTCTCTATCTCATAAAGCTCAATTCCGTCTACGATGAGGCTGCGGGAGTGGTCTCCATCGATCCTGGCGACATCATTCGCTGGCATTATTACGGGACGCGCTCGAGTGACGGCAGCTTCTGGCTCGGAATGGAAGATTCTGCCTGTGTCTATAAGGGATATCTCTTCGTCTGCGATAACGGCGGGAATATGATGTGTCTTGACCTTAAGACCATGGAGCTTGTATGGGTCCAGGACATCCTGGATGACTCCAACGGAACTCCGGTCCTCTCTATCGAGAACGGACATCTCTATCTCTATGTCGGAACGTCCTTCCATCTCGGATGGCGGAGTGACTCTACGGCGCCCGTCCCGATCTGGAAGCTTGACGCGGAGAACGGGGAGATCGTATGGCAGACAGATTTTGAATGTCACTCCGAAGAAGGCGTCTCGGGAGGTATTCAGTCGACGGTCGCAGTCGGAAAGTATGATTTCTCCGATTACGTCTACGTGACGGTCGCGAAGACGAATGATTATTACACCGGCCAGCTGGTCTGCCTGCGAAAGGATTCGGGCGAGATCGTGTGGGAGCAGACGGACAGTTATACCTGGTCCTCCCCGGTCTGTGTGTACAATCGCGACGGAAGCGGTGCGGTCCTCTACTTTACATTCGGCGGGGACGCGCTTCTGATCGACGGTCTGACGGGAGAGGAGAAATGCAGGTACTCTCTCGGCGAGCAGAATATTGAAGCCTCGCCCGCTGTGTACGAGAATTATGTCGTGGTGGGCTCCAGATCCTGTAATCTGTTCGGCTTCATGCTGGACTGAACACTGCAGCATACGAAAAATGCATATCTGACTTCGGCGTTTGCTGCGGCGGATCTTCGCTGCCGCAGACGCGTATTTACGCTGCACATCCGTGCGCATTTCTGCGGAGCACCTTCCTTTTGAGCAGCTGCGATCCTTGCGCGGCCGGGATTCCGGTCTGAAGGAGCATTATGAAAAAAGAACGAATCATTGATATTGTGCTGGTGGTGCTGGTCCTCCTGTTCATCGGTACTTTTGCGGTGATGGAGGGATTTTTCAGATCCTATACACCGCCGGAGAGCGATCCTGCTCTCACAGACTGGATGAAGACCATTGATGACGGGACTTCGGTTGCCTGCATCAATATACCGGGCACACATTCCAGCGGTGCCGGATTCTGTTATCCTGCATACCTTCTGGGCAATCAGGACCTGACGATCAGGGATCAGCTCCTTGTCGGCTGCCGCTATCTCGATATACGCGTCGGTCTTCATGGGGACGATCTCATTCTCTTTAATAATTTCGGAAAATGCAGAACCTCCGCGAACCCCTTCTCCGAGAAGATCCGCTTTGCCGCGGTCATTGAGGAGGTCCTGCAGTTCCTTGATGCGCACCCGTCTGAAACGGTCATTGTTGCAGTCAAGGCGGAAAATGAAAAAGACGACGTCGCGCAGGTCCAGACGGCCATCCAGGAGATCGTCAATGCGTATGAGGGTCGGTTCTATACAGAGAATCATCTTCCCGCGCTCGGTCCTGTGCGGGGAAAGATCATTCTTGCAAGGCGCTATGATGATATGATCCATGCGGGGGAGAAGGGCGGAATGCACCTTGAATGGAAAGATCAGGGCAGCAGGGAAGCTGCGGCCAGTCCGTTCGCGGTCCGGGATGTCAACGATGCGCTTGTCGTTGCGGTCCAGGATCGCTACCGCTATGATGTGCAGGATAAGTGGAATGCGTTCGACTATACGCTTACGAACTGTCCTGCGAATCAGTGGACGATTTCGATCAACTTCCTCAGTACGATGACCGGTTCGAAAATTCCGCATCCCAGAGCCTACGCGGAGGAACTGAATGCCCGCTTTCTTGAGAAAGAGCTCGTTCCCGGAAAAATGTACGGAATTCTGGCTTTTGATTTTATGACGCGTGAGATCGCGGAAAAGGTCATCGCATCGAATGGCCTTTGAGCCGCATGCCAATTTTTTGTGAGGTAAATGACATGCCCTTGTTTGACTTCTCAGGGAATACAGCTGCCGGAAAGGATCCTGTCTGCACATACACGGTGTTTTTTTCCAATGCGCGGGACGCGTCGCCTGAGCGTCCGATTCTTATTATCGACAACTCCGCGAGGGAGTGGAAACATCACTCGAACGGCATTTTCACAAATCCGATCAGGAGAACATCTTTTGAATTCAAAGAGGATGGGGGAAATCTGTCGGCGGATATTCTGAGGATCGACGCGAGGTTCACGAGTCTTCTCAAATGGCTCGGGGAGAACCACATCAATGTGCGCCTGTCCGGGAGAAATACCGAGGAGGGATATGCGGTCTATCGGATCAGGGAGATCGCCTTCGGCGGGGATAAAAGGCTCTCCGCGGAGGACGGGTTCCTGCAGTTCATGATCGACCGTCTTTTCGCGAGCGATGCGCCGTCCGCGGAGGCTGAGGATGAGGAGCAGGAGGAGGATGGAGACGGCATGAAGCTCACATCCATCCAGAGCATCACGGACTTTCTGAACTGTGCCGGCCGGACGCTGCCCGACAATATCCGCCTCTGGGCGAGGAGAAATCTCGCGGTAGCCCGGTCGAACGAAGTCACCCCGGAGGAGCGCAGGCACGCGCAGCGGGCCCTCTCCATCATGCTGAACATCCGGTGGAAGAGCAACTGGTTCGACTCGATCGATCCGGTCCGCGCGAAGGAGATCCTGGATGCAGAGCTCTATGGGATGGAGTCGGTCAAGCAGCGCATTATCGAGACGATCATCCAGATCAACAGGACGCATACGCTTCCGGCCTACGGAATCCTTCTTGTTGGTCCCGCGGGGACCGGAAAGTCGCAGGTCGCCTATGCGGTCGCGAGGATTCTCGGACTGCCATGGACGACTCTTGATATGAGTTCCATCAATGACCCGGAGCAGCTGACGGGAAGCTCCAGGATCTATTCCAATGCAAAGCCGGGCATCATCATGGAGGCTTTCTCCATGGCAGGACAGTCGAACCTGGTCTTCATCATCAATGAGCTGGATAAGGCAGCGGCCGGAAAGGGGAACGGAAATCCCGCAGATGTGCTCCTGACGCTTCTTGATAACCTCGGATTTACGGATAATTATATAGAGTGCAATATCCCGACATCGGGTGTCTATCCGATCGCGACGGCAAATGACAGGGACCTTATCAGCGCGCCTCTCCTGTCCAGATTCGCAGTGATCGAGCTGCCGGATTATACGGCGGAGGAGAAAAAAGTCATTTTCTCAAAATACGCGCTGCCGAAGATCCTTCGCCGCATGAGCATGCGGGACGACGAGATCGCTGTCACGGAGGATGGGCTGGACGCGGTCGTTATGATGTGCAGCGGGACCGGGATCCGTGACATCGAGCAGGCGGCTGAACACATGGCTGCAAACGCTCTTTATCAGATCGAGGTGAACGGAGTCTCAGAGGTCGTGTTCGATGGAGATGCGGTGAGAGAGCTCCTCCGCTGAAGTGCTGTCCGTACCTGATTCCGGGAGGTGATTTCAGAGCGGTGTCAGCTGACAGGGATCACAGGAGACAGTACAGGCTGCTTTTCACGCCGGACTGCACGGTATTTCAGCCCGTGTCTGCAAAAAAAAGTAATTTTGCTGTTGACAAAGGGTTCCCGTAAGAGTATTATAATATCTGTTGCGAAGCAATTCGCAAATGTTCGGGTAGCTCAGCTGGATAGAGCGTCTGGCTACGGACCAGAAGGTCGCGAGTTCGTTGGGTCACACGTTGGTGTGGCCCTTTTTTTGTACACCGCCGGGCCTTATTATCTATGGCAGATATCCGGAACCTGTGATAGAATGTGAACGGAACACTGACAGATGGAGGTGCTATGAATAAACAGGAATTTTTGGATGCCCTTGCCGCAAAACTCTCGGAGGAGATCACAAACCCCGCCGAGGTCGCTGACCAGGTCAGTTATTACGAGGGATATATCGATTCTGAGATCGCCAACGGAAAGGATGAGGAGACTGTCACGGGTGAGCTCGGAGATCCGATCCTGATCGCCAGGAACATACTGGAGTCTCCGGGGAGCGACCGCCGCGATTATTCGACGAGTTCCTATGAACAGGGGCGGGCTGAGGCACAGTATCAGCGGGAGAACGACTCTGCAGGTACCTTTTGGGAGGCAGCCTATGAGAGCACGAACCGGACCCCGGACGCAGACTTTGCCGAGGTGCAGGAGGAGATGCCGAAGGAAGATCCCTTTGCGGGAATGGACGGCGGCTTTTTTGAGAGGACCGGTCCTCAGGAGATCAATAATGAGACCGGCGGGACGGAGCGCGCTGAGAAGACAGAGCAGTCGATTGAGGATAACCGGGGAGCTGCAGCCGGTTTTTTCCGTATGGAAGACGGGTCTTTTAACTGGGGATGTTTGGGATGGATCCTCGTGACGGTCCTTGTAGTTCTTGCGGTCATTACGTTGGCGACGCATGTGGTCATCCTGTTCTGGCCGGTGATTCTTCTGCTGCTGTCGGCGGGAATCATCACTTCATTTTTCAACAAAAGACGATAAGGTCAGGGTGCGGAGAGAAAAGGCGCTTACGCTTTTTATTTCCGTGCCCTTTTTAGTAATGAATTAAAACTTCCCACATCCTTTACTTTAAGGCTCCCGGAATAAATATTTCCACGTCGGGACGCTCCCGCTCGCTCGCACTGGCAGCGGTACTAACAGATTT
>CADABA010000099.1 GCA_902785985.1 uncultured Lachnospiraceae bacterium
GAGTGAAAATAGAAAATAGAAGAAATACATTTCTACTATTGTCCGGTCTGTAATGAGCGATTATTCTTTCGGTCTGCCTTCCAGAGCATGGATCGTATTGACAACGAACTCATGGGTCGGAACACTGACTCCGACTTTCTTCGCTGCACTTACTACGGAACCGCTGATCGTATCGACTTCCGTTCTTCTGCCGGCGCGGATATCCGCACAGATGGATGTCACACCTTCCGGAGAACCGACGGATGTCTTATGGACCTTCTCGGTGATCTCTTCCTCATCTGCCTTGAGACCCAGCGCATGCGCGACTTCGACTGCCTCATGGATCAGAGCGGTCGTCATTTTCCACGCGTACTCATTTCCGGCAATATAGCCGATGTTGCACTGAAGGACACCCGTAACGGCACTGAGTGAGACATTGGTGAACAGCTTGTCCCAGATCAGCTGCTGGATCACGGAATGGATGCGGACATTAAAGCCGCAGGCATCGAATGACTCCTTGAGTTTGGGAAGGAAGCCGTTCTTGTCCTCTACCAGCATGCCGACGTTGGTGTTGCCTTCTCCGCCGTGGCGAATGTAGCCCATGCCAAGCACTGCGCCGTTGTCTTCGGTCGTTCCGATGATGATATGATCCTGATCCACGAACTCACCCAGGATATCTTCGTGACCGGAGCCGTTCTGAAGTGTCAGTACATAGGTATCGGGACCGATCAGGGCCTTGTTGCCGGCCAGGGCTGCTTTTGAAAACAGAGCCTTTACGAATAGAATGATCAGATCAACGGGCTCGATCCCCTCTGTGGATGTCACCGCCTTGGGATGATACAGGTTGTCTGTACCGTATTCCTGAAGCTTAAGTCCGTTTTCATTTACAGCAGCGACTACATTCGGATTTGTATCTACGAGATAAACATCATTATGTAAAGAAAGGTGTCCTCCGTAAATGGAGCCCATGGCGCCTGCGCCGATAACTGCTATTCTCATACTGTGTAAACTCCTTTATTCCGAAAACTCCTTAATTCCTTCGATTGCATATGCATGAACGGGGCTGGAATCCAGACCTACGATCGGAAGCGGGGAGAAGGACATGAAGAATACGTCCTTTTCAAGATACTCGAGATTCTTGAGAACTTCGATGAAAATGATATTCTCTGCCAGAAGGATGTCATGGAAAGGCTTGACATCTTCGTTGCAGTTCTCAATGGAAACACCATCACCAAATCCGACAGCCTTGACTTTGTGATCACGGAACCACTCTGCAGACTCAGCATTAATAAGGAGTCTCTTGTCAACTTCTGTATTGGTCGCCTTTGTAAAGGGCTCAAGCTTATAGGAAGAATCGATGATCACGATATCGCCTTCTTTGACCTTATAAGCTACTCTGTCCAGGTCAGCCTTGGTAATGTGTGTATACGGTGCAACGGTGTCCTTGAAATCAACGTAGACGCCGCGGCCCACGAATGTTGTCAGCGGAAGTCCCGTGACATCCGGCCAGTTGTCATCGTGGTGATACGGGCACTCCGCATGAGTTCCCAGATGGCTCATGATGTCAAAATTTGTGTGGAAATCCGGAATCGGCCCGCCTGTGTTAAAACGGTGCAGTTTACATCTTCTGGTTTCTGTTGCCGGGTCAACAAGCTTGGAAAGGTCGATCATGCGCATTCCATTTCCCATATCATATACAACTTGCATCTTTTCCTCCTTACTGTAAAAAACTGTGTCATTGCTACCTTTGCTATTAGTAATAGTTACAATGCTGAATACAAGGCCCGCAGCGTGGACCGCTTATTGCGTGCAGTTCCCTCTAAGACAACACCTTTCTCAGATCTTCACTTTTACTACAACTTTTTTGACCGGAGCAGGCGTCCCTGCTGCGCAGCGCGGTTTGTGTGCGTCTTCCGGTGCGACAACTATGAGATCTCCTTCTTTGAGCAATACCTGTCCGAACAGTTCGGGATCTTCATAAAAAACGACATCGTTGGCGTCGATCCTGTCGATCTCCTTCAGTCCGTCCCGCTTGCATACGCCGAACATCTCGTCTCCTGTTACCATGTACTGAATGTCAAAATACTTATCATGCGTTTCAAACCGTCTCTCTTCCCAGGGAGAAGTTGAATACTCCTGCACGCCTGCGATGACGTCGTCCCCCATCAGCGGATAGGACCCTTCCGGGAGCTCCTTGATGTTGGTCTCTGCGAGCCACTTGTACGCAACAGTAAATTTATCATCCAGATAGTTATACTTTTCGGCAATACTTACGTGACTAAAAAACATTATCTCCTTCCTTTCCAAGTTCGATCTTTCAGAAGCATCTTATTGTTATATTACACAATAACCGATTTAATAATGAAAGAAAAACATTAAATGTGCCTAAATATTCATTTCTTTAAGTATTTGCGGCCAACTGTTAAAATTTCAGGCATCCAGCCTCTTGCGGCTGCCGAAAAAACGGATCTTTGACCGTTGAAAATGAAAAAGTGATTATAAGAAATCTATGTACAGCCGATTCGGGGTCCTGATAAAGAAAGGGCACGGAGAATAAACAGTCAATTTTCGCTGTTTCTCCGTGCCTTGCTCCGGTTCTCTTTTAGCTTAAAGGATTGTCTTTGAAAAGGTATAAATCGCAGACATGTCAATCTCAGAACTGAAATAGCCGATACCCCGATGTCATGCCTTTATATCGGAATCGGTTCGAGATGAGGAAATTTTTGCCGATTGCGACCAAAGTAAAGTCATGATTCAGATTAGTCACAACCCTTGATATTACGTCATTTTTCAACTATAATAAAATCAGGATTTAGATTAGTCGAAATTTAGGAGGTGTGCCATGTCTTACATCGAAAGAGCAATCACTTCTGTCCTGAAAAACAGAGTATCTTCCAGTAAATGCCTGCTTCTTACCGGATCAAGACAGGTAGGGAAATCTACGATCATAAAACATGTTTTTCCGGAATATAATGTAGCGAACTTTGATGACCGGCTGACAAGGATGCAGGCAAGAGAAGAACCAAAACTGTTCTTCCTAAATAACCCCAGACCACTGTTTATTGATGAAGTACAGAAAGAGAACAGCATCCTTGAGGAAATCAAGCTGATTGTAGATAATTCTGATGCAAGAGGCAATTTTATTTTATCGGGTTCCGCAAAACTTGAACTGATGAAAGGAATGAGCGAGTCTCTTGCCGGAAGGGTCTCTGTCATGGAACTTACGGGATTGTCAATACGGGAAATAAAAAACGTTGATTTTAATCGCCATTTTATTCCAACTGAAGACTATCTGGCGGAAAGAGAGACGCATATTAAGCCCTATTCCGATATCTGGGAAATCATTCATAAAGGTTCCTATCCGGAGCTTTACGACGTGGAACGAGAGTGGCAGGATTTCTATTCTTCCTATGTCTCGACTTATCTGGAGCGGGATATTAATGAGTTGATCTCTGCAGACAGTCTGACTTTCACAAAGTTCATGACCTCCGTGGCTGCCAGAACAGGGGAAATGCTTAATTATGCAAACATAGCCAGTGAGGTGGGTGTCAGTGAACCGACAATCAAGAACTGGGTATCTGTTCTGGAACGTACGGGAATTATATATATACTGCAGCCTTACAGCGCGAGTGCATTAAAAAGAGCAATCAAAACCCCTAAAATATATTTCAGAGACACCGGGCTTGCCTGTTATCTGACAAGGTGGCTGACTCCGGAGGCATTAAAGAATTCGGCAGTAGCCGGAAATATGTTTGAAACATTTGTCGTATCGGAAATACTGAAGACCTACAGTAATGAAGGGAAGGATTACAAATTCACTATTTTTTATTACAGGGGCAAAGACAAAAAGGCCTATGGCGAAAATGAGATAGACCTGATCATCCAGGAAAACGGGATTCTGTACCCTGTGGAAATTAAAATGACAGGCAATCCCAAAGCAGCTATGGGTGGAACGAATCAGGTTCTGGACAAAATACCGGACAAGAAGCGCGGTATGGGAGTAATTCTGTGTCTTGTTGACAGAAAAGTATATCTTAGAGAAAACCTGATTGCTTTGCCGATAGAGTATATTTAATCTCTGACGCTTACTTTGTAACCCATGTCAGAGCCAAGTCTCACTTGGCACTTTCATCCCATGAATGAAATCACGGGAATTTGCGCGTCAGAGATTAAATTCCTCCTGCAGTTTTCCATTAATATATCCGCAGATCACTTTCTTTTTTTCTTCCACGCATCTTCGCCGGCCTTTGCCGTCTTCGTCACGATGGCGCCAAGGGCGATCAGCGCGATGACGTTCGGGATCACCATCAGCTGATTGAACATATCCGTCAGCTCCCATACGAGATCATTCGAAAGCAGCGAGCCGAGGAAAATAAAGACAATGGCAATTGCCGAATAAATGAGCACCGACTTTTTCCCGAACAGATACTCCATATTTACCTTTCCGAAAAGATTCCAGCCGAGAATGGTGGAGAAAGCGAAAAACAGCAGGCAGACCGCGACAAAGCCGCTGCCAAGCCCGGTACCAAAGACCCTTCCGAATGCGAGCTGCGCCATATTTGTCTTGGCCACACCCTCCGCCGTACCGGACGCCAGCACACCGTCAGAAGTGTACAGCGTAGAGATAACAACAAGGGCTGTCATGGTGAGCACGACAAAAGTATCGATAAATACACCGATCATGGCAACGACGCCCTGATCATGGGGCTTTTCGACCTTTGCCAGCGCATGTGCGTGAGGAGTGGAACCCATACCGGCTTCGTTGGAAAACAGTCCGCGCTTGACGCCCTGGCTGATGGCCATTTTGAGGGCATACCCTATGCCGCCGCCGATGATCGCATTCGGCATGAAGGCATATTTAAAGATCATGCTGATCGTGGCGGGCAGGAACCTGATCCGGGCAAGAAGAACCATCAGACCGCCGATCAGATACAGGCATGCCATGATAGGTACGATTTTTTCCGTCACTGAAGCAATGCGATGCACACCGCCGATAAATATGAGCCCTGCGACCGCTGCCACAACAATTCCGATGATCCATCCCGGAATA
Source organism: uncultured Lachnospiraceae bacterium (assembly GCA_902785985.1). Lineage (GTDB taxonomy): Bacteria > Bacillota > Clostridia > Lachnospirales > Lachnospiraceae > Chordicoccus. The sequence continues at coordinate 5,030 of CADABA010000099.1, forward strand.
CCGAATGCGTTCGTGCAGGACTCCGCAATGGAATTGGACTGCACCATGCAGCCGAAAAATCCGAGTGCGAGAATGATGGCGACGGAGAAGAATCCGGCAAGGAATTTGCCGAATCCGCCCGGGAAGGCCTTCCGGATATAGTATACCGGTCCGCCGGTCGCGTTCCCATCCTTGTCCACTGTGCGGGTCTCCTGTGCCAGCACAGCCTCAGCATAAATGGTAGCCATGCCGAAGAAAGCGATGATCCACATCCAGAAAATCGCGCCGGGTCCGCCGGTGAGGATCGCGCCGCAGGCACCGACGATATTTCCGGTACCTACCTGAGCTGCGACAGCAGTGGTCAGGGCCTGGAAGGAACTGATGCCGCCGTGCTGTCTTCCGCCGTGCAGACTGAGATTTCCGAATACTTTTTTCATTCCCTCGCCGAAGCAGCGGACCTGAACAAATTTCGTGCGGACGGAGAAATAGACGCCTGTACCGATCAGAAGGACGATCAGGATATAGTCAGACAGGTAGGCGTTGATGGTCTGGACGATGCTGAGTAGTGTGTTCATTTTTTCTTTCTCCCTCATAATAATAGCTGGCAGGTGACTGAAGAACTCTGTGTGAGATTGAATCCCGGAACAGCATTTCACAGCTGCCTGTTACAAGATCAAATCCCGGAAGAGCGTTTCACAGCTGCCTGTTACAAGATCAAATCCCGGAAGAGCGTTTCACAGCTGCCTGTTACAAGATCAAATCCCGGAGGAGCGTTTCACAGCTGCCTGTTGTATCTGAAACGAAAATACCGCCGACGGAGGTCATCCATCGGCGGTCTGATATTGCTGCTATTCATAAACAGCACTGTTAACTCTTGTTCACAAAAAGTGCAGTTAACAATTCAGAAATCCGTCTTTTCGCCTGAGAGATTCAGCGGCAGAAACCGCCTTGCACCTTCGGCACCCCGCCGGACGCGGGGATTCTCCGGATGTTCCTCCACTCCCTGTCGCTTTCGCTTCAAGGAGTTTCAAAGGAAGGTATTCAGTTATCAGCATTTCATAAGCTCCTGCGCTGGCATTGGGAACGTCTCGTAGGTCCTGCCGCGCCGGATGCGGTCTTAAACACTTCTGTGTTATGTACTGCTAACCTTTTTAAATTATACATACAGCAACAGCAAAGTCAAGGCTGAATGACGGACCGTTGCAGCAAAACCTGTTCTCAAAACCTGTTGAGCCGGAACCTGTTAAGCCGGAGCCTGTTAAGCCAAAATCGGTTCAATCTCTGTGTATCTCAGTCTTCGTCAACTTTGTTTCGCCAGTTACGCATAGCGGCATTCCTGAATCGTAAAAGAATATTATTCTTAACGGTATTCTTCTCTTTGTCCGTGTCCCTGAAAGACTTTATCCTTTTGACAGCTCCCTTGGTAAGTCTGCTCAATGTATCGATCTGCTCATTCACAGAACGACCGGTGTTCACTATGGTCTTCTTGACCCGACTTGACTGCTGGACCGTGGCGTCAACAAATGTTTCCATCCGGCGGTTAAAATTGCTTTCCATCTGAGCAACTATTTTATCAAAATGAAGCAGTACGGTTACCGTAAGTGTAAGGTCCACCGCAAAAACGAACAGGAAAAGAAGCGCCAGGAACTCCAGCACGATGGGTGGGATCGAACCGACGACATTTTCCGTAAAAGGCGCGATAACATAGACAGTCAGCAGCCCGCCAATACCAAATCCCAGACTGGCAAACAGACAGATCCTGCCATGAAGATTGAACGGCCAGTCGCTGTAGTCCCACCATGCCGCATGGAACGCTTTTTCCAATATCCAGGAAGTTGCGTACTCCAGAACTGCACTTCCCAGAACGGAAATGAGGAAGACCTGCCACGCGTCGAGTTCGACTCCTTTTCCCATTGTCAGATGCAAAAGCACCGAGATCGTCACGGCTCCGGTTCCATAAATAGGGCAGCCCGGTCCATATAAAAAGCCTCTGTCTTCCCATCTGCCTTCTTTTATCGTACAAAACAGGGTCTCATACACCCATCCCATAAAGCTGTATATCATAAAGAGGCAGACGTATCTGCTTATCCACATCTTAGGATCTCCTCCTGACATTAAGTATCGACCATTAACATTCGTATTTTTCCTGACTCGTCAATAATGCATTATAACGGTCTGTATTATTTGATGGCAATAGTTGTTTTATTAATCTGATATGAATAAAAAACTGCGCCACAGCCCTGGCAGGCCATCGCGCAGCGTTTTGTTCAACCGGATTTAATCTGTCTGTTTCTTTTGCAGCGACTTTCCGTAGATATACCTTCCGATCAGAAATATGCACAGCCCCAAAATAGCGGACACGTTGTTTTTTCCTAAGAGCTTAATCATACTTCAGTCTCCTGAAACATCATCCTCTGCTTCCTTTTTATTCTCCGTTCATAGAGTTTCCTAATTCTTCAAACGCTTTGATGATGTCGACCAAGTATGGCGTTCATAAATTCGGAATCATCCTCCATTTTTGCGACCTTCCACTCACCTTCCACCTTTTTAAGTTTCATCGGCACAGTCGTTTCATATGATTTTTCCGTCAGCTTGTCCAGTTCTTCTTCAAGGATCTTCCTGTCCATTGCATCGATTTCTTCCTGGGATGCACCATCGACAGCGGCAGCCATCAGTTCGCTCATGGCCCGTTCCGCATATTGCCCCAGCATTGTACCGAAATCATAGGTCTTAATAGTAACGTCAACTTCTGCATTTTCACCGTCTATCCGTTCTTCCCCGATCGTGTAGTCAAAATCAATGACTTTCTCTTTGAACTTTTTTGTCGCCTCATCATACTCTTCCCCTTCTTCGGACTCACCCAGCACCAAATCCACTGTTCCCATCAGCTCATCCTCAGAATATGATCCTTCAGAAAGCGCGCTTATACCCTCTTCGTCCTGTGCCTTTATTGCAGCAAGATATTTCTCCGCAATATCCTTGGGCGTTGGAGCCGACCCACATGCAGATAATGATGCTGCCAGTACAAATATCAAAAAAATGCTAAAAATCTTTCTCATTGCCTGCCTCCCTGCACAATCATATGATTTTTCCAGTAAACAAGTTATACATTACGTCATTTCCGCCCTGCTGCCTGATATAACAAGTTATCTTGTAATTTATATTTTATCATATGCACCAGTATGGCGCCACATTCAGAGAATCGACCCCATGCGCCATCGGAATTTTGATCGTATAATCACAGCTGTCGATCGTCTCGTCCGAAAGCCCGTCTCCCTCTGCTCCGAGAACGATCGCAAGCCTCTCCACGCTCTTCAGCTTCGGGTCACGAATACTGACCGTGTCCCGCCGAAGCGCCATCGCAGCTGTCTTAAAGCCAAGCTCCTTAATGCGATCAATATAGTGGTCGTTCTCTACATAGGTCCACGGCACCTGGAACGTCGTCCCCATGGCGACCCTGCTCGCTCTTCTGTAGTACGGATCGCTGCACGCTTTATTCAGAAGGACCGCGTCCATCCCGAGTGCCGCTGCGGACCGAAAGATCGCACCGACATTGGTGGGATTCGTGACATTCTCAAGCACTGCGATCCGGCGGCACCCCTCCGTGATCTCCTGAACAGGCTTCATTTCCGGGCGTTTAAAGCACATGAGAAGCCCGCGTGTCATGGGAATATTCGTGAGATTTCGAAGTGCCTCCGCTCCTCCGGTAAAGACAGGTATGTCTCCCAGTTTTCCGAGGATCTCCCTGGCCTCTCCCTCCGCCTCTCTTCTGTCGACAAGGCCTGCAACGGGCTCGATTCCCGCGGCTGCGTCTCGTTCAGCCTCGCAAAAACGTCAAGTCGGGGATCCCCGTAATCCTGTAATTCAATCAAAGAAGTCATAAAAACCCCTCTTTCACATAATAACTATAGAAATCCCGCTCGTTATGAGCGGCACATCAAAATCAATCCCTGCTCGTATTATTACATCCTTTCCCATCCGGCCGATAATTCGTACACCCTAAGAAATGTGACCCGCTCTTCGCCGTCCGCACGATCAGAAAGCCGTCCCTGCAGCAGCTGCATTTCCGGATCGCAAGCTTTCCTCCCGCCACGTCATTGGTCATGAAATCACAGATCTCCGGATCATTCGTGCAGATGTACAGGCGAAGGCCGTACGCCGCCTTCATTCGGAGCTGCAGCGGATACCCGCAGACCGGACATGGCTTATATCCCTTTCCGCCGTCCGGCGGGGCTTCATTCCACTTCCCCCGGAGCGGGATCGTCTTGTAGTCACGGCGCAGCTCGAGCAGGAATTCTGACGGATTCTGTTCCGGAGCGATGAAGTAGCCCCGGTTCCTTGTTCTCGTCATCGCGACGTAGAAGAGCCTGCGCTCCTCCGCATACTCGATCGTCCGGTCCTCATGGGTGACAAAGCCGAGC
>CADABA010000100.1 GCA_902785985.1 uncultured Lachnospiraceae bacterium
AGTTCTGATAATCTTTTATAGCACTCTGGCAGCAGACCTGTTTGTGACAATATTAGTGCTCCGTGGCTTTAATAAAACTCTGACGAAATTGGATTCCATTCATCCAGGTAGAGGCTGTAATTCATGGTCCCGCATTCCGGGCATTTCACATCTGTTGTTCCCACACGAATCACCTCCCATCCATCTTCATCACAGAGCCTTGATGACGTGCTTGGCCACGCCTTGAACCGTCAACTCACCCACCAGGATCCTCTTGCCGGGATATACCGCTTCATTGGCGTATTTGAGGATCACTTTCTTTGTTCTCTTATCGATGCCGCCATAGACCTTCAGCGTGTTCTCGCTGTTCTCGTCGAGGGCGACAACGATATCACCAACCTCGCAGTCCGGCTGCTTCCGGATCAGGACCAGATCCCCATCACAGATGTCTTCATCCTCCATAGAGTCTCCGGATGCACGGAGGAGATAGAACTCGCCTTTGCCAAAAATAGCTTCCGGAAGGCTGACGTACATCTCGACCTCGGCCTCCTCGGTCTCCGGATCGCCGCAACGAATGCTGCCGACAAGAGGAGCGGAGAAATAGCCTGTAGGCGTCTTGTTGATCTTGGGAAGATCTGTGATCTCGCCGTTCTCATACGACAGCATCCCTCGTTTATCCATCTCCACAAGATATTTATATCCGGCTGCAGGAGAGAGTCCGACCGCCGAGGCACTTTCCCGTGTAGTAGGCGTTGAATGATGCTGCCTGTAATAATCTCCGATATAGTTACTGATTTGCCCCATGAGCTCTGTGCTCTTGCTGCGCATATTCAATACCTCATTTCCTGATTTATTGGAAGCGGATTGCTTGCGATAGCCATTATACACAGAAAATCGGAAAACGCAATAGGTTACAAAGCAGTTTCAGAGCCGGAAAGTCATGTTGACGGTTTCAGCCGTCAACATAAAGAAAAGAGGTCGAAGAGAACACTCTCTTCGACCTCATCAGATCTCTCAAAACAGCTTTCATCAATCACTTTATCATTTCTATATCCTTAAACGCTTTATCAATTCTTTCGATAGTATATCGCAAACAGAATCGCTGCTGACAGAATCAGGACACTGGCACCCAGCATGATCCAGACATTGCCGTCAAGTTCATTCAGTGAGACGAAGCCGCCGGATGTTGATTCCGAATCATTTTCGACGGAGAATTCCTCCGGCATGAAGCCATTCATATCTTCTCTGTTTCCATCCGCCTGAGACTGATGACCGTGTCCGGTTCTTTTTCCTTCCCTTCCGCTGTTGTCAGAAGAAACGCCGGATTCGCTTTCTGATTGATCTGCCGGGTCAAAGCGATCACCGCCATTTTGCTGCGGCGGCATTCCCATCTCACCGTCCGGCGGAGTCGGCCGCTCCGAATCGGACTCGCTGTCATGAGCGGGGAATGTGCCGTTTTCCGTACCTTCCATCTCCCCGGGCTGCATTTCTCCCATACCGCCCGGCTGCATATTGTTCGAGCCGCCCGGCTGCATTTCTCCCATGCCGCCCGAACTTCCTGCGGACACGGCTGTTGACTCAAGTGTGAGTTCGGCACTGTCCTCACCGCAAGCAACAGTATACGTCTCTCCGACAGTCAGCGCCGGTGCGCTGAAGGCTATCGAAGAATAGTTGCACTCGGGAGTGCAGGAGAGGATCTCTTCTCCATCCGTATTCAGAACGCAAAACCGGGTGCCGGCCTGCACGGTTGAACTCAGGTTATAGAGTACCGCACACTGCGTACAGGCGGAGCTGAACTCTTCGGACATACTGGACCCGCCGAAAGCCAGGATGGTACCGCCTGTGACGATACATTCACCTCCGCTTTCACTGCCATAGTCGATGGCGCAGTTGCTGCCATCGCCCGGCAGGCTGATAAGGATCGTCCCGCCGTCTATATAGATGCTTCCGTTAGAGTCAAGCCCGTCTGCGTCTCGTCCGGTCTGGTTGATGATCGTCAGCGTGCCTCCGCTGATCCGGATATAAGTCTCTTCCTGATCGGAAGAACTTCCGTCTGCTGCCTGGGCCGTTTCTTCGGACATTTGAGGCATATTACCGGAGGGCATAGAGGGCGTTTCTCCGGACATAGAAGGCATTTCACCATCCGGGGAGTCCGGCATTGCCGGTACCTCTGCATCAGAAGAGTCGGAGGACGAGAGATCTTCACTGCTGCCTTCGCCCGGACCGCCCATCGCACCGGGTGCTGCACCTCCGCCTCCCATTCCGCCGAATCCCATCGCAGAGCTGCCGCCGTTGGCATTCAGGCCGTCATCGCTGGGATAGATCGTGATGTCGCCTCCGGCGATATCGATCGTGATCGCTTCAAGACCTTCGTAACAGGAATTGATGAGTATGGTCCCGCTTTCAACGTACAGTTCATCGTCACTGTGAACAGCATCATCTCCCGCATCGATGATCAGAGACGCCCCGGTAAAACGGAAGCTGTCATTGACATGGATACCGTCCTGCGGCGCATCGATCGTGATGTTTCCTCCGCTGATGACAAGCGAGTCATTCACATCGATGCCGTGCTTGTACCCTGCTGTAATCGTCAGGCTGCCGCTTCCGTTGACGGTCAGATCGTCATGTGAGAAGATCGCGCCGCCGGTGTTGTCAGAAAGCGCATCCTCCGAGTAGCTGCTTCCGCTGGTAAAAGAATTTTCCGTACCTTCCGCCAGGGTCAGGAACACCTTATCCGCCTGGTCGATCTGCAGGCAGGCGTCATCGGAACAGCTGACCGTCACGCCGTTTAAGCGTATCCAGATCTTCGAGGAGTCATAAGCATCTACAATGATGCTTCCATTCTCCAGTGTACCGGAAAGCACGTACCAGCCACCGTTTGAGATCACAAGATCCCCGTTCAGGAAGTACGCTCCGTTACCGTCGATTTTTCCTCCGGAGCCATCGAGGGTGATATAGGTCGTATATGCATTATCAGCCCAGTCTCCGTCCAGATCATTTGCCGTGAAATACGTGCTGCCGCTGTAGCCTTCAGCATCTTCATCGGCAATGACCCTGATTCCCAGCTTTTCACCGTTCATGAATGCCACGGTCAGGAGAAGCGTCAGCACAAGCACGACAATGCAGATTCTGTCGATATTTCTGTGCGTAGACACGTTTTCTCCTCCTTATCCCATGTAGTCGCCGTTATAGCTTACCAGTACCGCGTTTTGCACGCCGGGCAGATCTGCCAGTGCGTTGATAAAGTCTGTGTTGTCGTCTTTCAGCCGGACTTCCACGTTAAGCTCCACGCTGCCCTTTCGTGCGGTCTTGCTCTTGACAGTACATTTCTTCGTGTTCTGGCCGAGGTATTCTGTCGCGGCCTTCTCGCTTTCACTTCCCTCGCAGGAGAGGACGACGATATAAGGATTGGAGCTGTCCTTGCGGTTGGCAAACACCAGCAGGATGATGCCGATCACAACACTGCCGAACACCGCCAGCGGGATCAGCCCGGCTGCCAGCACGATACCGACTGCAATGGCCCAGAAGAGAAAGGCGATATCCATCGGTTCCTTGATCGCTGTACGGAATCGGACGATAGATAAGGCGCCGACCATACCAAGTGAAAGAACGACGTTGCTCGTTACTGCCAGGATGACAAGGGTCGTGATCATCGTCAGAGCAATCAGCGTGACGCCAAAGGAAGAGGAGTACATCACCCCCGCATAGGTCTTCTTGTAAATGAAGAAGATAAACAGGCCGACGCCGAAGGCCAGCACCAGGGCAAGCGCCATATCCAGAAGGCTCACGCTGGTTACGTTTTCAAGAAAGCTTGACTTAAAGATATCAGTGAATGACATGGTATGATCTCCTTTCTAATTCAGCCGTAGACACGGCATTGTGCATATTTGGAAAAAGAACCGACGCGGCGGTCCGGTACGGAAACCGCGTCCCGGATGATGGACGGCAGGAATTCGTCCCATTTAACCTCAACGAGAAGCGGTGCGTCTCCTGCAGGAATGGTCACCGCTTCCGGATCCAGAAGATCCGTACAGCAAAGACCGGTGCGGATATCATAGTCCAGGGTAACCCGCACGTTTCCCGGCCGGAAGATGAACGGCTCCCTGGTGTAATCCACAAGTGTCTTCGGGCGCATTCCCTGATACCGCATCTTGCAGTACAATTCCTGAACGAGCGGACGGGCAGAGCCAAGCATCCAGTCCAGATCGCCATCAACGATTTTCTGCGCTTCTTCTGCGGTCAGACTTGCGGAATACTTGGTCCCAAGCCCGTTCCGTTTGCTTTTTTTCTCAAGGTGAATTACAGAAGGATCACAGTTATATAATCGAATCCGGAATTTCTCCCTCATATTGACACCGTCAATCTTCTCACGCAGCGCCTTGTCATCAAGGTTGTCAAAGTACAGGCTGCGGATCTGATACTTCCCGTCAATAGCGTGCGGATCGCTCTCCATGATGGCCCGAAGCCGCTGACGCAGTATCAGAAGATCCCCGATATTCAGGACATGTTTCCATTCATGTCTGTATTGCGGAGCCATAAATATACCTCCCTTGCATTTGATGGTCTCATAGTAAGGGAGGTAGATTGAAACAAGATTGAAGTTTTCTTATTTTTTTATCGGAATCGCCGCCGTGAACCGGACCTTGCCGTCCTGGCAGGAAACATGGATGCTTCCGCTGTGCTTTTCCACGACTGCCTTCGCGATGGAGAGCCCCAGGCCGTAATGCTGACCCTCGTTACTTCTGGCTTCATCGATCCGGTAGAAACGGTCGAAAAGCTGTTTCTGCTTCTCATCCGGGATCGCATCTCCTTCATTGATCACGCTGAGCACTGCCGTATGACCCTGTGCTTTAAGCGAGAGCCCGATTTCAGATCCAGTAGAATGACGGATCGCATTATCCAGAAGGATGGAAACCAGCTGTGTGAGCTGCGACGGATTGCCTGTAAGCAGGACACCTTCCTCAATATCGGACTGCAGCGCTTTTCCCTGATCAAAAGCAAGGCTCTCAAAGGCAAGCGCTTCGCCGGTCACAATGCGGGAGAAGTCCACCTGTTCCATGGGGACTTCCGTATTTTCAGCCCGGGAAAGATCCAGCAGCTGTTTTACAAGACCGCCCATACGCTCATTTTCATACTGGATATTGGAAAGCCACTCATTACCGCCGATCTCACGTGACAGCATTTCCGCGTTGGCGCTGATCACTGCCACCGGCGTTTTCAATTCATGGCTCGCATCGGATATGAATTGCTTTTGCTGCCGGTCATTCTCCTCCAATGGACGGATGATCTGCCGGGAAAGATACAGGGAAATGAAGAACAACAGAACAAGGGCAGCGCTTCCTACAATAAGGACGTTGTGCATAACCGATCTCAATCGGGATCTGAGTGGAGCGCTTGACTCCTTCCGGGTTAAGATTGGCCCCGTTCAGGATCAGCCGATCCACTCTGTCAGGGTATTTCATAGCAAAGACCATCGCGATATTCCCGCCGTCCGAGAAACCGAGCAGATGAGCCTTTTCAATACGATGGCCATTCATGAAGCACAGCAGGTCATCAGCAAAATGGCGTATCGTAAAGGGCTTGTCGCCTCTGGGCGTTTTCCCATGGCCACGGGTATCAATCGCATACACATGATACCGCTCGGCAAATACATTGATCTGTCCCTTGAAGTATTCGCAGTTCTCTCCATTTCCATGGAGAAGAATAAACGGATCCCCGTCACCTTTTTCTATGTAATAGTGCTCAATATTCATAGCTTCTCTTTTTTCGCTGATTTCTTTACCTCCTCATGATAGAAGTAGTTTAGGACTACAGGAGGATCTCCAAAGGCCGAGCGGTGCTGATCGTCATCCCGCAGATAGGGCATGTTTTCACGAGCAGTGTATTCCCGCATTTTCTGATCCAGCGCCGTCCAGTATTCGCGGCTCTTTTTGCTGTAGATCTCATGATAAAGTTCATCCAGTTCAGGATGTTTCTCATGAATCCAGCTTATGATCCTCGCACCGTAACAGGAAGCTTTTCTCGCTCCTATATAAAAAAGGACTGATCATCCTGCTGATGCGTGCTTTTGAGATCCTTGTTCCCGGCGGTGAGGTTCCTGACAAGAACATGTCCTATCTTATGTCCTTCTTCACTTACGGCTACTTTGGCATCATCTATCAATGGATCAAATACGATTTCGATGAAACTCCGGAACAAATCAAGAACCATATCAACAGAGCCATTCTATCTGCAGCAAGCAAATAGAGTACTGAGGCAGCACCTCCGAGCCATTATGGTCCAGAGGTGTTTTTGTCATTATGCCGCTCCCCGCCGCCGATGATGGCAGCGTGGGAGCCTTAATGATTCCACTACTGTTTCGATTTTTTTAATACAATGATTGTACTAAAGCCTTGAGAATCATTGTTGGAAAACAACACCTTCCAAGCGTGAAATTTTACGATCTGCTTTACAAGACGCAAGCCTATCCCGTGCTCACTCAGTTTTCCAGCCTTGTTAATAGATCTGCGATTAAGTGTTTTCAGTGTCTCTTCCGAGGTACCTTGACCGTTATCAGAGATCTGAAGAACACACCTGTTTGACCTCGTTCTGTCAGCAGCAAGTCTGATACTGATCTCGCATCCGTCGGGATTATATAAAAAGTAAAACAGAGGCTCCCCGCCGCCGTGTGATGGCAGTGTGGGAGCCGGATTTATCACTTTTTTACTTGATGTACTGGGTCAATCCGGCCAGAAGGTTGTCCATTTTTTCCGGGCTCAGCATATCTCAAAAACAATGCTTGATGAAGTCTTTGAATATTTTCCGGCTGTGCTCATCCGTTCTCCATGAAAACTCCGGATGCCATTGCACTGCCCACAGGAAACAATGTCCGGGCATATAAACCGCTTCTATAGTGCCATCCGGCGCTTCAGCCATCACTTTCAAACTTTCTGCAAGCGTTTTTACAGCCTGATGGTGGTAACTGTTCACAAAAAGCCTTCCCGTTTTCAGGCATTGGTACAGCGGAGAATCTTTTACAATCGCCACTTCGTGAACAGGAATGTCATATGGCGGACTCTGGTGGTGTTCTATATCCGAAGAGTGCTGAAGTGGCAGATCCTGATACAGCGTCCCGCCCAAAGCAGCATTGATAAACTGAATCCCTCTGCAAATACCGAGCACTGGCTTGTTTGCGCTGATCGCTTCATTCAAATAGACCATTTCCATGCGGTCGCGTACTTCACAACAGGATACCAGTCCATCCAACGGTTCCTCATTGTACAGCTTTGGAGAAACATCATGGCCTCCGGTAAATAGGAATCCGTCACACAGTCCTGCCAGCCTTTTAATCTCCGTTTCGTCAGTTGAGAACAGTAATATGATGGGAATACCCCCTGCATGATGTATTCCGTCAATATACCCCGGAAGCATCCATATGCTTTCTTTCTCGTCATCCCACAGGGGCATAACTCCTACAATCGGTTTCATTTCATTACATCCTTCAGATCATCCAGCCATAAGTTTACTGATGCATCGCTCGGCATACGCCAATCTCCTCTCGGTGACAACGAAACACTTCCGACTTTGGGGCCGTCCGGCAGACAGCTCCTTTTAAACTGCTGTGAAAAAAATCTGGTGTAAAAACGTTCTGCCGCTTCGATAACGTTCTTCCTTTCCAGTTCCGGATACGCACTCATTGCATATGCGGCAGAACGGGAAGGTTCGAAACCATATCGAAGCGTATAATACAGGAAGAAATCATTCAAATCGTATTTTCCGATTTTTTCCTCTGTCATCTGGCTGATCTTTCCCGCATTATTTGGCGTAAGTTCCGGCGTGATCGGTGTATCACATACAGCAAAGATCACTTTCCTCAGCTCCTCATCGGCACATATCTCCCCGTAAGTGTGACAGATATACTTTACGAGAGTTTTCGGCACTGATGCGTTCACTGCGTACATCGACATATGATCTCCATTGTATGTACACCATCCGAGTGCCAGTTCGGATAAATCTCCGGTTCCGATGACCAATCCGTTTTTCATATTTGCCGCATCCATGAGTATATAGGTGCGCATCCTTGCCTGCGCATTCTCATACGCAGTATCTCCCTCTCCCTGATATGCCAGGCTGTGGCCGATATCTTCTAAATGCATCTGATATGCCAGGCTGTGGCCGATATCTTCTAAATGCATCCGAACACTTTTGCCGATTGGAACTTCATGGGCTTCATCGGCCACCAGCCGCATCAGTTCTCTGGCGTTTTTATATGTCAAACCAGATGTATTTCCTTCATTGGGCATTGTATATGCCAGAATACGGATATCCGGAACGATTTTCTTTGCCTCGGCGCATACAATCAGTGCAAGCATGGAATCAAGTCCTCCGGATATCCCGATCACAAGATTATGGAACCCGGCTGCTCTTACCCGTGTTGCCAGACCGTTTGCCTGAATACGCAGGATTTTTCTGCATCTGTCTGCCCGTTCCTGACTGTCTGACGGCACAAATGGATTCCGATCCGGTATTACCGATAAATCATTGAGAATATCTGCCATTTCGTTGACAGAGGCCTCCTTCGTTCGAAAGCCCGGCAGGCACACCCGAACCTTTTGATACTCTCTGCCGTGTGTATTCCCGAATGTGTTTTGATGCCTTCTGTCATACAGGATTCGGGTCAGATCGATGACAGCTGAACTGACGGAGGGCAGCTGCGGAAATATTTCCTCGCACAGGACTGTTCCGCATTGGGCTATCAGGCTATGACCTGAAAAGACCAGATCCGTACTGCTTTCATCCGTGCCGGAGGATGTGTATATATATGCACAATAGCAGGATCCGCTCTGCTGGGCCACGAGCTGCTTTCTGTATTCCTGCTTTCCGATCAATTCATCCGACGCTGAAAGGTTTACAATGATATTTGCCCCTGCAATGCTCATATGTGTGCTCGGTTTATCCGGCACCCAGAGATCTTCACAGATTTCTGCGCCAAGAACCGCGCCGCTTTCCGGATCTTCTGCCAGAATATCCGTTCCAAATGGGATCTCGTGCCCATGAAGCCGGATTGTTTGTCCGACGATGCCCCTTCCTGAGGCAAACCATCTGCCTTCATAAAACTCAGAATAATTGGGAATATATTGTTTTGGGATCAGTGCACAGACTTTTCCTGCAGATATAACAGCTGCGCAGTTATACAGATTATTCTCAAAACGGATCGGAACCCCGATGATTACGGTAAGTTCCCGATATTCCTCCGTTGTCTTTGCGATGATAAACATGGCTTCCTGTGCTTCCTTCAAAAGCAGTTCACTTCCAAACAGATCTGCGCATGTATATCCGGTAACACTCAATTCCGGGAAAACGATAAGACCACATCTGCTGTTTTCCGCAATCAGACGAATAATCTGCTCCGTGTTATATTCCTGCCAGAATCAGCTGATTTCTCATAACAATCCTTCTCCTCGTCTTCTTTGTTGTCCGTTACCGCTGCTGCCCTTTCAGGATATCCCGGACTCTGACAGCCTTTGTTCGAAGCGGTTCTTCCCTGTATTTACCGGTATCCCGGTGGGGTAACAGCCATCGAAGCAGGCACTGCAATAGTTGTGTCCTCCGGCAAGTAATTCCAGCATCTCAACCGGAAAAAACGCAAGAGAATCTGCTCCGATCATTTCAGAAATCTCAGGAACCGTATGCTGACAGGCGACCAGATTCTCTTTTGAATCGATATCCGTCCCATAAAAACATGGATAGAGAAAAGGCGGCGCGCAAACTCGCATATGGACTTCCTTCGCCCCTGCTTCCCTGAGCAGAGAGATGATCCTCCGGCTGGTCGTTCCCCGGACAATAGAATCATCGATCAAAATGATTCTTTTATCCTTAACGACTCCTTCTACAACAGAAAGCTTAATCTTCACCTTATCCAGCCTGTCTCCGGGATCAATGAATGTCCTGCCGATATATTTATTCTTTATCAGCCCTATATCATACGGGATCCCCGATGACATGCTGTATCCGAGAGCCGCATCCAGCCCGGAGTCCGGGACACCAATGACAAGATCCGCCTCTACCGGTTTTTCCTGCGCCAGGATACGGCCGGCATTGAGCCGGCTTTCATGAACGCTGAGCCCATTGATTACAGAGTCCGGTCTTGCAAAATAAATATATTCAAATACACAAAGATGCTTCCTCTTTAACCCGCAATGCTCCCGTCTGGAAACCACACCTTCCTTGCTGAATACCAGTATCTCTCCCGGTTCAAGATCCCGTATGATCCTGCCGCCAACGGCTTTGATCGCGCAGCTTTCAGAAGCAGCGATATACATGCCGTCTTTTGTTATGCCGTAACAAAGCGGCCGGAAGCCATAAGGATCTCTTGCGCAGATCAGTTTCTGCGGAGACATAAGAATCAGAGAATATGCACCCTCCAGAGTATTCATGGCCCTGCTCAGCGCCTCTTCGATGGATGGAGCGGAAAGGCGTTCCTTTGTTACGATGTAAGCGACCGTTTCCGTATCACTGGTTGTATGGAAAATGGCGCCCGACAGCTCCAGCGCAGAGCGAAGCTCGGCCGCATTTGACAGATTTCCGTTATGTGCGATGGCCATCCTTCCTTTCTGGTGATTTACCTCTATCGGCTGGCAGTTGCTCCTGCGGGTGCTGCCAGTAGTTCCGTACCGGACGTGGGCAACCGCCATAGTTCCTTTTGGAAGTGATTTCAATACATCTTCCGAAAACACTTCACTTACGAGGCCGAGATCTTTATGTGAAGCAAACAGCCCATCATCATTCACAACGATCCCGCAGCTTTCCTGCCCCCTGTGCTGCAGTGCATACAAACCATAATAACTGATATTCGCCACATCAGCCATTTTTCCTGAGAAGACTCCGAAAACTCCGCATTCCTCATGAATACTCATTGATAAACACCTTCTATATCTATGTTTAAATGATCATTTTTTAACTATTTTGACTTGCTGATCCCAAACCCACATATAACAAAAGCAGACTCCGGCGGTATCAGGCGCCTTTGTCTGCTTGTTTATAAGTATATTCATTAATGACGAAAAGTCAAGCGCTTTGCTCTTTAGCAAATCCCGACTTGCAGCTTTGACATCCAAACCACAGCCACAACCCGCTGTTATCTAAATCACTAACTCAACCCTGCAGCAAAAATATCCAAACCGGCCACTCAACTCTTTGACATCTAACCGGCCTACTCAACCCTTCGTTCGGAATGATTGACATGTTCTGATAGAGCGTTTTTTTATGGTCAAATCATCTCACTGCCGCTGACGGTCAAACGCCCCAAAGCACGGAAATACGGCACTTTTGCCAGCCTTATGTATCTCTCCGTGACATCAATACTACCGTCTCAACATGCCCAAAGACCGAGGTCTCGATGTCCGCACACCACCGGTGGAACGTGAAAACATGTCTACCCGCAGCGGTCGTAACCGGGAACATGTCAACCGGGCCTGACTGTAACCGGAAACATGTCAACGGTATGAATTCATTGAAAGAGTGGCCAGTCTGCTCTTCAGCAGTGGAACTCCTTCTCTCAGCCACCATCTGTTATCCACGCCGCCGGAGCTCATGCCCCCGTGGGCAAACTGCTTTATAACGGCAAAGTCCATATATTTGTCGGTCAGGGCTTTCCCTGAAAGGGAAGAGTATTCATCCCCGATCCACTGTTCCAGCTCGTCCGGAGAGATGATTTCCATACTCGCAGCACGATCTTTCAGGTAATCCCAAAAATACGGATCGCCTCTGAGACCCCATCTTTCAGGTTTTTCCTCAAATATTACTGACAGTTTCATGTTCTTTTTCTCCTCGAAGCGGAAAACCCGCTTTACCCTTTTCTGTCAACAGCCTGCTTAAGATTCACGATGGATAGTATTACGATAGCGGCCCATATCAGCCCGCTGCTGACAGCCGTCAGCGGCAGCATTGTTCTTTTATCTCCGCTGGTATTTACCATGATCAATGTGTTTTGCAAAGTCACAATGGATACCAAAGCATCCATAAAATTGATCGTCCTGAGGAACCGGACCAGCAGGTTTTCACTCCTGTTTTTTCTTTTCAGATTCAGGGACCCGATGACTACCTTGTAGACTGTGTAGGCCGCCATGGCAATGGCCGGAATCAGTGTCATGCTGACAGGCCTTTCCTGCTTCACCATCAGTGCAAAGGGCGCGACCAGGCTCAGGTTTAAAAGGAACAGTAATACCGAAGCCAGAAGAAAGACTCTTTTTCTTCCCACAGAAGCTGTTTCCGATTCTTTCTTCCTGGCATTTGAGCGTTCCGAAACGATCACGATGCCACGGATCAGGACCAGCAGCAGATAATATATGCAGATGCCGCCGTGCCAGGCGGATGCATGGGATATGCCGAGATATCCGTTATACAGGGCAAATATGATCGTGACCAGGACCGCGCCGAAGGTATTGACGAAGGTCCTGAAATCGTAGTCGCTTTTCCATCTGGACAGATGATCCTTTATTTCCGGCATGTCTGCCCCTTTCCGTTCAGTTCATTTTCTATCTTGTTCAGCGTGTCAAAGAAACGGTGCGTTGCCACCGCCGGACCGAACAGCAGAATCCCAAAAGTATTCCAGCCAAACATGTGCCACCATGAGGTGTACGGGCCGGGGGTGCCGAGATCTATGGCTTTTGCTTTCAGTTCTTCCGCGATCCTGGCCATCCAGACCAGGGTGTAAATGAAGAGCGTCGGTATGCCGAGAAGATAGGCTTTCCAATACGGCATTACCTTGTGGCCCAGCACATCTTCCAGCTCATCCTGCAGGCCGCCAAGGGGCATATACAGCAGGAAGAAGAGTCCTGCTGTAAAGAAATCGATGAACCCGAGCCAGAAGCCCGGTCGGTTCGTATGCTTAAATCTCATGCTCTGCCTCAGTCATCCAAGATGGCGTCAATCGCTTCCATCTCATCCACCCAGGAAGGATCGTACTTTGAACCCTTCATCGGCAGGCCGCAGTTCGGACAGACCTTAAATGGCCTGTCCGTCCGCAAAGCGCAGGCAGAGCATTCATACTCGTCTCTGCGGAACAGATGTGTTTTCTGAATCCAGTGCGCAGACTTCTTCACAGCTTACCTCAAATGTTTATCCGGCCATTTATCTCGCCATTTATCCAGCCAGTGATGGCTGGATATCATACCTTATCTGCCGCCTTCAGCACCAATTCTTTATACTGCTCTTTGACATCTGCTGGTCCGTTGATGACAACTTTTCCTCCGAAACCGAACACCCAGGAATAGAATACTGTCCCGGGAACAACATCTGCTTCGACACGGAAGTTTTCCATGTCATAGGCGTAGGTGGTGACATCCTTGCCGAACTTGTCCAGGATCGCATCCATCAGATCGTTTGCACAGATGAGATCCACTGTCGTGTATTTGGTTCCGAACATCCGAAAGCTTGTCTGAAGATGCTTCTCAAAATCAAAATCTGCCGGGAAGGGAAGAGCATCCTCCTCCAGAATATCTGGGCGCTTCAGGATCCGGTCCAGGCGGAAGGTCCCGACCCTCTTGCTGTCAAATACGCCGACCATGTAGTAGAAATCGCCGTTCCAGACCAGCTTGTGAGGACTGAAGATCCACGGCTTTCCATCATTGCGCAGCTTCGGCTCCTTCCGGACATGTACTTGAAGTACAGGAAGGAGATTTTCTTTCCGGCATTGATATGGAAATAGTAAACCAAGTATTCCGGCAGGACTCGATGATTGCACCTCAACCGAAACTGGCTCTGCGAAATAACATATTGCTTTCAAAATTATTATCTCGTTCTCGGGATACAAGCATAGACAATAGCACTGATGCCTTCAAGCAGAAACACAAGTCCTACTGTCATACCGACAG
>CADABA010000101.1 GCA_902785985.1 uncultured Lachnospiraceae bacterium
GTTACAGTGAATACACACCACGAGTTTTTATTGTATTCCACGTACTATGACATCACGTCATGCACATCATATACACTGTTTTTTGACCACGAGTTTACTTCTCCTTGGATTATCACCATTATAGGAAGGTATACTTGGAGGCGGAACTGATGAGGACTGAGAGTCTGTGTCGGAAGGTGCACTTCTAGTACACCTTCATCGTTTTTGTCCCTAATATCTAAGAAGGCTCGGGCACAGGAGAACAGATCTCCTCGCTCCGAGTCTTCCAAAAGGCCGTTGCTAAGACAGTATCCGGCTGCCTTAAAAAATTTTCTCCGCTGCTGCCATGCAGCTGATCACAATCATCATTTGCATCACTTTTTTCTTTTCTCCTGTAAGTATTCTTGATTCCTGAGCACCTCATCCTTCCGGATGCAGGAACCGGCCGATCGTCTCAAACAGCTTGTCGATATAGATCGGTTTCTCTTCAAACGCGTCCATGCCGGCAGCCAAAGCGGCAATCCTGTCCTTCTCGGACACGCTCGTAGTCATAGCAATAATCGGGATCCCGGCTTTTACCGGATCCGGAAGCTGACGGATCCTCCGGGTGGCCTGAAGACCGTCCATGTTCGGCATCATGACATCCATCAGGATCAGGTCGTAGTATCCTGCCGGAGCAGACTCCACCTTCTCCAGGCAGATCTGTCCGTCCTCAGCAAACTCTGCAGCTGCGCCGGTCTGCTTCAGAATTTCTGCTGCGATCTCTCTGTTGATCTCTATATCATCCGCAACCAGGATCCGCTTGCCAGTAAAGGAGAAGCTCTGTGCCTGTACCTGTCCGGAAGTGATCCTTTCCTGCAGGTATTTTTCGATATTCTCCGGAGAAACCGAATAGCCTTCACAGCATCCATCCCGGCTTCCGCTGCAGCATTTCTCATTCAGAAGCCGGTCAAACATCGACATCATGTATTCGCCGGAGATCTTGATCCCGTCCAGATACTTCTGCAGCATCTCCGGATCGTCGTGATTGTTTCTGATGATCTCAACACAGCCCAGGATAATATGAAGCGGCATCCGGATATCACGTGACATCTCAAATGCCTGAAGAAGCTTTGACGGCTGGCATGTCTCTTTGCATTCCCGTAGCAGCCCGTCCACTGTTGTTCCGAGAATATCTGCAATCTTTGGAAATAAAGCGATGTCCGGATAAGAAAGATCTCTCTCCCACTTAGATACGGCTTTGTCAGTAACGCCAAGCAATTCTGCCAGCTGGAGCTGGGTCAGATTGTTCTGCATCCGCAGGGTGCGGATACAGGAGCCAAGTGTAGATTGCTTCACTGTATACACCTCCTGCGCCATAAAATATCATGAGGGAGAGAGGCAGACAATCGACTGATGGTTTAGTAACGCTGTTCTTAGCGGTTTTTGAATTCCTTCTTCATCTTCTCAATCGGAATTACTGCAGGAATACGTTTTGTTTCTTCGACATCAGCATCTAGCTTCATCAGTTTGTTAACTCTCATGTGTCGATTGTTGTGACTGTCCCTTTTACTTGCTGTGTCCCAAGGTAAATCTCCGGGGCCATTATAGACTTCGTAAACATTACCATTCTTGTTCATATACATCACAAGTAGATAATCCGGCTTTTCAGATATCAAAATGTTATCCTGTTGTGTAATCTTGATTTGAACCTCCCGGCCGTCAATGGAGCCATCATGTCTCTGTGTAGAAGCCTCATAAAGATCTATCCCGTAATAATATGCCGCTAAAACTTCACCAATGCTGCCCACCAGATGACCATCTAGAGTAAAATGTCGACCAGGAAATTCCGCTTCAAGTTCTCCAACAATCTTGATCATTTTCTGAATATTGTCGCGGACCAGATTCATCTTTTCTCTGCTATATGATATTCGCTCCATTTACTGCGTACCTATATTATTTATCCTTTCTTCCTCTCTTTATAGAATGGGCTTAGATTTATAAAGAGTTCTTTCAGCTGATCTGCGTCATCACAGTTTTTAAACAGATACTCCAGAAGCTCTTCCTGTCGAGCCTGCCCCAAGGTCAGCCTGTACAGAGATAAAATCTTAATCAGACGCTCGTATGCCAGGCCGTCTCTGCTGAACGGATACATTGGAACAATTCGTTCAATTTTCACCATGTCGGCTGTCTCACGAAGTCCCCAGAACGGGATCAGATCTGATGATTCGCCGGTTTTTTCAACAATAGTCGCTTCTTTAAACATCTCTTTCCAAATGTCTGAAGTGAATATGATATTCCCATACCGCTTTGCGACGTTCTGCCTGATGGCCAAGCATTCGAAGCGATTGATCCGACCTTCACGCTGTTCTAAATCGATCGGGTTTGAAGGCAGATTCCAGTGGACGATCTTCCGACAATAATTGTGAAAATCCAGTCCTTCCTGACCAATCGATGTTGTTGCTAAAACGAATGGTCGGAAAGGGGAATTAAACGCATCCCGAATCGTTTTTTTACGATCGGTATCGGTTTCTTTCCCTTCACCCTTTGTAAATGCAACTGCAAAATGCGTCCGAATATTGGTCGGTCTTTCCTTCTGACTGAAAGCTCTTTTTTGGAAACTCTTAAAAGTATCCACGTTATACTGCGTCGTTCTGATATCCATTGCTTCCATCATCTGCCTGTGAAGCTGATAGACCAAAGAGTCATCATGATCAATACCATTAGATATCAGATGTGCATACTCATCAAAGACTGCCTGGAGATTCCCTTGACGACAGTAAGTCAGAAGATTCTGCCAATGTGCGTCGTCCGACTTTCTTCCGCATGCAAGTTCAACAACGGCTGTTGATTCAGCCGTATTCATACGGTTAATAAATACCCTTGCCAACTGACTGGGCAAATACACCGGCAGGTCCGCATCTTTGTCTGAATAGCCAAGATATGTCCGATAGATACAGATCGCCGGGGAGGCAATAGCCATATCTGTCAGTACGTCCACGAGATCATCAGGCTGTTTTCCAAGATTGGCAAACCGCTCTCTATGTGTCTCATAGAAAAGTTCAAGAAGTGCATCCATATGCGCCTTGAAGCCCTTCTGCTTATTTGTTTTATCATCGCCGTCGTCATAATCAGCAAGCTTATCCGCACTTTCCAGCCACGAATAGGCATACTTGTCTCCGTCCATCATTAGAGGAGCAATATAATACCATCTTCGGTCCTGATTCCCTCGTTCTGATGTTGGAAACTCCCTTAACTTTTCACGAATGCTTTCTCGTACCTGCCTCTGAATATCGCGAATACCCATCCCGGCATTCATGCAGGTTATCGGATCATAACACCCGGCAAGAAAGCGTGACGGATATAGAAGACAAAACAATGTTATCGCACCGGGAACACCGTTTCTCACAGAGAAATTCATTCTGGCAGATGGATATCTTTTTTCGCCACTGTAAAAATAGTGAACATCACGATCTTGATAATCTCTGGCTAGTTTTCCAACTGTTCGTCTTTCCGCCTCATAAGAAAGAAGGCATGCCAGCATTCTCGGAACCATCTCCCATGCCGAGAAAACAAGTGTCTTTGTGGAGAATTCGGTATGTTTATAAACGCCCTCCATCTCATAGTATGGCCTAGACGGCGGCATCCATAAGAGTTTCTCCACCCCTCTCTGAAGTACGCTGTTCATAACGCGCTCCAACCTGGCATTGTTATTGGGAATGCGGTCGTAACGGTCTATTGCGTTCCGATTGATCCAGAAGGAGTCTTTCTTTATCTTTTTCAACTCTTGCGGGTGCAATTTAAAATACTTCTCAACATTCCTCTTCAACTGATAATCCCGCATAAAGGACATTAGATACGGTGTTGATTTTATATAGTCCACTGGGACATGGTAGTTTGCACCGATTTGATCGAGAAGTTCCTGGGCCTGAACGTAAGAGCGAATATCCTGTTCCAGGACTTCTAAAGGCTCATGCACATCGCTGTCATCAATGATATCGGCATTCTCAGCCGCAGAAATTCTTTCTGTCCTGCAAACAGTTTGATACATAGCATCCTCAGCAGCATCCTTCGCAGAAAGGATTGTAGTATCACCAAGTGTCAGTTCCTTTAACCGGATAGAATAATCCCTCCATACAGTCAGGAACTTGCTTTCTGTCTCTGGATCCTCATTAAGGAAATTCATCACAGAAAGAAATTCTGTGTAGTGTTCATCCAGTCTGGTCTCATCGATTTCTTCAGGAGTGGAGTACATCTTATAAGGTGTCGCAGACAACAAAAGCATGCGGACATCTTTTGCATGGAAAAACTTGTTTGCCAGCATACCCGTCTCGGAGTCCGGATCAGAATTCAGCAGATACTTGAATCGCTGAAATTCATCCATAATAACCAGATCCGGCTCCAACTTCTCCAGGCTGATCTTTGCGAAGATTACTCTGAGCTGGCCAATGACAGCATTATCTCCGACACGCTCACCATTATTTCTTCGTATTTCCCGGCAAAGAGCAATAACCCCGTCCATGTATGTCATATCGTCGTGCCATATTCTGGACAACTCTTTATGGAGTTGTTGCTGCATATAGTTAAAATATCTGCCGTTTGATTTCTTGTTGCACTCGACAGCATCTTTCTCATACCAGTTTTTGCACCATGAATTCCAAGCTGATGTAGCCCAGTCCATCATGGCCACTTCAAGTTCATTCAGATAATTTTGAAGCTCCGGCATTCGTTTTAAATGAACAAACATCAAAGCACGTTCTGAAACGGTCCCTGAGCCTGCTGTCATCCGAAAGGAAGTATCTGGTGTAAGTGGGATCAGCTGTATATAACGATCCAACAGTTCTGCGTCATTCTCTTGCTTGAATATATTCAAATGCTGCATGGAAAGTCTGGAAGAAGATGTACTTTCGGTTTTTGCCTCATGCGTTATACGGAGTTTACGTAAATTCTGATCCGCAATCGCAGCATTGGAACAAATATAGACGACCTTAAAAAGTGCATCCCCTTCTTCACGGCGCAGCTTCGCAAGCTTGGCTACTGTGCCTCTGGCAATCAAGGTCTTTCCCAGACCAACTTCATCTGAAACAAGAACACGTCGCTGATCATGACGATAAAGATAATCAATGCGATCTACTGTTGCCTGTTGGAAGTCCTTCAGACCGCTCATGATTTTCTGTTCGATTGTATCGAGCTGGTCTGTGACCTTAGCCATTGATCCTCACCGCCTTCTTAAACGTCTCGTATAATTTTTTAAAATCCTCAGGGATGATTCCATCCTCAGATATCGTCTTTATCAGATACTCTATTCCCTTGAATCTCTCAGGAGCAAGTGCTGCCGTCTGCAGCATCTTTTCATATAAAGCCGGAACATGATAAGACTGCCGGCTATAAGTCCCATTAGCGTCGCCAGCCGCGGTATTTACTTCCAAGATAGATAGAATTGCATCATCTCCAAGGAGGAAGGCAATGTACCTATAAAAACAATCACGGTTGCTCACAACACTTGATACTACTGCTTTTTCTCTATCCTCAGGTAGACCGTCTGTTGGAATAATAAGCACCCGTTCTACCATTTGCTCTCCATCGGATACAGAAAGAACGTAGAACTCGGACAGCTGCGTCATCATTAGCCTGGAAAACAGGACGTTTTCACCAAAATCTTCACTTCTCCTGGATAAAAGCGGACGCATAGAGATATGATATTCCTTAGTATCACAATCGCCGAAGTGTACGCTGATACTGTAATACTCGTCATCGTCCTGTTTAACATAATCTTTCGCATTGCTGCGGTTGATACTTTTGATCACTGCATTCAGGGCATTGATTCGATCATCTTCCTCAACTATGATTGCATTCTGAAGCGTGACTTCCTGAAATGGATTATCCGAACCATCCTTTTCACTACCAAATAAAGCAGCTGTCAGTTTATCCATATTCAGATAACGGTTCTTTGCCCTGAGGCGGATCATGAATTCAACATTTCCATGCACCGCGTTATAAGACGCATTAAGAGAACCGAGATACAGATCCGAATTGGAGTACTTACGAATCATGTAAACCTTGGCATGGATATCTTGCTTCTGTATTTCCTGAGCATCTTCAGATATAGCTGTCTCGCCATCTATGACAGCATCCCGCATCGTGAAAATCTTAAAACGACTGACATCTTCAAGCTTCAACCTTCCCAGAGACATCTCTCGTGTTATGAGCATGTATCTGGAATCCTCGATTGGAGACTTACTATTTCTGTCGTTAAAGTCACGGATGATCCCACCAGAGATAAACGGAGACATAATAAAGATCTCATGGAACGTATCCTGAAACAGAGGAGTTACATTGAAACGATAGATATCCCCAGTCTGTCTCTTTATACCGTTCGGTATGAATTCAAAATCATAGAACTCTTTCTCGGCTGGTTCAAACACTACATTAGGCAGTTCCCGTATCATAGCCCGGATGCTCTTTGCCTTCTCTTTTCCATTCTCATCTGATGGAAGCTGTATCATCAGATATCTGAGAAAATCACATATTGGTTCATTCTTTTCCGATGTTTCCTCAGAAATGCGGCCATCCATGTAGTATGTGACATCCCAGCTGCGGTCAAATGTCAGATTTCTGCTTAAAATAATGACCCTATAGAGAAGATCCCCGTCTTTGTTTCTATAACGAATTAGCCAGAATTTAGGGTGGAAGGACGGAAACGCTGCAATACCTCTTTTTTTGGCAGTCTTAACGGAAAAGACCATCTTCTCCAACAATATATAGAGTGGAGTAACATGATTTGGCATAGCAATTTGTCCGCCTTCACAGAACAATGCCACCTTATCACCTGTACTTCTCAGAGCCTCCAAAAGGCATACAGGGTTATTCATCAACTCGCTGTCTGTTTCTTCGGATAAGCCCAGAGCAAGGCATGCTCCCACCAGCGCATCAAGGTCAAGCGAATAAGTCGTCCCGACTGCGAAATCAAGATAATAACCGGCAGGAGGAGCAAGGATCTGGCCATAATCCAGTCTGTCATTATTGGGATTCAGCATATGTCCCCTCGCTTTCGAAAATATCGCTGATAATTACCTTGGCATTGCCAAAACGATAATCCAGCTCTCCACCGCCAAACCAAATATCCCGATCAAATTCTCCTGGATGCAATGTCTTTGCACGAGAAGTTTTCAATTCACGTTCCCGCCGCTTTATTTCAGTCTCTAAACCGCCCAGATCAGCGTTCTTCATCAAGCCCTGCGCTTTGCGAAGGAAAGCGCAAAGAGACACATTTCTATAGACACTAAGTCTGGCAAAAACAGCTTCCAAATCCACATCTGCCCGTTCATAAAGATCTGGTTGCATCTCTACCCACAAAGCATTTGCTGTTTCATTCTGTCCATCGGAAACAACGATGTTATATACAACACGGAGTACAAACAGAAATCTGGAGAAGGCATACGCAAGAGAATAATCATCCTGAATCCGCCCAGGAAAGATTTTAATCAAGCCGTCAAGCTCCTGAAATGTCTTGCAAGCAAAGATCTCAGTTATGCTATGATGCAGAATAAACGCCAACATAGAATCTGGATATGCCGAGATTATCTGTTGTCTTAAAAAAGATCCTTCTTCAGAAGATAGCTTTATGCTGAGATCCTCCATCCAACCTTCCTTATAAGTTGGAATCTTCCAGAACTGCATTCGAAACAGTTCCCCGGCGTCCTTATCATCGCCTTCATCTGTGTCTGCATTGTCATTACGATTGCCGAGCTTTGTAACTGTTGCTTTTTGATTCTTCAGCGCACACATTGCACGTATGTATTCAGAAAGAGACAGGGTACCACCCGTGAAAATGCCGTAATTCCGTAGTCCTGCCCAATAGATATCTGCGGGGGTTCTTTTAACCCACTTGTTCTGAGCCAGAGATCTGCTTCCGATAATTCCATCCGTATCTTCGCCGTTGCTAATCAACATCTCCCCGCATTTCCGTTCAACTTCGTCAAACGTTCGCAGCATACGGTTTGGATTCGTTTCACTGCTATACTCCAGATCTTTCAAGGCATATGGAACGATCATGAAATATTTCGCCCTTGTTTGGATCGTGGAGGTACCAGGAAAAAAGAGATTTGCAAAGCCATCCCGAATTCAAGCGTGCCAGACTCCGACAAGAGATCCAATACGCTCAACACTTTGTTACGTTCACTCTTTGAAAAATCAATCCATCCAAGTGGCATCGCGATTTCCTCTTTTCATTAAGTCATTCACTTATAAGTCTTTAAGCTTCGTTCCATCTGCTGTCTTCCAATCAACATTGCCATTTGATGTGTGGCCCAGAATAACAGCTGAAGCTGCTGAAGGCGCATTAAACTCATAATCTCTGGTAAATGCACGATCAACAATCACTCCATCCTTTATTAGGTTATTGCGAAGCTTATAATATGTTTTCCCTTTTGTCTCAAGAGAAGGAACAGTATGATCTGAGATAGTAGATCCTTCTAAAACAGTGAACCCACCCGCACTGACAAAGCCTTTTGCAGACGCACTAGCTCCTTTACAGTATAAATAAACTGTATCATCAGACGCTTTCGGAACCGGCACCAACACTTTATATCCCAGTGTATTGATAAGGATCTTCACATTATCAATGAATTCCTCCATCGTAGCGATCTGAGCTTCCTTAAGGACCGTGTTCTTATAAGTGTTCTTGGTTAGAACCGCATACCGGCCACAGTCTTTTGCGATCTCTACAAAACGATTCTCAAGATACCGGATGAGTGCCTTGTTCAGATCCCGGCCAACAAAGATGACCGCAGTGTTCCAGTAATATTTCTCTTTACCAGACTGATAATCGCGGAGATGTTGTGCAAGACGATCCAAGACATTTTCAGCCTCACCAATATAAACGGAGTCCGTTCCGTCATCTTCCTGGCAGATCAGGAAATAAACGCCGACGCCTTTGATATCGTCCCTGTCACACAAAGCAACTTCCGTCCTGGGGATCTTGATCGCCTTACCATTCCAGTTGGACAGTTCTGCCGTGATGAGACTATCTGCCGTTCCATTCACCAGAAATAATTCTATTGCTTTTCCGTATGCCATATCAGTCACCCCTCTGTAGAATCATCATGTTTCTTTCCGTACTCTACGCCAGGCTCTGCCACCATGCTCAGCGTCGGTGGTGTCATATCATAGACAACTGCTTTTGGCTTCTGTTCATCAGCTGTAAAGCTGGCATTTCCGAGGCCAAAGAACCGCTCAAAGAAAGCCTTCAGCTTATCAATAACACCTTGCTTTTTCTTGGCTCTGCCACCTCCACCGAAGCGTGAGACCGGCGGCATCAGTTTATCAATATCGGTGCCGGTGGTCCTGATCTCGCCATCCCGGAAGGCATTCTCCAGAAACTTTCTAGTCTCGGCTTCCTTCAGCTTCTCTGAAGTGACGATTTCCATGAGCTGGCGCTCACGCTCCTCAGCGACGTAATCGTGCCACTCGACCATAACATCATCCACATCGTTGATCCCGGCAATGAAGGTCTCAATCAGGGCTTTCTTGCTGCGCAGCTCCGGGCTGGCATCAATGGCCTTCTGGATCGTGATCAGTACTTCCTTGTCGGTACAGTGAGTGTCATGATACTTCTTGACCAGGAGCAGTATGTAATCGATGTTGATCTCGATCTGTTTAATCAACTCGACTTCGAAGACAAGATCATCTGTAATGTCTTCGGCGTCCTTGTCTTCACGTTTTCTTCTCCATTCATCCCGGAGGTCCTGGTATCTTCCCAGATAATCCTGCAAATCCCGCTCGGAAATCAGCTCATGACCTTTGAATTCATCGAAGGATGACAGGAGATTGCGCATCCTGAGGATAGCGCCAAACAGGGCAATGAAGTCCTTCTGATTCTGTTCTCCAACAATCTGCGGTTCGGACAGCGGAAACTTGTTGGTCAGCTCATCGATCATGTCCACATAGCCGGGATGCGGCTTGTCTTCCATATCGACGTAACCATGATAATAAGCATCGAACTTCTGGAGCAGTACTATGCCGCCTGCATTCTTATCGCCGAACAGGGAAATGGCTGCATCCACACGCTTCTGAAGGTTCCGGAAGCAGACAATGTTGCCAAAGGTCTTGATGCTGTTCAGGATACGGTTGGTCCGGCTGAATGCCTGGATCAGACCGTGCATCCGCAGGTTCTTGTCAACCCAGAGAGTATTCAGTGTTGTTGCATCGAAGCCGGTCAGGAACATGTTGACCACGATAAGGAGATCCAGTTCCTTATTCTTCATCCGGAGCGATACGTCTTTATAATAGTTCTGGAATCGGTCGCCGTCGGTAGAGTAGTTCGTATGGAACATCTCGTTGTAATCCCGGATAGCTTTATCCAGGAAATCGCGGCTTGTCTGATCCAGAGCGCTGGTGTCTTCGCTGTTTTCTTCATCCAGCAGATCCGCGTCCGGCTCGGCCTCGTTAGCACCATAGCTGTAAATGGTAGCGATCCGGAGCTTCTTCGTCGG
Source organism: uncultured Lachnospiraceae bacterium (assembly GCA_902785985.1). GTDB lineage: Bacteria > Bacillota > Clostridia > Lachnospirales > Lachnospiraceae > Chordicoccus. The sequence goes on from CADABA010000101.1 coordinate 10,452, forward strand.
ATCGGCGGCCATCTGCTTTTGGAACTCCTGGTAGTAAAGCCTTGCCATCGGTACGGATGCCACACAGAGAATAGCATTAAAGCCGCTGACTCGCTGTTGCTGTTTCACCTCTTCAACCGTGCCATTAGCCTTGGAAGCGACATCCGCGATATTCATTAGCGAGTTGAAGAGATAGGTCTTGTCGCCGCGATAGGTCTTCTGGTCAAAGTGCTCCAGGATATACCTGGTCACAAGCTCGATCCGCTTGGGAGCCATAAAGGCTTTCTCGCGGTCGATATCCCAGACAGCCTTATCGTCTATATCCGGGTCTGTATCCATGGTTTTGATATAGTCCACACGGAACGGCAGAACATTCTTGTCATTGATGGCATCCACAATTGTATAGGTGTGGAGCTGATCTCCGAAGGTCTGCTCAGTCGTGAAGAACTGCGGATTCCGGACTGCGCCGGTATTCGTCGCAAAGATCGGTGTGCCGGTAAATCCAAACAGATGGTATTTCTTGAAGCTCTTGACGATGGCCGTATGCATGTCACCGAACTGGCTGCGGTGGCATTCGTCAAAGATGATGACCACATGCTTCTGGTAGACATCATGGCCAGGATTCTTCTTGATGAAGGTGGAGAGCTTCTGTATGGTCGTTATAATGATATGGGCATTTGGATCCTCCAGCTGGCGCTTCAGGATCACGGTGCTGGTATTGCTGTTGGCAGCGCCTTTCTCAAAACGGTCATATTCTTTCATGGTCTGGTAGTCCAGATCCTTACGGTCTACCACGAAGAGAACCTTATCAATATAGGGAAGCTGCGAAGCCTGCCGGGCCGTCTTGAAAGATGTCAAGGTCTTGCCGGAGCCGGTTGTATGCCAGATATAGCCACCACCGGCCACGGTACCATATTTCTTATAATTGTTGGCGATCTCGATACGATTCAGAATTCGCTCCGTCGCCGTGATCTGATACGGCCTCATGACCATCAGCATGTTCTCGGAAGTGAAGATGCAGTACTTGGTCAGGATATTCAGGATCGTATGCCGGGCAAAGAAGGTCCTGGTAAAGTCGATCAGATCCGGAATTACGCGGTTATTGGCATCTGCCCAGAAACAGGTGAACTCAAAGCTGTTGCTGGTCTTTTCCTTCTTCTGCTTGCCGGACTTAGCGTCCTTTATAGCATTGAAGCGAGTACTATTAGAATAATACTTGGTGTTCGTGCCATTACTGATTACGAAGATCTGGACATACTCAAACAGACCGCTTCCAGCCCAGAAAGAATCTCTCTGGTAACGGTCGATCTGGTTGAAAGCCTCCCGAATGGCCACGCCGCGCCGTTTTAACTCCACATGGATCATCGGGAATCCATTGACCAGGATCGTTACATCATAACGGTTACTGTGCCTTGCTCCCTCATCCTGGCTGATGGCATACTGATTGATGACCTGAAGAAGATTGTTATGGATGTTCTTCTTGTCGATCAGAGTGATGTTCTTTGTGGAACCGTCATCACGCTTCAGGACTTGAACAAAGTCCTCCTGAATCTTCCTGGTCTTTTCGACGATATGGTCATTCGGATTCGCCAGAGCATCCTTAAAGAACCGATCCCACTCGGAATCGGAGAAGGTATAGCTATTCAGAGTCTCCAATTTTTTTCTGAGGTTCGCTATCAACTCTGCCTCTGAATGGATCCGAAGATATTCATAGCCCTGTTCAGTGAGCATACGGATAAATTCCTGCTCCAGTTCAGTTTCACTCTGATAGCTATCAGACCGGGCCTTTACCGGCTCATATTCCGTGACAACGGTGTTTTCCGATGTCTGGGCGACGATATTGAAATACGGCATGCAACCACCTTCTTTCTTACGATTTCTCCTTGAAGGTCAGGAGCTTATCCCTGTAATACTCATACTGTTTCTGTCTGGCCTCAATCTCAGCGGGAAGTCCGGAAGAGAGGTCGTTACAAAGGCGATTAAAACGGTCTAATACATCTACAATTCTTTTGACATCAGCACTTTCAGGCATCGGAATAAGAATACTATTCAAGTTTTTCTGATTCAGCTTTGGCTGTGCAGCACCGCTGATATACTTGCTCAAATCTATTCCGTTCAGATACATTTCTACATATCGCTGTTGGTACAGATTAGAGAACTTCAGGACATGAGCATGATTATTTACCCAGTTCTTTCCCGAGATTGAAAATGCGATTGGTGTTACTCTGGCAATCAGATTTGCTCCATCTTCTGATATCAAGAGATAGTCACCATCAAAGATATAGTCATCGACATAATCAACAATTCCGGACGCTCCATAATATGGGTACTGGCCTGCACTACGATTACCTTTTGTTACTGGCTTTCTCAGGGAATCGCAGTTCTCTGATATGTCCTCAAGACAAACATACGCATATCCAAACACATACTGCAGAAGCCTTATTTCAGCCTGTCTGTCTGTCTGTCTGTCTGTCTGTCTGTCTGTCTGTCTGTCTGTCTGTCTGTCTGTCTGTCTGTCTGTCTGTCTGTCTGTCTGTCTGTCTGTCTGAATGTCAAGAGCAAATCGCGATAATATTCATATTGTTTTTGCCGCGCTTCGATCTCAGCTGGCAAACCGATTCCTAAGTCATTGCAGATTGTTTCAAAGTTATCTAGAACCTCCGCAATCCTTTTCTGGACCGCCAATGAAGGAACTGCCAATCTATAATCAGCAATTGTGCTTCCAGTTAATGAAGCTCTTGTGGTGAAGGCACAATGCTTAGTGACATAGTTTCTGAAAGAGTCTGTTGCAAAACAATATGCACAGTACTCCGGCCAGAGAAGATCGGTCTTAGGAGATGCTTTAATCGTAAACCCGTTAAAGACGCAGTCATCCATATCATCAAGCATGACAGAAGACCAGCCTACATCTTCTGCGGTTTCAGACGTCCTTGTGAAAAGCACGTCTCCCCTTGATACCTTCAATTTACATAACTCATCTGGTGTACACTCAACCAATGCATCGATATCATCCTTTCTTAAAGAACGATTGTTGTATACATCGGTATATCGAATAAATGGTGTTCCTCTCCCGAAGAACTCTTTTCCCTTAGAAAGGCCGTTCCTAAACTCAAAGAGATCGCCCATGGGAATACATTGAACATCAGTATCAAAAGATAGCATTTGATTCCGATAGTACTCATACTGTTTTCTGCGAGCTGAAAGCTCCGCTGAAAGCTCCGCTGAAAGCTCCGCTGAAAGGAACGTGAAATTGTCCAGCACGCGGACAATTTCGCGTTGTACCTCCCTCCGTTTAATTTATCCGGCGTCACTTCGATAACCTTCGTTCCATGAGCCAACTTAGCCTTCTGGACAAAGAACATTGATGACTGAAAGTAATATGCTAGATACTTCGCGTCCTGATTATGATGAATGATGGCAGTATGTCCGCTTACAGCGACATCCTCTTCGCCCAACCAAACAACACACTTACAAACATCTTCAATATTCTCACTGGTAACAGCCATCACAATATCACCAGTGACAGCTTTCTTCTGCCTAAGAGCAGTTGCTTCACTGACAAATGTAAAAGTCTTATCTGTGAACAGACCGTATTTCGTATATATCTGACCATAATGGATACACGGAACACCACTTTCAGTAAAATCCTTTTTTTGAAGATTACCCCCGCGTGTAATAGTTGCTATCTCGGAAAGCGGCTTATATTCCACGCCGTCTGGGCACAGTTCCGCAATCAGCTCGTCAAGTTTGCTCATAGCTTCTCCTTTCCTAATTCGGGATTAGCCAATTCTTTAAAGACTGCTTCCATATCAAGCGGAGGCAGCGTGGATGTCACTTCGTCCCAATCGATTATTTCATATTCAAAATGGAACTTCTCTTTATTCTCACGATAATAAGCCTCTGCTACAGCACATATAATCAAGCATATTCTTCGCACGTTCATTCTATAAGAACGAATGTGCTTTCCGCCCCAATCCATAATGCCACTTGAATCACCATAGATATCAAAAGGCTGAGCTTTCTGGATCACTAAGGAAAACTTATCAATATCTGTCTTTTGATATACACCGTCTCCATTTACATTCGGTTCACCAGAATGCAGCATTGCGCATCGCAAATTGTATATTACCTGACCTGATAGATAAGGCATTTCCTCTGCTTCATTATGTCTTGGGCTTTTCTCATAAAAGCCAATTTCCTTATCGTACCAGTCAATGTATCTTCTCTTTGAACTCCGCTCCAAGGGATATTCTGCTTTCCCACAGATATCCGGCAAAGTAAGGGCACAATTGAGGGCAGCAAAATACAAATTATTGTCTAAAGCCCCTCTGATATCCTGAACAATTCGATCAATCATAATCAGCTCTCAATTTCAGCAATAATCTTATCGATCTCATCCCGAAGCACTTGCTCCCTGGCGACAATTTCTCGAATCTCTGCATTCAATTTCACGATATCGACCTTTTCCCTGGTATCCTCCGCTTCAACATAAGAAGATACTGAGAGGTTATAATCGTTTTCAGAAATCTCATCATAGGAAGCAAGATGCGAGAAGTGCTCGACTTCCTCTCGACCGGCAAAGGTATTCACGATCCGATCGATGTTCGCCTGCGTCAGCTTATTGTTGTTTGTGACCTTGATACACTCATTGGTAGCATCAATGAACAAAACCCGGCTGTCCGGTTTTCCCTTCTTCAGAACCATAATACAGGTGGCAATACTGGTACCGAAGAACAGATTGCTCGGAAGCTGGATCACGCAGTCCACAAAGTTATTGTCAATAAGGTACTTCCGGATCTTCTGTTCAGCTCCGCCGCGATACATGATACCAGGGAAGCAGACAATAGCTGCTGTACCGTTCGGAGCCAGCCAGGAACTTCGGAGCCAAGACACCAGCCGGAGCAAATCGCGGATCATTGATTAAAAGAGGATTCTCATCACCAGCCCACTTAATACTGTATGGAGGATTCGATACAATCAATTCAAAGGGCTCATCGTCCCAATGTTGAGGCGCGGTCAGTGTATCCTCGCATGCAATATCAAACTTATCAAACTCGATATCGTGCAGGAACATGTTTATCCGGCAAAGGTTATAAGTCGTGATATTAATCTCCTGGCCAAAGAAACCGTTGCGGACTTTATCCCGTCCAAGGACCTTTTCAGCTTTCAGAAGAAGTGAGCCAGAGCCGCATGCAGGATCGTAGACCTTGTTGATCTCTGTCTTACCGACAGTCCCTAGCCTGGTCAGAAGTTCAGAAACATCAGCAGGCGTAAAGAACTCACCTCCGGACTTACCGGCATTGGAAGCATACATGGTCATCAGATATTCATAGGCATCTCCGAACGCATCTATATCATGGTGCCGGACATCTCCAAGGTTCATGTCTGCAACGCCATTAAGGAGTTTGACCAATTTCTCGTTACGCTTTGCCACAGTCGCACCGAGCTTGTTACTGTTGACATCGAAGTCGTCAAACAAACCGGCAAACTGACCCTCGGAGGAAGTACCTTTTGCCGATTCCTCGATATGACGGAAGATCCGCTCCAGCGTCTCGTTCAGATTCTCATCGGAAGCAGCTCTGGACCTGACATTGCAGAAAAGTTCACTGGGAAGAATGAAGAATCCCTTTTCTTCAACGAGGCCTTCTCTTGCTTCCTCTGCATCTGCGTCCGACATTTTGGCAAAGTCAAAATCCGGATTGCCTGCTTCGGCCTCTCCGGTATTGATATAGCTGGTCAGATTCTCGGAAATATATCGATAGAACATGGTGCCGAGGACGTAGTTCTTAAAGTCCCAGCCGTCAACGGCACCGCGAAGTTCATCGGCAATAGCCCATATAGCCCGGTGAAGTTCGTCGCGTTCCTGCTCTTTTTTGGTGTCAATCATGATTAGACGCTCCTCTCCATTCTTATTGTACCGATCTGGCTGTACGTTTTTTGGTACTATCAACCGGATCAGGATAGATCTCCATGATGTCCTCAACATTGCAGTCCATGTTCAGGCAGATCTTCTCCAGCACATCCACCATAACGTTGCCACCGTTCTGAAGCTTATTTAAAGTGCCCTGGCTGATACCAGTAAGCTCCTTGAAATCCTTCTTCTTCATGTCGCGATCAATCAACAATTTGAACAACTTCTTGTAAGAAACTGCCATAACATATACCTCTCATTATGAGTCCCAATAATGGATACAAAACCACTTATAACACACTATACCATAAAGCCATCGAGATTTCATCTGTTTTGTCGTGCTCATGACTATTTTTTTATCTTCCAAACACTTGTTTTTCTTGTTTTTGGATAGAATTGATCAAAGGCGAGAAAAGTGAAGGTCAAATAAAGAACAAGAGTAACTGTGCGAGCAGTGTCTGTGTCCAGACAAACGCCTCCGCGTGCTCGTTGGGGAAGCACCCCAATCCCCTTTGACATCACCGGTAGAACCGGCGATGAGCTGAGCGTCATTGACGCAAAAAGAGAGGAGGAGTGAGTTCACGTCTCACCCCTCCTGCATGGACTCAAATTCTATAACCGGTTGAGAATTCCAGTGAATACCGGCAGTCCTGTGTCCTCATGAACGATGGCATACAGAAATGGACGATTGAGTTCAACATACTTCATCCCTTACTCTTGGTTGAATATCCATTCATATGATTCCGGATCACCGATTCTGATAGGATGTTGCTGGAATTGATCCAGAATTTCCGGGTTTAACTGTTTAAGATCTGTCGGTTCTAATGAGCCATCTTTTCTAAGGATCAGGCAAACCGGATGGAGAATCACTTTCTTCCACATAACCTGAAGATTCCGATCATCATAAAAAGCATCGACATTCTTTCTACATATAGAGACCTGATCATTCGTCAGGTTCTTATACATTCTACGATCTGCTTCCTCACAGGATGTAAATGTATAGCATCTGCCTTCTTTATCTGGACCAAAAGCCAAGGTGGCTGACATGGTTGCTCCGAAAGCTGTTGCGTCCCAGACATTATCATATTCCATATAAAGTCTTGAACGCTGCCATCCCTGCTGGCTCTGAACTGTCATATCGAACATATCGCTTTTCTCAGAAATTGTGATTTTCTCACCGTTCCCTTTAACGAGAACAGGTATATTATTCTCGTCCATTTCATACCAGAAGACAGGCATCTGATATCGCCATTCAGCTGGTATATTATTCTTATTGCAATACAGGATCAGAAGATCATCCAGTCTTAAGAGCAGCTTTAATAATGTCTTATCTTCGAGATACCCTCCGAGGAAACCATCGCAGAAATGTTCTCCCCGGCTTATGTATGTGAGCACTGTCCTGATCTGTTGGACGTTCATTTCAGATGGCAGCACTCCGTTGCAACTATTCTCATAGTTTTCGGAGTAGTTCTTGTCCATGTCCATGACAAACAAACTTTCCCAGACGCCATCCGGATAATCAGGGAAAGGCATCTGTCTTACGCCATCTTTCTTTACTCCTCCATGCCACTTCACCTTTCCTGCAGTACGGACAGCTTCGATTCCATTACGAAGCTTCTGCCCATCCAGCTTCTCCAGTAAAAGGTCAGCCTCTGAAGACTGCTCATTCTGTTTATTTTCCTTACTCTGGCGCTCAAGTTCATCCAGCCCAAGCTGGAGGATCTTACCATCCAGCACCGCAAAAAGAATGTCGATATCGTAGTCAGGATTCTTCTGAATAAAATCATTGCATGCCTGAATTGCTTTCCTCCACGCCTTATCTTTTGGATATCCAAAGATTCCTGCTGAGATAAGAGGAAATGCTATTGAATGGCAGCCGTTTTCCTTAGCCAGATTCAAAGAAGCTTTGTAGCATCCGTACAGTTTCTGTGGCTCCTTTTGCTTTCCATCGTGCCATACAGGGCCAACCGCATGGATGATATATTTCGCTTTGAGATTAAAAGCCGGTGTAATGACTGCAGAACCGGTATCGCAATGTCCAATTGCATTGCAGGCGTTCTGAAGCTGATTCCAGCCGGCGGCTTTAAAGATTGCTCCGCAAACACCGCTCCCGCCCATAAGCTGTTCATTTGCAGCATTGACAATACAGTCAGTACCAGCGTCGGTAATGCTGACTCTCTCAATCCTGATCTTGCTCATCTTCATCATTCTCCTCGTCAAATCCCAAGAACTCTGTCAGATCACTAAAGTTATATGGGAAGGCGTTGCTTCCAGAAATCTTTAACGGCTTTCTTTCATCGCCAAAATGGATTTCCAGCTCCCACTGCGTGCCGTCAAGCACATACGGATCAATATAGTTTTTCTTCCATTCACCGATGTGAATCTCCTTAAGACCGGCAATAAACTCGTCTTTTGTAAATGGATAGTAGACCGGCAGATTACTGGGTTTCAGGATCAATGTGTGATCAACATCCAGGACCACCTTATCACACGACACTGTATACGTCCTTGTTTCATATCCGCCGAAAAATCCACCAATAGAAAGCATCAATTTCTGGATAGAATCTAATGCGGCATCAAAATCCTGGCTTTTCTGTTCCGCCTTTGTAGGGATGTATTGGCCTCCGGCCTCCTGGTATGCCTGAATAGCACGTTCCAGGTATTCCCGATTACACTTTAACCGGGTCAGTCTGGTCGGAAACATTTCTTCAGGTTCCAGTGAATGCTCCTCCATATAGCGCTTTAACTGGTTGATTTCCCGTTTCAGAGATCTTATTTCTTTCAGAATGTCCTGCTGTGATTTTCCTTTCAGGTTAACCTCATAATAGGCGTTTGCGAAACGCCTAAAGCCGCATAATTACGGCATTCTTTTTGTTGCAAAATAAAACAACTCCTCACTGGTTCATGGTAAAATTGAGTT
>CADABA010000102.1 GCA_902785985.1 uncultured Lachnospiraceae bacterium
GCACTGTCAAATTCACCGGTATCTCTGCTTCGAACATAGAGATATGCCTGATCACCGTTCAGCTTGACGGTCTCACCCTTCACAAGAGCCGCATTTTTTGACGTCAAATCGTCGAGTACTTCAACTTCGACGCCACCCACAGCATCATTCAGAAGGCCTATTCCGCCCATATTGAGCGAAATATATCCCTTGATTGGGATACCATAGAAAAGGTTCGATACTGCCTCCGTTTGCCACTGACAGCTGAGTCTTTCTCCGTCCCCATATCCATGCTGCAGACAGATCTGCGCGATCTCATTTCCGATATCTTTTCCGTTCTCATCACATTCCCGGATATCGGTCATAGTATTACGATGAATCGCTATCACTGAGAGCTTTCCGGCGTCAGCATCTTCGACCAGAAGGAACAATGCATCCGCCTGGTTCCCCTCTATTCCCTTGGGCTTCTTTTGAACCGGTTCATCCGTATCTATTCCCATAAACAGATAAGATCGGATCTTGGAGTTGTATTTATATTGCTTTCCGCCATAAGTAACGATTCCTTCAGACCACTTTCCTCCGGCATCCGTGTCTGCCTCCGTGATCTCGCTGCTCTTTTCTGTGCTATTCATTTTGTAGAAAAAGAGGAAAACGCCAATCGCTACAGCGAGCCCTACAATCAGCAAAATAATCGGAAAGGTTCCTCCTCCTCTGTCTCGATTATTAATTTTTTTTCGTCTATCCACGAATCGTATTCCTCCCTTACCAACTTTCAGATCCATTCTCTATATTATGAGAACCGCTTCGCGAACCCGAAATCAGAAATTACCTTGTTTCACACGCATTTTAATGATTGGTCCTAGCGTAACTTGAATTCCTGATGCCTTGAACAGCATCTTTATCAACATATTTCTCCTGCGATAACGAAGAGTATCCTTTATCACCAATAAATATTGATCGTATAAAGCGCATCATTGCAGACAGGCACGTATTCCAGTTCCTCTGTGCCCATGAGCGACATCCGATACTGCGCGGCCTCGTCCAACAGACCCCCGGAAATAATTGTGTCCACAGCCGCCGCGTAATTTTCAAAATCTGAAAACTTCATATAGACAGATGCCTCTCCCGACTCTGCTGCGCCAATCAGTGCCGAATAGATCTCATCGTAGTCGAAAACTTCGTGATAACATCCGTTCACCACATAAAAATCCCAGGTCCGCGTATACGTCTCAGGCACTGCGTATTCTTCTGAAGCCGTATATCCCAGTCTCAGAAGGTCTTCTGATGTCAGGCACATATAGGAATAATCCGCTTCCCTCGCGAGTCCGGTCGACTCTTCGGCTTCTACAAAATAGGGATCTCCTTCCGTTGCATCAAGATAGAAATATTCACCGTCAATCATGACCAGGTTCCACGCATGAAGTGCCGTCGTTTCACCTTCACCGTTCACAATACTTCCTTCTACGTATGTACAGAATACACCTGCATTCGTCAGCAGATACTGCATCTCCCGGGCATATCCGGAACAGACGCTCTGATGATTGATCATAGAACTCTGAATATTCTGATCATCGGGAGCGTTCAGTACATAATCTGTATTCTCTATGACGAACTGATAGGCAAGAAGTACTTTCTCATACTCACTCATCCCTTCATACAGCATGGAGAGATATCGGTCTGCTTCCTCATTAATCAATACCTGCTGCCCCTCAATCCCCTGCAGATCAATGTTTACTATAAGCTCAACGAGTTTAATTCCCGGATTCTCAGCACCATATACTCTGCATCTTCCATCGAGCCAGAAAAATTCCGGATGATCTCCTATGATTGCCTTGTATGCGAATGCCACACGATTCATCTCTGATGTTGCTATATAAATCTCGGATTTGTGTGCGACAATCCCTGTATAGAGCTGGGCATAAACTGACTGCATCTCCTCTGAAAGCTGATCATAGTAATACCCGCTAAGGCCTTCAGTTACCGGTTCCGGTTCCATTTCTTCAAAGGCTGTCAGAACCGCCTCCTTAGAAGTCAGTGTATTCCCGGAAGAATCCGTCACGATACACCTGAACTGTGTACCGACATTTCTCTTCTTTGCCGTAACGATCAATGAAGCCGTATCGTGCCCCTTCGCCGTAGCCTCCTTCCAGTCTCCGTAAGGTCTCCTGTAATACCACTTGTATGTCAAGCCCTCACCGACCGCCGCTACTCTAAAAGTCACCTTCTGATCCAGCTCAATGTTCACACTTTGAGGCTGTTCCGTCAAAATAAAAACACTGTCAAAGGCCGAGCCGGCGACACTCAGCGTCAGTATGTTTCCGTACGAGCCGGACAACAGACTCCGGCCCTCCTCTCTGTATAGAGAGGCAGCTCCTGTTCCAAACAGGAACACTGTGAGCAATAATAAAAAAATGATTGCATTCTTTTTCATAGACCTCTCATTTCCGTTTCAGCCGAAATTCCTTCAGTTCTCTCACGCAGAAGCAGAATTTTAATAGTCGCAAATATAATTTTGAGATCCATCACAAAGCTTTGCTGTGAGATATACATCAGATCCATCTGCAGTTTATCATACGGCTCTGTATTATACTTTCCATATACCTGAGCGTACCCGGTAAGACCTGCTTTCGCACGAAGCCTGAGCGCAAATTCAGGCATCACCTTTTCGTATTGTTCAGCGATTTCCGGTCTCTCCGGCCTTGGGCCTACGACCGACATATTTCCGGACAGAATACAGAATACCTGAGGCATCTCATCGATATGCACCGCACGTATGACTTTTCCTACCGGAGTGATGCGGTCATCATTTTTGGAAGCCAGGCGCGCTATACCGTCTTTTTCAGCATCCACTCTCATACTGCGAAACTTGTATACATAGAATTCCTTTCGATTCTGAGTCAGTCTTACCTGCTTATAGATGATCGGGCCCCTGTCATATAGCTTAATCGCAGCAGCAGTCAGAATCATGAACGGTGAAAAGATGACCAATCCAATAATCCCGAATGTAATATCAAAAATCCGTTTGCCCAGCACATAAAAATCAGACTGAGGATTCCCTTCACAGAACAAAACAGGAAGATTCGCAAGCTGAACTTCTTTAGCACTGTTCACAAGGAAATCTCCGATATTCGGCCTGATCATGACCGTGATATGATTCTCCATACAGTATTTCAGAATAGTGTTGCGCGGTGTGGAATGTATGCCGCAAAGCATCACCTGATTTGGGCTGATTCTTCTGATTTTTCCAATTGTCTCCTGTACATCTTCAGCGACATGCTCCTGACCGGTCAACGTATATCTCCATGGGATTTTTTCAATTATATACTGGCCGTTGGCGCGAGCCTGCTCATTGTCATATATAATCAGGACTTTCTGGATGGGCACCGCAAACTGCGTCACCTTTATAGCAATATATGACCAGAGTATACTAACCGCAAGACCTGTTAACCAGAATAAGAGTAAAGGAAGGATATCGGGCAGCTGCCGGACAAGAAGTATAAGAACACAATACATGATAAATCCTGTCATAAGCAGTGCAACTGCATTTGAATAGATCAAATCTGCGACTCTGCTGATTCTCAGCCGAAAACCCCCGTACAATCTCGCAAAAATCACAAAAAGAACCATTTCGACAAATATGACCACCAAATTGCCGTAAAAATGAAATTTGAGATAAATTGCCTCTGCATAAAAGTTATACCAAATTACAGCAAAATCAACCGTTACCAATAAAATCAGCAACGCCTTCATAAAGTGCAAGCACAAATTTCTTATGTGTCTGCTCATATACTACATCTCCAACAGTCTGCGTTTATAACCTGGCATATAAATAATAATAAAATGTAAAGCGCGACCAGAAGCCACGCTTTTCATTGTCATCCTATCTGATTATGATCGTTTATCGTCAACAGATTTTTTCTTCCTTACCTTTCTGTTCTTTCCATGGTCACTATCATTCTTTGCATAGTACTTCCCATAATACTTTTTATAATAATGACCATAATATCCGCTGCTGTTCAGCTTCACCTTGTTCAGTACAGCTCCAAGGATCCTTACACCGGATGCCTCCAGCTGTTTTTTATGCTCGAGGATCACACGGCTTCCGACTGCTCCCTGCTCTATTACCATGATCGCGCCATCACAGACACGCGCAACGACAGCCGCATCGATTGCAGCACCGAGCGGTGCACAGTCAATCAGAATATAATCAAAATATTTTCTGCTGATATTTACCAGCTCATCAAGAGCGTCTTTTTCGAGAATTTCGGTCGGATTAGGCACAGTCGGCCCGGCAAAGACCATAAAAATCCCTTCAATATTCGTCCGATACATCACATCATCCGCACTCTTCTGGCCGGAGAGATAATGTGAGAGACCGAATATTTCCTCGTTATTGTCCCGGACAACATGATATCTGCGAATCATGACCGATTTTCTCATGTCGGTATCTATGATCAGAACTTTCTTCCCGCTGTCCGTGATCGCTTTTGCCAGATTAAAAACGCAGGTGCTCTTTCCTTCATCCGGAACACTGCTCGTGAACATAATGACTTTCACATCAGCACCGCAGAACGCGATATTCGTACGCAGCGTACGGAGCGACTCCTTCATCGCATAGCTGGGTTCTTTTCCTGCATCGATGTTAACTAAATCCATTTCACTCTCCTCTATAGTAAACGCAGTTTATTATCTGACTAAATCCGTTCGAATGCCGATTCCGCACCCACCAGTATTTTGCATTCTTAGATGGTATCCGGCTCGTTTGTTTCCTGAGTCAAAACCCATTTCAGTAAAAAATTCTTATTCCATTGGAAGAGTCGCCAGCGAATGAAGGCCTGTTCGTTTTTCCAGTTCCTCAGGTGTCATGATCTTGTCATTCAGAAGAGACATTAAAACGATCACGCCTACTGCAAGGAGAAGACCCATGGCCGCACCGTAGAGAGCATATTTCGCAGGGCTTGTGCTGACCGCCTTCGCATCCGTGTATCCATACTGGATGACCGTCGGCGGATCCTGATCCATTTTTTCGGAAATAAAGGCAGCAGACACATCCGCGATCTCATCGGTAATCATTTTAGCCTGCTTTATATCCTTGTTCCTCACTGTAATGCTTAGCATTCGAGTATTCGACTGGTTCGTCACCGTAACACTCGAAGCAAGCTGTCCATACGTCATATTGAGCCCCAGGTTCTCAATGACCTGCTCAAGGACCGGCCTCGCCTTGATGACCTGCAGATAATCGTTCGTCAGATTCGAACCTACCTGAAGGTCTGCAACGGATGTGATGGATGTACTCTTGCTCAGGACATAGAGGACAGATGTCGAAGAATACTGCGGTGTCGTCATAAATCTGCCATAGGAATAACCGACTGTCGCCAGCAGAACAGTACAGAGCATGATTGCCGCCCAATGCGAAACTATATTCAGGAATAATTCCCCAAGATCTATCTCTATTTCATCATTTTTCTGTGCTCCCATTATATTCTCCTCGTCTTTACTTTAATCTGTTTCTGCTGTTCGTTTTTTACTTTCGGCATTCATCTCATTCCCTGAATCATGAGAATTCTGCATCAGAGATTAATAATTTAACGCCGCTTCAAGTCTCGTTCACTGTTTCTTCGAAAGATCTACAATATTCTGCGGATTTCTCCGCATAATAAGATCCGCATACTCACGGCCCATCTTTTTTTCCACATAATCGATGCACTCGCCCATATGGCATCTGCGGTCCACCATGTTGTGCGCATCACTTCCTATATAAGAAAGCAGTCCGAGTTTCATAAGCTTCCTGCAGAAGCGTTTGATTCCCCAGCCGTCACGGCCGATCACGGAATCCGCGTTGATCTGCAGCTCAGCTCCCATGTCCACAAGCTCTTCAGCCAGCTTTATATTGGAAGAGATCGGTCGATAGCGCTCGCAGTGAGCTATGATCGGGCGAAAACCTCTGGAAATCAGGGAGTATGTCTGTTCCCGGATGTAGGATCCGCTGTGTGCCTGACTGAATTCGAGCAGTACATAATTTGTTCCGAGCATCCTGTATCTCGGATCGGTACGCAGCATTTCATGCATATCGTGGTTGGAATGGTATTCGCAGCCAAGATAAAGATGAAGGCCCGGAAACTCTTTCGCTGCAGCTTCCTGCAGGAGATTGTACTGTGCCTCGACAAAATCACGGTCTGCCTCGAACATCTCCCGTCTGAAATGCGGTGTCAAAATAATATCGGTCACACCTGCGCGGACTTCCATGTCAAGTATGGCCAATGACTCTTCGAGCAAGTCCGAGCCGTCGTCGACTTCCGGAATGATATGGCAGTGCATATCAAAGTATCCGCCCATAGTACCCCCTTTTAATACTCACACACTTTGTTATATTATACGTTTAGCTCACATTTAGCAAGCAAAAGTACCCGGCTCGAGAAAAATCTGTCAATTTCCTGCACTTTATACGCCATAAAAGACAGGGGTCAGTCATATTGCATGATATTTCACACAAGATGTGTCTTCGTAAAACACTTCACAAAAGATATTGTATATCTCAGTATAAAATACCCGCATCAGTTTGTCGGGCTGACATAGATACCGTGGAACCCATTCGCCTGCTCCTCACTCTCAAAGACAACTGTGACTCTTCTCCTGACTCTCATGTTATCTCCGATCAGCTGTGCCCTCTCGATATTCGCCCCATAATAATTGGATGTATCATATCCCACGATTGGTTCTCCATCGATAAACACAGACATGGAAGTTTCTCCCGGAATCAGCTCATAATCAATAGCCAGCGCCCCGTCAAAAGATGTTTCAAAGCTGTACTGGTTTTCAGCTCTGCTGAAGCTGTCCACCGGGACATAGTAAAATGCATCATATTTTGACGTCTCATTGTGCTGTGCTTTGACCCTGATCTTCTCATATGGCGTCTGATATTTGACTCCATGCATGATTGTTTCAAGAATGGCCTGCTTATAGAGTACCTGTCCCTCGTCATTCAAAAATCTTCCGTCAATCACATAAGGATCCAGATTTTCGCCTGACGGAGTGATTGTGTCCGCTATATCTGCTTTATAGACGTCAGAAAGATTTCGGATGATATTGCTCTTCCACGTATGATCTTTCTCAGTATTCTCTAGAACGGTGATAATGGAGCACTTTTTAAAGGCATCTCCGATTGCCCGGAGAATCGCTTCATAATGATATGCAAGGCTCTCGTTCGTGTCATAAGCTCCTGTACAGACAATACAGAGATCGTACTCCATTTTTTCATCAAGCGTCTTGATCTGGGAATAGGCAGAGTAAGCGTCACTGTCGATCAGTGCCAGATTGTCCATTTCGACCTGAATTCCATACATGTCCCGGAGCTCCTGCGCGAGAAGGGAGGACCAGGTCAGGTCGGCACCTGACGAACCATACCCCGATGCAAGCGTATCTCCAACAACGAGAATACTGACGTTGAAGCCATCCGCAAGTTTCTGATAAAAGCTGTCCGTTTTCTCCCGGGCAGCCTTCTCTTTTGCAGCCTGAACAGATTGTGTCTTCTCCTCAGCCCGTGTCCCCTCATTCACTTCCGCGACGACGGCTTCAGTCTCAGCGCGGCTTTCTTTGTCCGAAAAATGAAGATAACCCATGAAGGCAATACAGCAGACAGAAATGACGACAGCAAGCACTTTCCCAATGATTGGTAAATTTGATTTCATAAACTTCTCCATGTAACGGCCGGAAACCGTACATACGATAGATTTCATCTCTGACGCAGGTTTCTTGCGTGCGAAGTGCTGCAAAAAAGCCAAAGCGCTCATGATTACTTGTTTCAATAGATAGTAATATACTAAAAATGAGAGTCCTTGTGAAGATATGATTTTTCCGGATTCCCCTTAAAGGCTTTTAATGATGCAGAGAAGCCTGATCACAGCTCTGTCACGAACCATTTTAAATGATTTTTTCCAACAATCATACATCAAAAAACGCTTATCAATTGCACTATTTTCCCTATTAAATAAAGACAGGTAAAATTTTTATACGATTTTTGCACAAATTTCTTAAAACTAATTCGCATTTTACGAACAATATGCTACAATAAATGTACGTGAGTAAAGGCCTTTTATTATGAT
>CADABA010000103.1 GCA_902785985.1 uncultured Lachnospiraceae bacterium
AGTAGGCTTCCAGCATTTTCCCGACCGTGATCAGTGTGAGGATCATCGCGGCGGATTCGAAGTAGAACTCCTTCATGCAGTTCATGACCGCCTGTGAATCGCCGTCGGCCTGCGCCCGGGTCATGACAAAGAGCATCGCTGTCGAGTAAATGAAAGCCGCGGATGAGCCCAGCGCGATCAGCGTGTCCATATTCGGAGCGCCGTGGGCGAGACTCTTAAAACCGCTGATAAAGAATTTCTGGTTGATGACCATGACAATTCCCGCAAGAAGGAGCTGCAGAAGCCCCATCGCCACGTGATTTCCTTCGAAAAATGAAGGAATCGGAAGCCCCAGCATCATATGTCCCATCGAGAAGTACATCAGTACCGCCAGAAATCCCAGAGATGCAATGAGACGTTTCTTAAGAACCGGCGTCGCCCGATCCTTCAGGGCATCCTCCTCCGCGGCGAGTTTCGCCGAAAGACCGCCGGAAGTCTTCTCGGCTCCCTTCGGCTGAGCGCCGTAACCCGCATCTGTCACTGCCTTGATGATATCCGCCGGTGCGGCACTACCCTCCACGCCCATCGAGTTCGTCAGAAGGCTGACCGAGCACGACGAGACGCCGGGCACCTTCGACACGGCTTTCTCAACGCGGGCCTGGCAGGCAGCGCAGCTCATTCCCGTCACTGTATATTGATCCATTGATGATTCTCCTTTTCCCGTTCTGTAACACCGGGCAATTACGAAAGTCTGTGCTTCATAGGAATTGTATGAACATTCAAACGGCTTCCGCGCCCAAACAATTCCATTTCGCACAGAGTTTCGCAAGCGCCTATTCTGTAACACGAGAATTCACAAAATCCCGATTTATCTTAGCGGTTCTGTTCGCATTCCGCTTGCACTCCATGCTCATGTCGCGCTGCGCGCTATGTTGCTGTTCGCAATGAGCCTTGCCGACAGATTCGCAGCTTTCAGCTGCTCACTGTTGCGGCATTCCTGCGGCTTATTCCACACAGAGTGCAGGGCAGACAGAAAACGTCCTACTTCATGAGCTTCTGAAGAGTACGCACAAGCTCATCCAGCTTCTCCTCGTTCCCCGCCTTCACATCTTCCGCAACGCAGCTTTTTATATGCTCTGCAAGAAGGACCTTCGTGAAGCTGTTCAGCGCGCTGTTAGCTGCCGATACCTGATTCAGAATATCGATGCAGTAGGCATCCTTTTCCAGCATTCCCTTGATGCCGCGAATCTGCCCTTCTATCCGGTTCAGGCGGTTCAGAAGATCTTTCTGCTCTTTTTCACTCCGGATCTTTTTTCTGCAGCAGCACGAATCGCCGCTCTCTTCAGAAAGGCCGATATCCTTCCCCGCCTCATCCATTCTTTCGTTCTTTATTACTTCGCTTTCCATACCCATCCTCATAAATGTCGTATTACTGCGTTTCCGGCCTTCGCATCCATTACTGCTTCTGCAGTTTTCGCGACATTTCTGCAGCTCCCGTCGGCCGGGCTTAATACATACAGGCACCGTCAGGGGTAAACAGTCTCTTTCTTGCAGGAAACATTACCCCCTGGGGTATCTTGCCGAGATAATAATATACCCATCCGGGGTATATGTCAACTAAAAAAGAGACAGCCGCCTGCAAAAGCGACTGTCTCCATCTTTTCAAGAGCGCCTCGGCGTTCTTACCGCGGCGTGCGCAGCGCGTCAGCGCCTTCCACTGCGCACGTAAAGCGATCCGCCGGCGGCTTTTATTCTTCCTGTAAATGAAATCCCCTCCGGTCTTAATCCATATGGCCATCCCGATACATCGAGAACTTGTCCATCGGATAATTTTCCAGATTCTCGAGGATCTTTCTGCGGTCCGCCTTTGCAAGCAGTCCGGCCCTCGCCTTCGTGATTTCTTTCTCAGCTCCCAGCCTGGACGGTCCGCCGACGCATCCGCCCGGACACATCATGCCTTCGACAAAGTCTTCCGGAAGCCTTCCGCTGTTCAGGAGCATCAGAGCCTTACGGCATTCCGCTCCGCCCGCACACGGAAGAAGCTTGATATCCGAAACATCTTCTCCCATCTCCTCAATGACCTCGAGTCCGGCAAACTTCTTGCCCCAGGTCGAGGACTCCTGATAATCTTCATTAACTGCTTCAATCTCGATATTCTTCGATTCGAAGAGATCGAGCATCTCGTCAAAGGTGATCGCATAATCCGGACGATCCGCGATGAACTCGTTCAGTGTTTCTCCCTTCTTGGCCACGCACGGTCCGACGAACACTGTTATGCAGTCCGGATTCATCACTTTCAAATAGCGGGAGACTGCGACCATCGGAGAGACAGTCGATGACTTATTGTTCTCATAGATCTTCGGGAACTGATGACGGATCATACTGATAAATGCCGGGCAGCAGGACGTCGTCATCTTCCTGCCTTCCTTCTTGGCCTCGATCCACTCCTTCGCCTCATAGGCAGCCGTCATGTCGCCGCCGAGACCGACCTCGACCATATCCGCAAACCCGACTTTCTTCAGGGCAGCCTTCACGGAAGCCATGGCCTTCCGTCGCCGGAGCACACATTGCGATCACTTTCTTTCCTGCCTGGATCGCGCGGATGATCGGAACAAGCGTGACCTTATCGCTGATCGCGCCGAACGGGCAGCTGTGAATGCAGTGTCCGCAGTGGATACATTTTTCCTCGTCGATCTTGCAGAATCCGTACTCATCATAGGAGATCGCGTTCACAGGACATACCTTCTTGCACGGACGCTCCAGATGGACGATCGCGCCATACGGACATGCCTCCGCGCACTTTCCGCACTCTTTGCATTTAGTCGAATTAATGTGCATACGCAGCTCACCGGGAGTGATCGCGTCAAACCGGCAGGAGCTGATGCACGGACGGCCAAGGCAGAAACGGCAGTTATCGGTTACGGAAAATGTCGCGATCGGACATTCGTCGCACGCAGCGTTGATGACCTGAACAACGTTCTTCGTCGGATTATTGATATCCGCGTTCTCATTCATCGCCAGATGAATACGCTCCCGAACGATCGCCCGCTCCTTATAGACACAGCAGCGATAATTGGGCTTCGGTCCCGGCGCGACCTCCATGACGATCTTCTCACGCTCCTCGTACCCGATTTCACCTTCCCACGCCGCCCGGCAGACAGCCCTGACTACACGATGTTTCAAGCTGATTACATTCTGATCATTATTTACCATAGAGACCGCCTTTCCGCACTGGGTGCTCAATTACAAGTATGTTATCTATTTTTTGACAGTCAAAGAAAAAGTGAGATATTAGCTATTGTAACCATAATTAACACCTCACTGTAATCTCTGTGCACCTATTCTGATTATACGTACTGAAAACAAAATTAGCAAATACAAATACACTCTCAGTCGGTCACTGATCATCAAAATTGTCGAAATCAACATCGTCCGTGTCGTGCATCTCTCCATAGCCGACGAACTCACGCATTGACACGCGCTTCCGCTCGCGCTCGGTCTCGACCGCATCCGAAAGCATCTCCTTCACATCGTGACTTTTCTTGATATTTTTAAGCTGAAAATTCCCCATGCTGGAATCCGATGAGCTGATATTGATCGTGCCCAATCCGAACAGTCTCTGAAAGAAACCCTGACGAAGACTGATATCACGGATCCGGTAGAGCCGGACCTCATCCTCATGGATTGTTATTAAGCCTCTCTTTATATAGAGACGGTCCGGACTCACACTGTATCTGGTAAATGTCCAGGGAAGCCCGCACCAGATCCTTTTTTTATCGCTCCACATTATTTCACGGGAAGGATTTTCTTTCTCCTCGTTCATTGCATCGTCTGTAAGCAGCTGCATCCTGCATCTCTTCCCGACACGCCGGAAAATGCCTGATGATTTATTAAGAACGTCTCGGCGTTCAGATTCAGTTTACCACTTTTCCCCTAAAAAGGGCAGTCTTCACAATACTTTCGTGTAAGGAAATCACAAATTGTATATTTCTGCGGTCAGTTCTTTCATCTGACACTCTGTTACAGCGATTTTCCTTCTCTGTCTGTCAATGCGTATTCCAAACCACTCCGGGTCTTCGGAAGCTCTTTTTAGAGGAGTCTTGTGCTTATGTGTCATTGATGCGCACTTTGTTCATTCACCGCATCAAAGAACAACGGCAAGAAAAAAGCTGCATCAGTTGCGATGCAGCTTTAGCGCTAATCTGAGAATCTTCCACGCCGTCTCATCATGATGCATATCCACGCAAGAGTTACACAGATGCCTCCAAGGATGTAGAAGATACATGTTCCAGGACCGCCTGTGTAGGGGAGAGACGTGCCTGAAACGTTTTTGACCGTCAGAATATACCCCTCTGTCTCATGAGCAGTCAGTTCGGCCTCACGGTTCGGGTTTGCACCTGTACCGCTTTCATCTGTCAGCGATATTTGGCCATCAGAATCGACTTTCAGATATATAAATTTGGATATAATGACATATCCGTCAGGCGAATCCGTCTCTTCCAGACGATAGAGCCCTTCGTCCAGGGAGGATATCGTGACCTGCGACTCTTCACTCAAGTCGATTTCATCATAGCCGCTGACAGCCTCCCAGACAGAATCATTCTTCTTCGTCAAGCTGAATTTCGCACCAAGTAGTGGCTCTCCGCTCTCGGCGCTCACTTTTTTCAGAGTAACCGACAGAAGGCGATGGTTGGGAATGGTCAATATATTGTTAATCATATTCATATCGTCAGCCAACGTGGTAACAATCTGTACGCCTTCGGGACTGTGTGCTGCATCAACGGTAATTTCGCCGATCTCACTGATGGTGAAACGGACGTGGACAGAAAGGGACTGATATCCACCCGGGGCGGTCGTTTCACGCAGTTCGTAAGTACCAGGCGGCAGGTCATTCAGTTCCTTACCATTCACACCTTTGATTTCACCATCTGAATCAGACGTCAGTGTCTCATATCCCGTCAGCGGCGTGGGGCTGAAGTCGCTCGTATCGCCGCTCGTGAACATTTTATGCAGCGCAAATACTGCATTCTCGACAGGCAGTCCTGTATCCGCATCCGTTTTATACGCATGAAACGTATAGCTTCTGTTCACGAGACGGAGCTGCGGCGATGCTGATGAATCTGAAGGCTGTGTCAGCTCATAACCTTCCTGATCTGAAGCATCACCGCTGCTATTGATTGTAACTGTTCCGTCCTCATTCCAGATGATCGTCATCGGAGCCAAACCCTGGTAATTCTGCGGTGATTTCGTTTCTTTCAGGATGTATTTTACACCCTTCCTCAGATATGCAATGGTAACCCTGCCCTTATCATCAGAGGTAAATGGACCGAGCTTCGTTCCACTTCCGTCTTCCAGTGTAAAGCTGAATCGTGCACCCGGAAGCGGATCCCCGTTTGGATCCGTCTTTGTCATCACAATGCCAGGCCGGTCGTTCTTTGCGGTATCTATACGGACGTTGGAGTTCTGATCGATCTGTCCCTCTTCATACGTCACCGTATAGTCGATAGGATAAGAAGACTCCGCGCCCTTCAGCGTGCCTTCGATTTTCAGAGTTTCATTATTGACAATAGGGGTAATGCTCCCATAGCTCGTCACATATCCTTCAGAATTGACTACCGGGTCTGTAACCTCAACCTCGCGGATCTTGTAATTGCTGAGTGTCTTGCCGGATTCCAGGTGCTGGAAATACCAGTACAGCGATTGAGGATTCAACGTATAGGGCATCTGGCGCAGTGTATCGGCAACCAGTGCACCATCACAGAATACCGCAAAGTATGTCGGATTACGGGACGCCATATAGTCCTTATCCGTCCAGACCTTATTTACGCGAAGACCGAACCCCTTCAGATTGTGAACCTCCACATAGGGATCATGACCGGAAACGATATTTCCCTCCGCAGGAGCGAAAGATGCAGTTCCGTCGGCTTCCGAGGCAGCCGGTTTATCTTCGTACCGAATGCATTTATTGAATGAATAGCCATCCGGCATCTCGCTGCCCCGCTCCTCCACCATGTATTGCGTACCCACCACGAGATAAGGCACCACCACAGTATAGTCGACAGGAATCTTCGAGATAGCGCCATTCATGGACGTATGGAATGTGGCGTCTTCCTTCTCCTTATCTGTCAGCTGGCTGAAATCAGATTTATTAAGAGAAACAAATCCCGCTCCTCCCGGTTTGCCTGAATCCCACTTGCAGTAGTTCCCCTGATTGTCTTTAACATAGTACTCATGCATGTCAGCAAGCGGTATGGTTGTGTCATACTCTGTTCCCAGGTGAAGCCGGAAGTTGAACAGGGTGCTGTCATCGGCAAAGTGAATTGGCGTAGTGCCGTCCTCTCTGAACAGTTTCTTTTCGATCGACAGCTCCCTGAACGCATCCGGGTGAACCTTATTATCATAGGTAACTGAGTTGCGTTCCTTCAACGTACTGTAACCACAGTCGTAATCGGAATATCCCCCCGCGGATGTGGCTGTACCGGCTACCTCATTGCCGTTCACCGACACCTTCTTATAAACGCCATCCTTCAGACCGCACTCTACGATTGTATAGGATTCCGCGTTCGGCAGTTCAATAACCGCTATTTCCCCCGGCCTGAGCAGGAAGACATCCTGATACGTTGTTCCGCCTATGGTCAGCGAATCCCTGCCCTTGACGGGCGTATTCGTTCCCTTGTACTTAACCTGTGCGGTTAAGGGATCACTGTCGTAAGGAAGCAGTTTTTCTACAGAACTATCCTTCTCTTTATACTTAATCTGGTACACATACTCTCCCATGGCAGAAGCATCGCCGTCGAATCCTGAAATATTCTTGGTGAGTTCCACCGTGTTCGGTCTGACAGAAGCCAGATTGAAGCGCATGTGCAGGTTAGATGCGCCGCCGCCGCGCTCCATAAAGAAGATGCGCATCGTATTGGTCGAGAAGTTTTTGAAGTGATTCTCGCCAGGTTCAAAGTATCCTGCGAGATATGCATTTACCTCATCATCCGAAGCATTTGGATTTCTGTCCCTGTAATTCGTTTCAAAAATCTCGCGGAGGTTCGTCGGGCTCCCGTTGACATTCACTTCGCCAGTCGCGAAATTGACCGATCCCCCCACGGCACTGTGGATGCCGCCAAGGTCAAGTACCAGTTCGCCGTTAACATACAGCCAGAAGTCGTCGTCTCCGGTGAACTCAAAGATGATGGGATGCCCCCAGTCATCCAGTCCGCTCTCCGTCTGAGTGAAGGAAGCCTCAAGCTCCATGCCAAAGTAAAAGTCCGGATTTCTGACAAGATACAGATTCTCGTTATACCGCGGGTCACTCTGTGGAATCTCATTTGAAGCAACGGTATACCGGTTTTTCCCATTCACTGAAGCAAACGTACCTGCTTCGATATCATTATACGGATAGAACTGACCGTGCTTCAAAGTAGGTTTATCGCCGGGAGAATCGGCTGTGCCGATTTCCCGGTAAACACGGAAGTCCGTCCCATTCAGATAGGCATAGTTCTGCGAGCTGTCAAACTCGAAATAACCGGTCTCATTGTAGGTGCTTTCGATGAACAGGTGA
Source organism: uncultured Lachnospiraceae bacterium (assembly GCA_902785985.1). Taxonomy (GTDB): domain Bacteria; phylum Bacillota; class Clostridia; order Lachnospirales; family Lachnospiraceae; genus Chordicoccus. The sequence goes on from CADABA010000103.1 coordinate 7,532, forward strand.
TTGACTTCAGAGGCGCCAGAACCAAACAGATTTATGAGAGAACCGCCGGAAGCCTGAGGATAACCGTCCTCCTTAAGATCGCTGCTTACCAGACCCGGATTGGTGCTGTAAGCGGCCGATTGAACAAATCCTCTACTGTCGTTCAGCACGTCCTGCTGTGCTTTCGATGTAGTTGTGCTGCCAGCTTTAGCCGTCGGGGTATTGTTGTAGTTTACCATCTTCATCGTAATTCCATATAACTCATTGTCGATGGTACTGACGGTATTCAGCGTATCATCGATGGGAATATCCTGAATGATGGCGAAATAGAAATCGTCCGCATCGTTTAGTTTGGTGGAAATATTGGAAAATCCAATTTCATCCACACCCAGACCGGCATAACTGTAATTGTTATCGTCCCATGTCACGATCTTTGAATAATACTGACCGATCTTCCTCCCCGGCAGGTTGATACCGACGGGATCATCGCTCAAAACAGTCGTTCCGCCAATCTGCGGTGCGATATAGCTTTCCGAGTACTGGTTGTACAGCTCGTAAAAATAATTCGGATCGTCTGTTCCTTCGGTATAATACTCCACGAAGTTCCACAGCATCGAGTTGACCTGCGGGCCGACCCATCGGATGCTGTCGCCGAATTCATAGACAGGGACGAGGCTGCCGTCATGATCAATCGCATAATAATCATACCGGGCAGTGCTGTCATTCCAAACGCGGGTGTACACGATCACACGGGATCCGTTCGTAACCTTCGACGTATCAGATACGCTGACCTTTTCTGCCGTATGCGTCAGGGAATAATCATTCGTGAGCGTCGAAGGCTCCAAAAGGTACAGCCATTCACTGCCCGCGATGCCTCCCACGCCGAAGGAGCCGGCTGAGCTTTCACCCGTTGTGGAATTATAAGTCAGCGTGGTGCCGTCTTTTTTCAGGCAGATCTGCCCGGCACGTGCGCCTGTTCCCGGAACAACCTGAATCGGAACAGGATCATCGCTCATCGAAAGCCCCTGAGGAGTGATATTCAGATATTTCTCCTCGCCGTCCACAGTCGCTTTCAGAGAATACTTATCGTCCTCCAGCCATTCAAATGTCCACATGGTAATGTCTTCAATGCTTTTGGACACATAAATCATGTCGCCGCCGGAATTAGACATGACTGTAAGCGGATCAACGTCCAAAGTGTGATTGACTGATCCGGACGCAGTCATCGCCTTGCCGGATGCGCCGTCGCCCCAGCTCATCAGGCCGTAGGTTCTGTTGTCAAGATCATACGGATCACTATCGATTTCAGGAGAATTCACCAGCCTGATCTGGACGTGGCTGTTTTTCACGTTACTTTTTTCTTGATATAAACGAATACCACCACCACCGTCGGAATACTGCAGCCATTTGTTCCCAGTACTTAGTTTTATGGTGAAACGGCCATTTTCGTCAGGCGGCTCCAGTATAAATACTGAGGCCGAATCCTGTGCATCGGTCAGTTCGATATTATTATTATTGCCACTGTTAGGGCTGTGCTTGATATATTGCCCTGCTGCAGTATGAATACGGTAAGCATTCTCATCCCCCGTCGGTTCAAAAATCCACTGGCCTGCCTGGTCGATGTTCGAACTGACTAACAACACTTTGTTTGTACCGGATTTAACCGTACTGGTAAAGTATTCCTCATAATTACCGCTGCGGTTGACAGACAGATACAGTCTTTCATTTTCTGTGACCGCATCAGCCACATCCGAAAGCGTTCTCAGGATCCCATTATTAATACCTTCCGTCGGACCGGTCACGATCGCATATGCAGAAAAGCCGGATGTTTCAAAAGATACAACGATACCGTTCTCATCTTCCGCCGGCAGGATATCTGCATTCGTTATCACATCCCCATCCGCACTATCATCTGCAAAATGAACAATTTTCAGATCGCTGCTCCGCGTGTCAGCCAGCTCGATCTTCACATCTACCTTACTTCCCTCAGCAGGCTGAATCTTCTCTCCGTTTCCGTCAACAATTTTAATGTCAAACAACCGGATGTATCCTGCGCTGCCTTTGTCCATGCCCAATGCGTTCTCTGTGTATGATACGTAATGAGCATAGCTCTTCCCATACACAGAAAGTCCTTCTGTGATCTCATCCACCACCAGATCCGAACCCCAGGGCACACCGGTCTCCGTACCGCAGGTCACACTGATCTTATAGTTATACCCGTCACTCGCCAGCACATACTTCTCGATCGTTTCAACGACTGCAAATACCGAGAACTTGTCCGATTCAAAGACGACATTCTCCTCTTCCTTCTTCGCCTCGACCATCTCTGCCTGGCCTTCGTCATCCACATGGACCACGTGAGGCTCTTCATCAGCAGGAACGCTTTCCCCTGTCAGAGATACCTTAATCTCCGAATCAGGCTCGATCTCATCTCCCCAGATATCAATAAATGTGATGTCGACAGCGCTCACCCGGCTGACGAATTCTGTATTCGGCATAACGGACTCGACTGCTTCCCTGACCTGCTCCTCTGCGATCGGATTGACTTTCATCGTCGTGCCGGCAGGAAAGGCCCCCGACAGGTGCCTCCACATGAACCTTGACCGGATCCGAGAAAGTCCCGTCAATATACTCCTCGCTGATTTTCGCGTCCGGTGAATTCCTGTCGGCAATCAGCTCGAAGGTCATCTTCGGTCTTTTCTCATCGACCTTCTCATCCGGAAGAAATATCTCCGCCGCTTTCACATAGCCGTTCCATCCATCCGGTGTGGAAATGAGAAGCCACCCGTCACCCTGATTCTCAAGGACGGTCACCACTGTTCCCTGCGGTATGGCCACTATTGCATCCGCGTCCATTCTTTTCTCAGAACGAAGGTCAAGGGACGTCGGATAAACCGTACCGGTAAGAGCTGCGGTATCAAATATTTCCTCCTGCACGGTGTTGCCGGAGAGCTGTTCCGCCGCATTCTCTGCGTATTCTGCCTGTTCCGACGAAATTGGCACGTCATTCCCGGAAGTGGCATCCACCTGTTCATTGTCCACACTCTCCTCAAGTACAATGCCGTCCTGCTGTCTGGCAGTATCCTGACTCAGCGAGATAGCGGGCAGAATGAGTGCATAGGTCGTCACGAACACAGTAATACATTCAAGAAACCTGACCGCTTTCCGCCACTGCTTATTGCTTTTCTGAAATTGTATGATCTTCCTGATTATTTTCTGCAGAAATTCCATACGTTTCCTCTTTTCTTGATCTAGTTCTTCCAACAATTTCGAAATCTTAAGAACGCACATCAAAAGGTTCTAATTTGATAATATTCTGCACACTCCGTATAAACAACCCAAATGAAAGAACGCAAAAAACACGTACAAAATAAATTTTGGATGTACGCGAGAACCATATATCCACGCTTTGGAGAATATACGCAAATATTTTTTACCTGCAGACCACTCTATAAGATCAACATAATAATTCGTCTGCTATTCTTCACTGAATACTGTTCAGAAAATAAAGACCGATATCAGACCAGTTCCTAGATAAATAACATCAGACTGACTGATCCTTAAAACGTCAAATAGCCTGATATCTTCCCCTCATAATGATTTAAAAATATTATTTAGCATACCCGGCTCTTTCACATTTCATTTATTAAAGGCAGTCTCATATCTAAGCATAAAACGAAGTTTCGATTTCACCCTTTGTCTTTACAATTAGTCATGCTTTCTTATAAAAATCAGGGAAATCAAACGTCTGCAGCTAAGCCATTATGCTATATTCTTATTTTAAAACAATATTATAGCATCTCTTCCATACTACATCCAGCCATTATTTTAAGGCTTTTTCAAGAATACCCCTTGTATTCTCTACTTTATCATTATCTTTTAATACACGATTAATACTTCATACAAACTACCCGCCTGCATTAGTAAGAAGGCGATCAGAGATAAGTAATTTCCATCGGATGGCATCCTGGCACTTCTTCCCCTAAGTCAGGACCACCGGCTTAGCCGGTGGCCTGCTCCACCCCTATAAGGGGTTGATTCCCGCTTGCGCCCGGAAGGCGCACTGAAAGGTCTGCCAGCTGCACCACATACTCAGCTGCCCCTAAAGGGGCTGGTTCAGTGCTTCCTTCCTCCGGCGTAGCCCCATAAGGGGCTTGCTGGTTTGCTTTGATTTCCTACTACCACTTCAAGTGGTTCACTTCTTGTTTTTCCTCACTTCTTTATCGCAGCTGTATTCTTCCCCACTGTATCGACATAATATCCTCTGCACCAGAAATGCCGGTTCCCATATTTATACTTCAGGTTTGCATGTTTTTCGAATATCATCAGCGAACTTTTTCCCTTCAGATACCCCATTATCTCTGATACCGAATATTTAGGCGGAATCCTTACAAGCATGTGGATGTGATCCGGGCAGGCCTCTGCCTCAATGATCTCTATCCCCTTTCTTCGGCATAACGTTCCCAGTATCTGGCCTACGTCTGCCTTAATCTTCTTGTATATCACCTGGCGTCTGTACTTCGGCGCAAATACTATGTGATACTTGCATTCCCATTTTGTGTGAGCTAAACACAGTCATTGATGTTTCTGTACATATGAGCAAAGATTTGACTCATAGAGGGTAGGATTTTTCAGGAACAAAGCCCATTGCCTCAAGTAAAGCCAGAT
>CADABA010000104.1 GCA_902785985.1 uncultured Lachnospiraceae bacterium
ACAGGATCTTAAGTCCTGCCGATCCAAAGAGTGTGCCTCCGAGAAACAGTGCGATTTTTCCACCAACAGACATTTTCAATTCCTCCTTATTTCATATCTTCCAGACGGGAGCGGCTCCCTGAAACAAGTCGTTATAACCAGCTAACCCTTATCCAAAAAAAACAGGCTTTACCGTCCGCCTTCCGTTTGCATTCGCACTCTTCCGCTGTTCCCCGAGAATCCGACGGAGTCTGACCGGAATGCGAATGGCATCGCTTAAGATAAACAGAAATATGTTATCATACACTAACTATTATATCCCTTATTCCGAAGAAATCAAGGACCCCGGAAGCATCTCTTCCGGGGTCCTTGATTTTTCAACTGATCTGCAAATTTTCTTTTCCGCTTATGATCCGGTAATACACGCCGGACGTTATGCGATACACGATCCAATAGAACGCCGCGAACACGGTAAAGCTGATCCGTTAAGTCCTGTTATTTCCCAAACACGTAATACGGTCGGAAATAATTCTTCCAGACCCATTGTCCATTCTGACGATATCCGGTCATAATCGAAGTAACAGAATAATGTCGGAATCTCCCGCTTCATGACTCTGTACGCTCCGAAGTCCCCTTCAATCTCATACTTTTCAAATCGACCGCCGATATTATCCCAGCGATGATTATGTGCCCGTCTCTTTTCCGGAAGGTTCTCGGGCTGCGTAGTCCACAGCTGATAACAATATCCAAATCAAGTGCTTCCAGCACCTTACAGGCGATTTGGAATGACGCTGTCCGAAGATTTCTTTCTCCACTCTCAAATTTCTGATACTGCTGCAGCTTGACCCCAGCCTTATCCGCTACCTGCTGCTGTGTCAAACCCGAAGTCACGCGACGCTCTCTCAGAATGAGATAATCTTTCCCGTGCGGAAACACTACGCTATACCCTCCATGAATGCCATGATGTATACCTCCTTTACATTCATTTGAGTGCATATCTATCTTGCACCCAGGTGAATGTGTTGTCAATATGCTAATGTACTTCCTTCATCCGTCCCTCGTGGATTTCATACGCTTTTCTCAGATCGAAAACCACCAACCCGCTGTCCTGGACATACTTTACCTTGGTATCCGGCATGCCTGACCGGAGAGACTTCCGCTACCTTCTCTACCTAGGCAAGCCGCCACTCTTTCAAACTCACATCGTAGTAAGAGCATCCGGGTCGCGGTTATCCGTAATCTTTTATGTTCTTCATGTGAGCGCCTCCTATGTTTTCTGGCTGCTATGTGTGTCCTGCCGCCTTGTGGTACAGGGTAAACCAGAGTTTTGCGCATAGCAAGCGGGTAGAGAGATTTTTGTCAGAAGAAGACAAAAGAAGCCCACTCACTCCGTTTTCAGGTTGGGAGATAGTTCCCAGACGGAAAAGGAAGTAAGTGAGCGCTTCTTTATCTGTAATACTCTGCGTACCACTCAGCGAAGGCTCTTAAACCTTCACGAATGCCGATCTTAGGGGTGAAGCCGTAATCCCGCTCCAGCGCCTCGGAATCAGCATAGGTGACAGGCACATCTCCGGCCTGCATGCCGACCAGCTCACGATGACCTTCAAAATCGTAGTCAGCAGGAAGCACGCCTGCTCTTACTAGTTCTTCCTGCAGTGTACTGATATAGTCGAGCAGATTCTCCGGCTGTCCGCCGCCGATGTTGTACACAGCATAGGGCGGGATCGGCAGACCATCTTCACCATTTTTCTTTTCCGGCGCACCCTGCATGACACGGACGATGCCTTCCACGATATCGTCGATATAAGTGAAGTCTCTGCGCATATCGCCATAGTTGAAGATCTGGATGGCCTTCCCGGCTACCAGCTTCTGTGTGGCGCTATAGTAGAACATATCAGGCCGCCCAGCAGGACCATAAACGGTGAAGAAGCGCAGACCCGTTGAGGGAATGTTGTAGAGCTTGCTGTATGCGTGAGCCAGCAGCTCATCGCTCTTCTTGGTCGCGGCATAAAGGCTCACCGGATTATCTACCTTATCATCCGTGCTGAACGGAACCTTCTTGTTCCCGCCGTAGACGCTGCTGCTCGACGCATACACCAGATGCTCTACGGGATTGTGGCGACATGCCTCCAGCAGATTATAGAAGCCGATGATATTGCTTTCGATATACACATCCGGATGGTCGATGGAATACCGCACACCCGCCTGCGCAGCGAGATTCACCACGATGTCGAACTTATAATCAGCAAAGAGCTGATCCACCAGTGCCTTATCCCCGATGGAGCCCTTGACGAACACATGCTTGACGGGGGAGGCTTCCGCAGCCTTCTCCACAAGGCTCAGTCGATACTCTTTCAGGGCCGGATCGTAATAGTCGTTCATGTTGTCAAGGCTGACCACCGTGCCTGAGGACATATCCTTCAGCAGGCGAATCACAAGATTTGCCCCGATGAATCCAGGACACCCCGTCACCAGTATAGTCTTCCCGTTCAAATCTATCTTCTGCATTCTTAGTCCCTCCGGAACAGGTCTCTCGTGTAGACCTTCTCTTCCACATCACCCAGGACATCCGCATCAAAGCGGTTGGCCAGGATCACATCGCTCTGTGCCTTGAACTTCTCAAGGTCATTGACCACCTTGGAGCGGAAGAACTCGCTGCCATCCTCCATCGTCGGCTCGTAGATGATGATCGGGATTCCCTTTGCCTTGATCCGCTTCATGACGCCCTGGATCGCGGACGCACGGAAGTTATCAGAGTTGGACTTCATGGTCAGGCGGTACACGCCGACCGTGCCGGGGTTGCGGCTGATGATCTGGTCAGCGATAAAGTCCTTACGGACGGTATTGCTCTTTACCACCGCCTCGATCATGGTCTGAGGTACATCTTTGTAGTTGGCAAGGAGCTGCTTGGTATCTTTCGGCAGGCAGTATCCGCCATAACCGAAGGACGGGTTATTGTAGTGGCCGCCGATACGCGGATCCATGCACACGCCATCAATGATCATCTGTGTATCCAGTCCCTTGGTCTGAGCGTAGGTGTCCAGCTCGTTGAAATAGGATACGCGGACGGCCAGGTATGTATTGGCAAAGAGCTTAATGGCTTCCGCCTCAGTCGGATGCGCAATCAGGATCGGAATGTTCTGCTCCGGCTGTCCTGCTCTCTTCTCTTCCGTCCTAGCCCCCTCCAGCAGAAGGTCTGCGAACATCTCAGCATCCGCTCTGTGGTCATCATAAGCACCTACAACGATGCGGCTCGGATGCAGGTTGTCATAGAGCGCCTTGGACTCACGCAGGAACTCCGGGCTGAAAATGATATTGTTTACCCCGTACTTCTTCAGAACGGAATCCGTGTAGCCAACTGGGATCGTGGACTTGATAACCATGAGGACATTCGGATTGACCTTCAGTGTCCATTCGATAGCGTCTTCCACTGCGCTCGTATCAAAGAACTGGTGCTCGTCATCATAATTCGTCGGCGTAGCAATAATCACAAGGTCAGCATTTCCATACGCTGCTGCCTTATCCGTTGTCGTGTGGAGATTCAACGTCCGCTGTCCTTCCCTGGCTTCCTTAAAGAATCTCTCGATCTCATCATCCTGGATCGGGCTGATGAACTTGTTGAGCTTTTCCGCTTTTGCTTCTGTCGTAGTGATGGCTATGACCTCATGGTTCTGTGCCAACAAAACGGCAAGGGAAAGCCCTACATATCCTACTCCTGCGACTGTAATTTTCATATGTGTTTATCTCCTTAATGTTAATCTCTTCTGAACAGGTCTCTCGTGTAGACCTTCTCTTCCACATCGTCAAGTACTGCGTCATAGCGGTTGGCGATAATGCAGCCGCACATCTTCTTGAACTTCTTCAGATCGTTGACCACAACGGAACCGAAGAATGTTGTTCCGTCCTCCAGTGTCGGTTCATAGATCACAACAGTTGCGCCCTTGGCCTTGATTCGCTTCATGACGCCCTGGATAGAGGACTGGCGGAAATTGTCACTGTTGGATTTCATGGTCAGGCGGTACACGCCAACCACAACTTCCTTCTGTCTGTTCTCCTTATCTGCGGAATATGCTTCACTGTTACCATAGGTCCCGGCGATCTCCAACACACGGTCCGCAATGAAGTCTTTTCTGGTTCTATTGCTTTCAACGATAGCCTGGATCAGGTTTTCCGGCACATCCTGGTAGTTAGCCAGAAGCTGTTTCGTGTCCTTCGGCAGGCAGTACCCGCCGTATCCGAAGGAGGGATTATTGTAATAGTCACCCACTCGTGGGTCAAGACACACCCCTTTAATGATCGGCGCAGTCTTGAGATGCTTGACCTCGGCATAAGTATCCAGTTCGTTGAAATAGCTGACGCGCAGAGCGAGATAGGTGTTCACGAACAGCTTTGTGGCCTCTGCCTCCGTTGTCTCCATAAAGAGTACTGGGATATTGGTTTTTATGGCACCCTGCTGAAGCATTGCGGCAAAGGTTTGTGCGGCAGGAATATTGGTTTCATCGCTTCCCACAATGATCCGGCTAGGATACAGGTTGTCGTAGAGCGCCTTGCTCTCCCTTAAAAACTCCGGGCTGAAGATAATGTTATCCATGCCCATCTTCTCACGGATATGGACTGTGTATCCAACCGGAATCGTGGACTTAATGACGACGGTCGGCTTATCTATCCGATTCATTGTAGCCTCTTTGATAAGCCCCAGAACACTTTCCACAGCAGAACAATCGAAGAAATTTGTCTTAGGATCATAGTTGGTCGGAGCAGACACGACGATGAAATCTGCATCTACATAAGCAGAAATGGCATCTGTGGTTGCATGGAGACTTAAATTCCTCTCCTCATGCTCAGCCATATATTTCTCTATGTACTCATCCTGGATTGGACTCTTCCACTTGTTAATCTTCTCAACCTTCTCAGGAATGATATCCACAGCGGTCACGTTGTGATGCTGAGCCAGCAAAACGGCGAGGGAAAGACCGACATAGCCTGTACCGGCTACAGCAATCATTTTTCTCCCAACAGTAACTGACTCTGCTTCATCATCTACAATAACATCGGTCAGCTGAAAGCCCAGAGCGGCTGATAGTGAGAGAAGCTGGTCCACGGAGGGGCTATAATCCCCCGACTCAAGACGTGACAGAATAGAACGGTTTATGTTTGCTTTCTCCGAAAGAGCAGTCTGAGAAAGTTTGAGAGCCTTTCTCCTGCTGACCACGATTTCAGAAAGTAATCTGAGTGATAGATGCTTCATTACGGCCTCCTGTTGCTAATAGCGTCAACCCACTAGGGTGTGGAACTTTTTTATTCTAGCAATTATAGTTCCGGAATTCAATAGTTTTTGTTGCAATTTCATGTGAAAACTTTTTGAGCAAGAGCCGTTTTCTTCGTTTTATGTTGCTGTTAGCAACAGCTCATTTCATATGAATGTCGCTGTAAACGACAAAAAAAGCCCACCCGCTCCGCTTCCGTCCAGGAGAACTCATCATCCCCTGCCCGAAAACGAAGCAAGTGGGCAATCACAGAACATCAATCCCGTCTTCTTTTACCACAAGGAATCATAGCGTCCACCACCTCGGCGTGATCTCCACATGGTCGATAGCTCCGCTCCATGCGATGTGGTTCTTTCCCGGCTTCAGATCCGGGAAGTCCTCGCTCTTCACATAGCCGTTGCAGAAGCCGGAAGCATCATAGGCGTTGTGGGTCTCGCAGTTCAAATCGATATACCCATCGTTGGCGAGGATCTGGATGACCTCGTCTCCGATATACACATTCTCTCCGTTTTGAAGCTGGTCATCTATACAGTTAATAGTTCCCTGTGCTTTCTTCCGTCGCACATTTCGGCTAAAATACGATCGCATCTTATTTTGGCCAGATTTGTTCTTGTTCAAGGCCATGAAAAAAGCACCCTGGATTTCTCCAAGATGCTTATCTGTGTTAGTGGCTTCGTCTATTTACATGTCAATTGCATTTTCATCTAATAAAAACCGCTCTATTCCGATATAGAGGATACCGTTTTCATCCTTCCACGGATTGATTCTATCTCCAACTACGACTATTTTTCTGAACGAATCCGGTATTTTCGTTAATGAATGAATCTCCTGCTTCCGCTTTTCAGGGTCGGCAATTGATAATGCTGATTGAATGTAGTAGCGCTGGTTTCCACGATTGACGACAAAATCAACTTCCAGTTGTACTCTGGCGCTTTTTCCGTCTTCCTTTTTGAAATTATACTCTACTACTCCAACATCGACGTCGAATCCTCTTCTCATGAGGTCACAGTAGAGCACATTTTCCATGATATGAGTCTCTTCCTGCTGACGGAATCCAAGTCTTGCGTTTCGCAAACCTACATCATTAAAGTAGTACTTTGCAGGGGTCTTTATATATTTTTTCCCTTTCACATCATATCTCTCCGCTTTGAAAAGAAGAAATGCCTCTGAGAAATATCCAAGATATTTATCGATCGTTGCTGATGAAATCTTGACTTGCTTCTCACTTGCAAAAGTATTGGAAAGCTTCATTGGATTTGTCAGAGACCCTATCGCCGATGCCACGATATTTAGCAGATCTTCCAATACCTCGGTGTCATTCTGAATAGAATGCCTCTCAACTACATCTTTTAGGTAGGTCCTTGTAAAAAGATCTCTTAAATACTGACTTTTTTGTTCATGGGATGGAAGTGTCAGTGTCACCGGCATTCCTCCATAGGTATAATAATCAGTCCAGGCATCATGCTTATCACCTTCATATCTGCATAAAGAAAGACAGTTTTATATGCAGATAACCCATTTCCAGGCATGAAAAAACCCTGCCAGTTCTTCACCAGCAGGGTTTTCTCCCAGAGTGTTTTCTTTTCTCCCATTTTATCATCTCTTTTGGGAGGTGATACAGATCTTTGGGAGAAAATTATGCCTTTACATATTTTGTGGCTCTCCCCAATCCAATCTTTTTTAAGAATCCTTCATCACAAAGCTTCTTAAGCGATGCCTCTACTGATGAGCTTTTTATCTCCGGGCAAAGTTCCATAATCTCACTTTTTGTGAAATCAGCGATTTTCTGCTCACTCGCACGTTTTACAAGGTCGTATGCTGACAATTTCTCACCGAACAAGTTAACACGATCCTCAAAGTCTCTATAGGCTTTAAGCACAACCCCCAGTAAATATTTAATAAAAGCCGCATAACTATTCTCGCCTTCATGCCAGCCTTCTGATGTCTCCTGTAAGACATCGTAATAAGAACTCTTTGTCTTTTCGATGATATGTTCCAGACTGATGTAGCGTCCGACAACATATCCCCTCTGGTAAAGGAGCAGGGTTGTAAGAAGTCTGCTCATCCGCCCGTTTCCATCATTAAATGGATGGATGCAGAGAAAATCCTTAATGAATATCGGTATCAGAAGAAGTGGGTCAACAACACCCTCATCCACAGCGCGGCTGAACTGATCACATATACTGTCTACCGCCTCCGGGGTTTCATATGGAGCCAACGGAGTGAATAGGACATATTGCTTGCCATCTGCGGTTGTTGCACTGATATAGTTTTGCGTATTTTTAAACCTGCCTCCAATATCCATGCCGGAATACTTGTACAAATCCCGATGCAGCTGAAGTATAACAGATGATCGAATTGGAATGTATTCGAATCTTTCATGGATAAGTGCAAGCACATCCCTATATCCGGCAATCTCCTTCTCATCCCGGTTCCTTGGAGTGGTTTTCTCTGCTACAAGCTCCTTTATTCTTGTGTTAGTCGTGACGATGCCTTCTATCTTGTTCGAACTCTCCGTACTCTGAATTTTGGCTACTTCAACCAAATGATCAAGCACCGCAGGCTTTTGTTTCAGGTAGAGTTCCTGTCGACCTTTAAACTCATGAATCTGAGTAAGCAAAGCAACAATTTCATTGTCCCATTGGACATCTTTGAACGCGGAATAATTAAAAGCTCGCATATAGGCACGCCTCCTTATCTCCCAAATTGTACTATGTTTTGGGAGATAAGTCAAGGCTTTGGGAGAAACCAAAGTGTGAACTTTTTATATCAGATACGGTCCATGTCTGCCTGGCTTGCTTCCTCACGCCACTCCATGGAGTCTCGTCCGCTCTCGTTGAACATATCATTGACAAGGCCTATAGTCAGAAGATCGAGGTCAGCGATATTCAGCCCTAGCTGAACACAGCGCAGCATGAACAGAGCGGTCGTCATTGGCCGCTCCGTCTTCCTCAGTTTTTTCTTGCGGGTATCGTAGTCTTGATGTTCATACCCCACAGATCAATTAACTCCGGGAGGATCTGATAAGCCTATGACCGCCTGCACTCTATCAATCAGGATTATGATGACATCTTCCCCTACGAGGAAGGTGCTACCGTTATCGGCCGGGTCCTTGGAAAAATTGAGAAAGACATGATTCCCAGCATGGAAGAACAGTCTCTGTATCAGGAGGCCTTGGAAACGCTGAAACTATAAAATACGCAAACGGGCGAGAGGGAGGCGCTCATTGGAAACAGAAAAATATTCTACGTTATAGATAATAGTACAGATACCAGTAAGAACAGGGGATTATAAGATTACGTTGATGTCTTAAGAAATAGACGATAT
>CADABA010000105.1 GCA_902785985.1 uncultured Lachnospiraceae bacterium
GACTTGGCATCAAGTAACAATTGAATAAATTACACAAACAGGAGGAATTGAAATGTCAGGCATTTCTATTATCTTAGTATTTATCGTGGCATTCCTGGCTGGTGTGGAAGGTATCCTTGATGAGTTCGAATTTCATCAGCCGCTGGTTGCCTGCACACTGATCGGGCTTGTTACCGGACATCTTCCGGAATGCCTCATGCTGGGCGGATCTCTCCAGATGATGGCTCTCGGCTGGGCAAATATCGGTGCTGCCGTTTCTCCGGACGCTGCCCTCGCGTCAGTCGCTTCCGCAATCATCCTCGTCGTCGGCGGGCAAGGTGATGAAGGGGTTTCTACTGCGATCGCAATGGCAGTACCGCTGGCTGTTGCTGGTCTCTTCCTCACAATGGTCGTCCGTACGCTCTCCGTCGCGGTCGTACATCGAATGGACAAAGCCGCAGAAGATGCAAACTTCAAAGCGATTGAAATCTGGCAGTTCGCCGCGATCGCCCTTCAGGGCCTTCGTATTGCGATTCCGGCAGTGGTTCTCTGCTTTATCCCGGCTGAGATTGTCAAGGGCTTCCTTGAATCCATGCCTAAATGGCTGACAGAAGGCATGGCCGTCGGCGGCGGCATGGTCGTTGCCGTAGGTTACGCGATGGTCATCAACATGATGGCTACAGCAGAAGTATGGCCGTTCCTGATCATCGGCTTCTGCCTCGCAGCCATCGGCGACCTCACTCTGATCGCTCTCGGCGCGATCGGCGTCTGCATCGCCCTCATCTATCTGAAGCTTTCGGAGAACACAGGTGTTGCAGGAGCGGCTGCAGGTACAGGAGATCCGCTCGGCGATATCCTGGATGATTACGAATAATAAAGAAGGAGGTACGAAAAAATGGCAGAGAACAAAAAAGTTGAATTAACAGTTGCCGACCGCAGATCGGTCATGCTTCGTTCTACCTTCCTTCAGGGCTCCTGGAACTATGAACGTATGCAAAACGGCGGCTGGTGCTATGCAATCATCCCAGCTATCAAGAGACTTTATACGACAAAAGAAGAACAGGCTGCCGCTCTGAAGAGACATCTTGAATTCTTTAATACACAGCCGTATGTCGCTTCCCCGGTCATGGGTGTCACCCTTGCTCTTGAGGAAGACCGCGCGAACGGCGCACCCGTTGAAGACCAGACAATCCAGGGCGTTAAAGTCGGTATGATGGGACCTCTGGCCGGTGTCGGCGATCCCGTATTCTGGTTCACGCTTCGCCCGATTCTTGCGGCCCTCGGTGCAGGTCTCGCAAGTGACCACAATATCCTTGGACCGATTCTCTTCTTCGTCCTCTGGAATGCATTCCGTATGGGATTCATGTGGTATACACAGGAATTCGGCTACAAAGTAGGTATGGAGATCACCAAGGACCTTTCCGGCGGTCTTCTCGGCAAAGTCACAAAGGTCGCTTCCATCCTCGGTATGTTCATCCTGGGTGCTCTGGTTGAGCGCTGGGTCAACATCAATTTCGTAAAAGCGGTATCGACAATTGAAAATGCGGATGGATCCTTCATCAACTGGGATAAGCTTTCCGCAGGCACACAAGGAATCCACGAAGCATTTACCCAGTTCGCAGAAGGACGTTATCTGGAAACCACCAGAGTTACCACTCTGCAGAACAACCTGGACTCCCTGATCCCGGGTTTAGTTCCGCTTCTTCTCACGCTCCTCTGCATGAGACTTCTGAAGAAGAATGTATCCCCGATCGTCATCATCCTTTGCCTGTTCCTGGTTGGTATCCTCGGATGTAATTCAATCATAAGACCCGATTTTGCGATTTTCAAAAGGGCCCGGAAGCACCCGGGCCCTTTTCTTTGAAGCAAAGACTTTTAGGAGATACTATGGCAGAAGTCAAAAAATCCAAACGTTTCGGAAAGAATCCGGAGGACATACTTGTCGAACGCCTGAACCAGAATATCGAATTTTCCAACAAGGCGACCGCATTCCACGGAATTGACACTTACGGCTACATTCTGGTCGGAGAAAAGGGAATCGAGTATTATAACGAGCGCACGCTGCAGGATTACATCCAGATTCCATGGGACGAAGTCGCGCTGATCATCGCCGCAGTCTATTTCAGAGGACGCTATATTCCGCGTATAGCGATCCGGACAGTCAGGAACGGCGATTTTCCGTTCTCTGTGAGAGAGCCGCGGGCTTTTCTCCGCGCCTGCAGGAACCATTTCCCGGCTGAGAAAATCGTCCGCTCTCTGAATTTCGCACAGGTCATAAAGCAGAATTTCATTCTCCTTGGAAACAAACTGCGCAGGAAGGGCTGAGCCCTTTCCTGCGCTTTCTTTCACCTTTTGACACTTACAGGCTCCTGCGAAAGTCTGTGCTTCACAGAGTTTCGCAAGAGCCTTTTTTAGCACTTATCTGTTATAAAAACTTTCTGAGCATCGGGTTGTCTTCCCAGAGCTCTCTTGCCGCCTTATACTCTTCTCCTTCCGGAAGCGTCTCCCCCATGAGCTTCAGGATCTCCAGCACCTTCGACTGGGGGATCCCCATATCATTCGCCACCTCATCGATCGTCGGCTTCGTCCCGAGCTCACCGGTAAGCCGGTTGATGCTCTCATTTAAAAGCTCGACCTCGGCGACCAGCCGGTCATCCCGCTCCATATAATCCTTCTGCTCCGCAAGCGCGAGGAGGACCTGCTCCCGGATGGCCTGCTCGACAGTACGGTCAAGTGGAAGCCCCTCTCCCCTCTCATCGCTCTCCGCCACGAGATTGAGGCCCGCGACAAGCCCCAGGAAAGCTTCCTGCGTGAGATCCTCGAGAGGAATGGTTCCATTGTCCAGCTCCGCGGCGATTTGCATCGCGAGCGGCATAAATTCTTCTGTAAGATCCGCTTTCTGAAATTCGTTCATTTCTTCTCCTATATCATAGACGTACGTCACGAAAATCCCATGCCAGAGACAAGTACACTCCGTGCATTCTCCACACAAGAGAAAGTACCCCCTGTGCATTCATCTCATGGCTCCCGCCATGAAAACTGCGCGTCAGAGATGAAAAAAAGGTCATGAGTATGATCGCTCATGGCCTTTTCTTTCTTTTCCCTCTTTATTTCAGCTCAGATGTGCAGAAACCGCAGCGTGTAGCTTCGACCGGAATCTCGTTCTGGCAGTACGGGCACTTCTTGGTCGTCGGAGCAGCTTCCTCTTTCTGCTTCTTTGTCAGATTGCTGAGCTTGTTGACAGCCTTGACCATGAGGAAGATGCAAAATGCGACGATCAGGAAATTGATGACCTGTGTGATGAACACACCATAGTTCAGCGTGGAAGCGCCTGCTTCCTGTGCAGCTGCCAGTGTGGAATACTTCTCACCATTCAGAGAGATGAACCAGTTCTCGAAATTGATTCCTCCGGTGATCAGTGTGATGACCGGCATGATGATATCATTTACGAGAGAGGTAATGATCGTTCCGAATGCACCACCGATGATGACACCGACTGCCATATCCATGACATTGCCGCGCATTACGAATTCTTTAAACTCCCGTTGGGTGCGTTGGCGGGATTCTTTACCTCCGGCGTGTTACGGACGCCTCGAATTATCTCTGCCTTTTCCGGCTTTCAGGCACAGGAGGTCATTTCATGCTCGTTCCGGCTTTCGGGCGCTTCAGATCCTCCGAGTCGAGCATGACGGTGAACGGTCCGTCGTTAACAAGCGATATCTTCATATACGCCCCGAAAACGCCCCGTTCGACCGGTCTGCCGGATTCCCTGCATTTTTCGATAATATATTCATAGAGCTCATTGGCCTTATCCGGCGAGCCGGCCTTCACGAACGAAGGTCGGTTCCCCTTCCGGCAGTCTGCATAAAGGGTGAACTGGGAAATAAGAAGCAGACTCCCTCCGACGTCCGCAAGGCTCAGATTGGTCTTTTCATTTTCATCCTGGAAAATGCGGAGCCCCAGCATCTTCCGGACCATGAGATCCGCAGTCTCCTTTGTATCTTCCTCTGAAACGCCGATCAGCACGCAGAATCCCTGGCCGATGGCGCCCACGGTCTCCCCGTCAATCGTTACGTTTGCTTCACTCACTCTCTGTATTAAAAATCTCATCTTTCTCCCCTTCCAATGATTTGTGGGCCTTTCCGGCGGACAAAAACAGCAGTCAATACTGACTGCTGTTTTTTCACAGCTTGTCTTCTCATGGAATCCATTCCGGTGTATACTGTACATACCGCTTCCGGTTCCGAAAGAGTATCCCGGCTTCCGCCGGGGTATG
Organism: uncultured Lachnospiraceae bacterium; assembly: GCA_902785985.1. GTDB lineage: Bacteria > Bacillota > Clostridia > Lachnospirales > Lachnospiraceae > Chordicoccus. The sequence goes on from CADABA010000105.1 coordinate 4,256, forward strand.
GCCGGCATTTAGTGCGAATATACAGAGGACAATGCTAAAATAGCACGGCCGCCGGAAGAGCTTTTTCATACTGCCCGATCTGCTTCATCCGGAACACTCAGACGTTCCCGATGAAGCCTTTTTGTCCCCGGCGGCACTCTTCTCTGCAGCATTCAGAGCTTTATCTCTCCATCCTGCCTGCAATGCCAGATCTCGCCGTCTGTTACATCCTTCCAGTAAAATTCCCCGTTCTCCCAGGTCATATAGCTGTGTCTCGACCCCTGCTTCGGAATCGCGACCGAGCCCGGATTCATGTACAGGAAACCTTCGTGCGCGGTGCACGCAGGAACATGCGTATGCCCGCACAGAAGGATATCGCCCGACTTCATAGGCGGCGGATTCTTCTCACCGTGGTGGTGTCCGTGAGTCATAAAGACGGTTTCATCCCCAAGGAGCAGCATACCGTATTCCGCAAGGATCGGGAAATCCAGCACCATCTGATCCACTTCCGTATCGCAGTTCCCCCGGACACAGATATATTCGTCCCTGCGGGAATTCAGCATCGAGATGACCTGCTTCGGATCATACTCTGCCGGAAGATCGTTCCTCGGCCCGTGATAGAGAAAATCCCCGAGAAGGACGATCCTGTCCGGACATTCCTCCTCGATCCGCTTAAAGAGTTCTCTGCAGTAATATGCAGAGCCGTGTATATCAGAAGCGATCAATATTTTCTTCATAACTTTTCTCCTTTCGCGCTGTCCTGTGAGTTCCTTATCTGCAGATCACGCTTCCGTAAGCCATGATCTCATTATTCGTCCCATCCCTCGTAGAAGCGGACATTGACGGCAATATTGCGGGCGATCTCTCCCTCACGAAGGGAGATGTCCTCGATGTCCGTTATGAGCGGCATGACCGGCTCATCCTCCAGGAGCTCAAGGCGGATCCAGTCTCCTTCCGCGAGAATTGCGTTGCGGATCGCGTCGTCGAGACTGTACCCGTCGACTTCGCAGCCCTCAAGATCCACAAAACGGCCGGAATAACGTCCGTTCTCTTCTTTTTTGAACACAGCTGGATATGTAAATTTCATGAAAGACCTCCGTGGTATGACTGCATGATGCAGTATGTGAATGACGAATATGACATTCGTTACTCCTGTTCGACACGTTATTATATCACATATGAAGAGGTCGGTGAAACTGTCCCCTCTCATTCTTATCAGCTTCCGCGAAAATAAAAAAGAAAGACGGAAGATGTTCCTCTCCCGCCTTTTATGTACTATGGATTTTTTTGTACCTCAGGATCACCAGAGTATCCTCCGAGCCCTAAAAAAGCACCCTCTGACACGTTAAGCGTTCCCTTCACCGGCGCCCTTGACAAAACGGCTGATCCTCTTATAGAGGAGCAGCGTGAGCACACTCACGATCACACCCTTGATCAGGTTGAACGGCGCTACGCAGATGAGTACAAAAGTGAAGACATCCTTTACAGATGCGTTGACTGCGGTCCCCATCCCGATGATTGCATCCAGCGGCATACCGTAAGCCGCCGAGTAAGCCGGAAGGAGCACGAACGCGTTGATCAGCGCACCGGCTGCAGTCATCACAAGAGTTCCCGTGATGAGGCCGATCACAGCCGTCTTCCGCGACTTGTTCATCTTGTAGATGATGCCGGCCGGAATGACCATCGAGCAGCCGATCACAAAGTTCGCGATTTCTCCGACGAATGCAGTGCTGGTCCCCTTGATGGCCGTCTTCACCGCGATCTTCAGAAATTCGATCACGACGCCCGCAATCGGACCGAAAGCGAACGTTCCGATGAGGACCGGGATCTCCGATAAATCAAGCTTGTAGAAGGGCGGCGCGACCGGGAGCGGGAACTCGAAGAACATGAGCACCGCAGCAATTGCCGCGAACATCCCGCAGGCGGCGATTTTTCTTGTTCTCATTCCTGTCCTCGATGCTCCCTTCACAGTGTTCGTACTTCCTGTCATAATGAAACTCCTTTCTGCCTTAAGGCGAAAAACTGGTGCGGACCGTCCTCTCATACACAACAGTAAAGACCGCCCGCATGGTCTCGCAGGAGTTCAACGAATAAAGAAAGCCCCGGATCAAAGACCCGGGGCGCTCGCATTCAAATCAGAATACTTTTCTTCTCTCATCCAGACTGTAACTGTCGGTATCGGAATTCACATGCTATGCCATCCGTGATCCCGCTGCAGACGCGCAGCCGGTCCGGACGCTCACGTGTCACCGATTCATTCACCAAAATGGTGGTCGCGGACTATACCGCCGGTGGGAACTTTCATCCCGCCCCGAAGAATTCCTGTTTTTTATCGTGAAATTAGCTCAATATAACTTCACACAACCTATTATATATTGGTTTTGTTGATTGTCAATATACTTATCTGTACCGCTTTGAATTCCGTCTATATCTTTGTTCACGTAAGCTCTCTTATGTTGGCTTCGAAAAGATGCATTAAATGTGTACTCGTAATCATTTAAGCGGACTGCTCTCAGCTATAAAGTCCTCTCATGCTCACATATTATATCAAAATACAGACTCTCTGACTTATCACCTTTACGCCGATATATCAACTGCATTTTTCTTAACTGCTTCAATCGCTTCAATCAATTTCTTCTTCCGGCCCGGATCAAACAGCTTCATGAAACTGACAGGCTTATCGAACGGCGGTTTGGCAAGATCAGCCACACTTTCCATGTACCCGTTCAGTTCTATATAATTGATCACTTTATGGACAAAAGCAATCTGCCTTTGGTTGAGAGACTGATCATCGATAAAAACGGAAAATGCCTTCATCGCCGCATCATGGTCCAATTTCGCAATTTTTCGCACCATAAGGCCGAACGGGGTATCACCAAACTCTTTATGATAATCATCAGCGCTTCCGAGCTCTGAAGTCAGTACCCGCTCAAGCTCAGAATAGTCTGCCGATTCGAGGGGAATATTATGCTTTAATTTATAAATGGCGAGAGAATCTCCATGCTCGTTGATGTACCTGTTGACTTTCAGCCGGTAATTCTCAAAATCATAAGCCGCCGGTAATATCTTTCCCTCATCCTGATCTATTATCGGATCCGATAAGTTGGTTACAACAGGATCTCTGTGTCCTGTCCCGTCTATAAGGAATTTAATGAGATCACGCAGCTCACGTCGTACTTCTTCAAGAAGGAGAATATTATTTGAATTCCAGAAGTCCTCTGTATTAACAGATTTAATTAACGGCATTTTTGCTTTTACAGCATCAATACTGTTCTTTCTTTCAAGTGCAGCCGCTGTATTGCAGAGAACTCTTTTCGCATAGCTGAACATTTTGGTTTTTTCAATTCCCGAAAGCATAAGCCCGTACATAAAGTTATCGAACCTTTTGGCTGCCTCGTCAGTATCATCGGACACGATGAGCGGAGCGATCTCCTTCATAAGCTCACCCTTTTCCTCATCCGATATGTTATCATAGACACTCAGATCCCGATATTTCTCCACATAGCGCAGTTTAAGGCGTACACTTACCAACTCTGTACTAAGTGCACATACCTGCCGGTGCAGGCCTGTAACAAGCTCTGTTCTCCATTTTCTATAGTCATCTCCGTTAAACTCCGGCTCCTGCAAATGAACTGCCAGCCGCACCCGCTTACAGAAAATACTCTCACTGAGCGTCTTAACTTCTTTGCTTTCAAAACCATTCGGTTTTTCGCGGAAGAACTCAAAATTCGAGCAGTAATCGAATATCAGAAATCGCTTCTTCCCTTCATATTCCCCGTCAATCTGATCAATGCAGCCGAGGTCAGGACATAGTCTGGTCCCACGTCCGATCATTTGCCAGAACTTTGTCTTTGACCGCACTTTCTTAAAGAATACAAGATTGACGCAGGACGGAACATCGATACCGGTATCCAACATATCTACAGAGACAGTAATCTGAGGATTCCCCTCCGGTTTCTTGAAATTATCTATTACTGACTGCGGAGTAGAATCATCACACAGGACGCGCTCGATGAATTTTCCGTTATACTCCGGATACAGTTTATTAAAGCGATCAACGATGAAGGCTGCGTGTTTTTTGTTCTGTGCAAATATGATCGTCTTGCCGAGCTTGTCCCCACCCTCGATCTTAATTCCGCGTTCCATCAGGTCCTGCAGTACGAGATCCACGGTTTTCTCATTAAAGACGAACTTATTCAGATCCTCAGAAGGTATAAACTCCGGCATATAGCCGTCCTCAGCAAAATCATCCTCATACCTTTCCTGATCCTCTTTTGAGAGCTGGTCGTATGTAATACCCTCATCAATAAATTTGGTCTTTACCTCGTAATTATAATAGGGGACAAGGACATGATCGGTATATACGGCCGTCTCATAATCGTATGCATAGGTCGGAACATCCTGCTCCAGCTCAAAGAAATCATAGGTGTTCCTGTCGACATCCTTCTTCGGTGTAGCAGTGAGGCCGACTAATATAGCATCGAAGTACTCGAAGATGGCTTTATATTTCCTGAAAATGCTTCGATGACTTTCATCAATAATGATCAGATCAAAGTGAGCAGGAGTATAGACGCGTAAACCATCTGCTGACTTGGCAGAATCAATAGCGTTCAACATCGTCGGGTATGTAGAAAAAACGATGCGGGCATTCCTGTCTTCCTTATTGTCGCACAGATTACAAAGCGACATGTCCGGCAGATAGTTCTTAAAATCATCTTTAGCCTGCTTGACGAGGGCAGTGCGATCTGCAAGAAAGAGGATGTTCGTCACATGCTTACCACGGCTCAGCACATCGGCCAGGCTGGATGCCGTTCTGGTCTTCCCTGTTCCAGTCGCCATGACCAACAGATTGCGTCTGAATCCGGCGTTCAAATGGTCACAGACAGCACGGATCGCTTCCTTCTGGTAATAGCGGTCCGTTATTTTTTCATCAATAGCGATGGAGTACAGATCAAGCTTTTCAGCCCGACGGTTCATCAGCTTCTGCAGGTCGTCCTTGCTGAACATGCCGCTGACCCTTCGCGGGATGCCGCTGGTGTCATCCCAGAAATAGGTATCAAATCCATTTGTAGTGAAAATCATAGGCCGACGGCTGAATTTACGTTCCAGACAATCGGCGTATTCTACAGCTTGATTCTTGCCTGCATTTGCATCCTTGCTCGTACGCTTTGCCTCAATAACAGCCAGCGGCAGGCCGTCTTTGCCAAACAGAACATAATCAGCGTAACCGGTCTGCCCGATAATTCCACGCAGATCATGTACCTCGTATTCTTCCTGAACGTCGGCATCAATACCATCGAACTTCCAGCCAAGCTCTTTCAAGTCCGTATCAATATAGAGTTTACGAGTATCATCCTCGTTCCGGTCAGTAACCGGAATGGCACGGCTCGACATGTGCATTTCTTTTTCTGCACTGTACCGGTACTGAAACTCCTCCACCTGCCGTCTCAGCCGCTCGATTTCTTCAGCTTTCTGCCGGATGATGCTCTCCTGCTCACGGATAGTGTTGTAATCCAGCTCTGTGCGGTCAATCGGAATAGCCTGTTCATCAAACACACGCTCTACATAGTCATCACCATAGCAGTAATCAATCCACTGTATAAAATCAAACAATATGTGAAGAGAATAAACCGCATCACTGGCGGAAACAGCCCGTTCTGTGTGTACTGCAAGATTTCCAAGACGAATAATCACCTGCAGATCGCGCCACAATGCGTTGTCCATAAGAAAGCGAAAACTCTCTTCATGGACAAGAGACTGCAGGTTGTCCCGATATGGCATTTGCACGCACGGATCCGCTGCAAATACCCACTTGACCGCCAGTTCTAAGGCTTTGCGGGTTCCGATGGCACAGATCGCAGGAGAGGTCGCAAAAACCTTCTCCGCTTCGATGGCCGCAGGGGCAAATAGCTGATATTGAATTGTATTGCTTAAGAAGGTAAAATTAGCCATTTCTTTCCTCAATATCCGTCCGTTTACAACAGGCTGCAAGGCCTGAGTCCTGATCAATTATTGTTCTCGGATTTTGTAATTATCGATTGCTGCAGTTCTTATATTTTGGCTCATAGTAGCACATATGCCGACAGTATTCATCGTCAAATGTGCTTCCCGTCACGGCACATCGATAACAGTTCCAACTATCATAATAGCCCATTTCGATTCTCAGCAAATGCGGGCAGCTTCCGCTTCCAACCGGCTGTCCCCACGCTTTCATTTGCTCTCTCCGCTGCTCATTTACAAGTTCCTGACTATACCTGGCATCCCTGTTTGAAGAAGATTTCTTTGACGGCTCATTCCCTCCATCACCGGAAAATGACGATACCAGCTGGATAATAATGTAAAAAACAAATAATCCTCCAAGCAATGTCCCTACCAATTCTCCGGAAGATTCAATGAACTCTTTTGAAATCCCCAGTTTAGCAATTCTGCCTCCTACAAGGATTATAACAGCTATCACAGCAGAGCCTACCGTTGATGCCTTAACAAAAACAAACATAAGTCCCACCCATATCAGGAATGCCAGAAAGCCGTTCATGCCGAGCCCGCCCTGATTCAGAGGCAATGAAAATGACAAACAACATACCGCCAAAATCAAAAAGCTCAAAATTCCGAAAAAAATATTTTTTACACCTCTGAAAAAATCCCTCATTTTTGTCTCTTCCCTTCAATAACAAACTATTCATTTCTTATCTTTGTTTTATACCCTCTGAGTGTTTTATTTAACTTTTTACCAATATGTTCAAGTTACCTCAGGCAATATATTTCTGATGAGAAGTCTTAACATTGCTCTGATTTACAATTGCATATTGCATAGTCGTATCAATCTGAGAATGCCCAAGGATTTTCTGAACCTGCTCAATTGGCATTCCCTTGTCTATAGCTCTTGTAGCCATTGTTCTCCGGAATAAATCCCAAATTTAGGATTTGTTTCGAAATCCAAACTTTAATAAAATCCATACTTTCTATCGGAACTCCATATAATTACAAGGTTTCACCAACAGAAAGTTGAGATTTTATTTCATCTTTC
>CADABA010000106.1 GCA_902785985.1 uncultured Lachnospiraceae bacterium
CAGCGGGAATATGCCACGCTCGAGGGAATCATAGATGAGCTGACGGAAAAGTCGGAGAAGCTGGCGGAGGAGATGCAGCAGGTGTCGACAGATTACGTTAAGCTGCAGGAATTTGCTGAGGAAAAACAAAGGACGGATGCGGAGCTTGATGAGAAGATCGAGCGCTTTCTCGAGCTGCAGGAACTTGTGGAGAGTTTCGGAAGGAAGTAAGGTTGGCAGGCTCCCAATGAGTATTTGCTGACCCGTCAGTGCATGGTTCATGTTCATTTGCGATGCGCAAAGATTCCTGAGATGAAGCAGGAAGGAGAGTTTTATGTCAGATATTCTATTGATGACCATAGGGGTGATTTTAGTTGCAGGTCTGATTGTTGTGGGCTCATTTGTCTTTTTTATCCGGAGCCACATAAAAACCCATAAAGAAGAATTATCGATCTCTGAACTCCTGAAGAGAGTCGGAATCGAGGGAGATTACAGGGAATGGGACAGACTCGGTCAATTTGAACTGACCATGAAAGGCCGCCTGGAACAGATGCAGGTAGGTCTTGATACCTACGGCGAAAATCTGATTTCCGGACAGTACAGCTGGACAAAGTTTGAATCCGCCTCCACGGAAATACGTCTGGAGTATTTTGTGACTGACCTCATGCCCCAGAGATATTATTGCGGAAGAGTGACCATCATGTATCCCAGAACAGATCCTGCCATGACCCTGCTTCTGATCCGAAAACAGTTTACGAAAGGGACCATCATGAAAGATCAGCGCTCTTCGGAACTGGTGATCACGAACGGACTGACTGAATTTACATATGATAAGGACGAGATCCATATTGACCCTGAATGGGATTCGAAATGGATAACGTATACCGATAACATTGAAAAAAGTTCGCAGATGTTCGCTCCCGGATCGGTATACCGGAAAAAGCTCATGGCTTCACAGCTGGATTTCATTCTCTGGACAGAAAAGAAGATTATTTTCGGCTCACAAAATGGTTTCTACTTTGAGAGAAGGAACAGAATAAACTATCCGCAGGATATCAGCGACAGCATTGTCAGAATCAGAGATGACTTAGATGAAGTCTTGATGTACTGCCCATGAGCAGTCTGCCCGGCCTTTTACTGCTGCCTTGAGAGTCTTGTATACTGCGTCAATTGAACGATCCGGAAAATGAAGAAAAACAGTCTTCCTGCTGTCAGTCAGCCGGAAGATATCTGAAAATATATGAGAGGGAGGAGTAATATGAACCGAAATGATTCTGTTTATCGTACCTATGTCGATATCCTGGAGCGTGAACTGATCTGCGCCATGGGGTGCACGGAACCGATTGCTCTGGCCTACTGTGCCGCCACTGCGCGTGGTGCACTTGGAACGCTCCCGGAGAGAATCACCGTGGAAGCAAGCGGCAATATCATCAAAAACGTCAAAGGCAGCTGCCGGGATCGGAGTGCTCGGCGGTGATGAAAACGCCAAACTGGAAGTCATCTCCCATATCAGCGAGGAGACGAAGGAACGTCTGGGCACCTATCTTGAAAAGACGCCGATCGAAATCATGCCGCTGGAGTCGGATCACATACTTGATATGATCGTCACTGTATTTAGCGGCGCATCCTATGCGAAGGTCCGTATTGCCGATGAGCATACGCAGATCGTTCTCATCGAAAAGGACGGAGAGGTGCTTCAGAGAAAGGATCCGGAGCCGGATAAAGGCGAGGAAGATATTCCGGATTATTCCCTGCTTACGGTGCATGATATCTATGATTTTGCATGTACATGCGATCTGGAAGATGTCCGGGAAATCCTCGACCGCCAGATCGAATGCAATACTGCGATCGCGGAGGATGGGCTGAAAAATGATTACGGCGCCAATATCGGGAAAGTACTTCTGAAAACAGGCAATGATCTGAAGAACCGCGCCAAGGCATATGCTGCGGCCGGTTCGGATGCACGGATGAACGGCTGTGAACTGCCGGTGGTCATCTGTTCGGGCAGCGGAAACCAGGGACTGACCGTTTCTCTTCCGGTGATCGTCTATGCAGAAGCTCTGAATGCGGACAGAGAGAAGCTGTACCGGGCATTGCTCCTCAGCAATCTGATCACGCTGCATGCGAAGACCGGAATCGGCAGACTTGCGGTGCTGTTACCGCGGGGGCGGGAGCAGGCTGCGGGATCGCGTATCTGCTCGGAGGGGATGAGCGGGATATCGCCCATACCATCGTCAATACACTGGCAATCACATCGGGGATCGTCTGCGATGGCGCAAAATCTTCTTGTGCCGCAAAGATCGCGACTGCCGTGGAGACCGGCATTTTCGGCTATGAAATGTTCAAATACGGGCAGCAGTTCTATGCCGGCGACGGTCTGGTCGAAAAAGGCGTAGAGAATTCCATCAATAATTTCGCGAAGCTTGCAAGAGAAGGGATGCGTGAAACGGACCACGAGATCATTCTTATGATAACAGAGAAAAAATGATACATGCCTTCATCGCGGAGCGTTCTTGAACGGGCAACGTCAACAAATACAGAGACGGTCATAAAATGTAGATGAGATTACAGTGAAAGATAATCTCCGTATGTATTGCAGTTCAGAAGCTCTTTCTTATCTCCCTGAAATTCATGGAACTGACAGTTCAGACGCCTCAGGAATGCACGTACGGAAAGCTTTTTGTGACACTGCCGGAGTGCCGGGTCGAAGGGGGGAGCGCTGTTTTTCGATTCTGCAAGGAGCTCCTTCAGGATCGACACGGTATCGGTATTGTAGACAGCGATCAGGGGTTCCATCTTTCCGTCACAGGTCAGTATCGTCGCATCGCACTCTGCATTCAAATGTTTGCAGAGCAGATCCTTCAATGAGTCCTCTGAAATCAGGGGAGTATCTACGCTGAGCACGAGGGCATACCTGCAGCTGCAGGAAACAAAGCAGGAGCAGATTCCGCCCAACGGTCCGAGACCGGGTCTTATATCCGCTACACAGCGTGTATATGGGAGCGGGGCAGAGTATCCGGACAGACAAATGTCACTGATTCCGATGTGACGGAGCTTCTCTGCCTGGATTTCCAGAAATGTCTTCCCGTTCAGAACAAGATCTGCCTTATCGGTCCCCATTCTCGTGCTTTTTCCGCCGGCAAGAATAATCCCGCAGATTTCTGAGTATTCGCATGGTTCTTTCATTTTCCTGTCTCTTTTCTTTTCTGTCTCATCTGTGAGACGACAGCGCAGGATTCGATCCGTGCAGGATGACACCTTACGGACCGAATCCCGCGGAATCATCTTCACGACGAAAGCTGCGGGAATTCTGCGTCAGAGAAAAATTTCACTTTGCGCATGCATCGAACGATAAAAATCACGGGAATTCTGCTTCAGAGATTAAGACAATTCGATGCGTTCGACATTTTTTACCTGGCGTTTGGAATTGGAATCTCCGAAGACGATAAGACGGATCGTCATACTGTTATCATCGGATGTATCTTTGATCAGGAAGGCCTTGCCGTCTTCCTTGATTTCATCAGCTGTCAGCTCTGCGGCGTACTCATCGGAGGAAACGATTTTTGCCGATTGGTAAGCACCTTCCTTGATTCCGGAAAGGGTGATCACGTCTTTAAGAGGGACACCGGATCCGGAGATTTCTTTTTCCTCCCCCTTTCCGTTTATCAGCACTCCGCTGACAGGCTGAAGCCCTTTGCTGAAAGGATCGACCGTTTTACTGTTTCCTTCGCAGAGAACTGTGAGGCAGCCTTCTGACGGTTCATCACGGCCCAGCAGATAAATGCAGGCTGTGGCGGCGGTGATGATAAACAGAATAAGGACCAGAATAACGCTTTTTTTCTTCATATCGACTCCTTTTTATGTGATTTTTTATATGAATTTTTTTGTTCACAATGCTATTCGGGCCGAATTCCCGAAGATAGAACTGATACAGGCAGTCCCCCACCTGAAAGCGGCTCATAACGCAGGCAGGATCCGGGGTCTGCCTTTGCCGTTTCACGGTCAGGCAGTGAAGCGGATCGCGAATGTCCTCCTAACAGGATAAGAGCATGTCTTCCATGCTCAGTAAAATCCTTCCTGAAGGAATATGCATTTTAATCGTGCCGTAACACGCTGTGCGAGCAATCCGCACAGGGATCCGCTGGTGGCGGAAATCAGGAGATAAAGAAGAAGAACTATTCCCCTCAGCCGGAATACGATCAGATTTGCGGTAAGACTGGCTGTCAGAGAGGCAGCAGCCGAGGATAACAGGATGCCGGATTCATGACTTCCGGACAGTCTTTGGCAGACGGACATAATAAGGTCTATCATGACTCCGGGAAGAATATAACCGATCGGCGCAAGGATTCCCATGCTTCCTGTCATGCCGAGGCACAGTGCCAGAACGCTCTGTACGGTACCCATGACAGCTGCACAGCCGGGGAAGGAAACAAGAGAGGCAGCGATCACCAGGAACATTAACGAAAAGCTGGTGGATATACCGCCTGGAATATGAAGAGAATCCGTGATGACGTTTGCCGCGGGAGAAATCAATTTTTTCGCAAGCAAACCAAGATCACAGCACAAAGCCATGAACATCAGGGTCTTGAGATTAGTATTTCTCATGGATGATACTCCTTTTCAAAAAGGAAGGCATGACCGTTTCCGATCCATACCCCGGCGGACGTAAGCCGGAAAAATGACACGCAGTCAGAGAGGCTCCTGTATTTCACAGCTTTTTAGGTTTAAGAGCTCGGAGATATTTGTCACGATGATTATAGCATGAATAATTTTCGACAAAAAGATAAAAATATCTGACTTCGCAACAAATGCATGATTAATGATGGTATAATTAAGCCGGTATCTCTTAAATTTCGACTCTATATGAATTGCTTCCCGGCCATAATGACAGATATGGACGGAAAAAGAGGCGGTTCCATTTGGTGATCATCTCATTAAAGGAGAAATGCATGATGAAGAAGGTACAATCAACCTGTAACTTTTGCGCCATCGACTGCAACCTTGATTTTTATGTGGAGGACGGGCGCATCGTTAAGACTGTTCCGACGAAAGGTTATCCCGTCAATGACGGTTTTTCCTGCATCAAGGGGCTGTCACTCAGCAAGCAGCAGACCACGGTCAAGCCGGACGCACTTCCGAAGATCAGACAGGCAGACGGGAGCTTCATTGCCGGGATCAGTACCGGACAGCTTACGCTTGAAGAGTTCGCCATCTTCGGACATGTTATGAGGAATTATCTTCAGACAAATGTAGACGGCAATACCCGTCTGTGTATGGCATCCGCTGCCGTCGCGCATAAAGGAACATTAGGGTATGACGCGCCGGGGTATACGCTGAACGATCTGGAACTGTCAGATACGATCATTTTTATCGGGGCAAATCCCGTTGTTGCACACCCGATCGTATGGCAGAGAGTACGGAACAATAAGAACCCTGACAGAAAGATCATTGTTCTCGATCCGAGAAAGTCGGAGACTGCCAGAAACGCAGACTACTGGTATCCGCTGCGCCACAGGAGCGACCTTACCCTGTTCTATACTCTGGCAAACATAATCATTGAAAAGGATTATGTGGATCATGAGTTTGTCGATCAGCACACGGAAGGATTTGAGGAGTTCAGAGATTTTGTAAAGGCATTTTCTGTAGAGAGGGGCAGCGAGGTCAGCGGCCTTTCCGAAGCACAGATCATGGAACTGGCTGAACTTATTCATACGGGAAAGCGTGTATCGTTCTGGTGGACCATGGGTGTCAATCAGGGTTACGAAGCTGTCAGGACTGCCCAGTCAATCATGAATCTTGCCTTTTTGACAGGAAATGTCGGGAAGCCGGGTACAGGAGGGAATTCCATTACCGGCCAGTGCAATGCCATGGGATCGAGACTGTTCAGCAACACGACCTGTCTTTTTGCCGGCGGTGATTTCACGGACGAGAAGGAAAGGGAAAGGATCGCAGGAATTATCGGGATCACCCCTGACCTTATGGCAAAGAAGCCGACGATCCCGTACAACAAGATCATCGAGGGAATTAATGCAGGGGAAATAAAAGGATTATGGATCCTGTGCACAAATCCTAGACACAGCTGGACGAATAACGAGACTTTTGCGGAGGCAACGAAAAAACTCGAGCTTTTCGTGGTTCAGGATATCTATGACACCATCGAGAGTGCGGAGAACTGTACCGTTTACTTCCCTGTGGTTCCAGGAATCAAGAAAGAGGGGACTTATATCAATCTGGAAAGACGCCTTTCGCCGATGAGAAAGGTACTTGAGCGGGGAGAAAATGAGATCTCTGACTATGAATGTATTCTTGGCGTCGGCAGAGCCCTCGGGATGGGGGCTGCTCTGGAGAAATGGGGAACCCCGAGAGAGTGCTTCGACCTGCTGAGGGAATGTTCCAAAGGAATGCCCTGCGACTTCACCGGCGTTCACTGGGACGACCTTACAGGTTCCCACGGCAGGCAGTGGCCGTATCCGGAAGGAAGGGAAGCGGAATTTTCAGACGAGCAGCGGCGGCTCTACGAGGACGGAAAATTCTATACGCCGTCCGGAAGGGCAAGGTTCGTATTTGAAGAACCTCTCGGGAATCCGATCCCCGTGACGGAAGAGTTCCCGCTGGTCTTTAATACAGGCAGAGGCTCTGTCGGACAATGGCATACCCAGAGCAGGACGAAGGAAGTAAAATTTGTTGAAGACGTCTCCTTAAAGAGAGCTTATCTGTATATGAATACCAGACGGGCAGCGGAGAACGGCATAAAAGAAATGGACGAGATCAGGGTCTTTTCTTCAAATGGTCAGAATGCGGTATTTGCGGTAAAAGTCACGGATAATGTTCAGTACGGAGAACTGTACGCTCCGATCCATTATGTGGAGTGCAACAAACTTACACCTTCGAGTTACGACAAATATTCAAGAGAGCCGAATTACAAGGGCGGAACCTGCAGATTTGAGAAGATCGAGAAGGAGGGAACATAAATGTACAGGATCAGGATCAACAGAGATCGTTGTATTGGCTGTCTCACCTGTGTGACAGCCTGTGTTGTCAGTCATGAGACGGAAAGCGGCGATGCCAGGAACAGAGTGGTGATCGATTCCGAGACGACTCCCGCGCCGATTTTCTGCAGGCACTGCAATAAACCGGAGTGTACCTATACCTGCATGACCGGGGCGATGCATAAGGACCCCGTGACAGGGTTTGTCGTATATGACAAGGAGCAGTGTGCAAGCTGCTATATGTGCATCATGTCATGTCCTTATGGAATTCTCAAGTATGACAGTATTCGTCAGAAAGAGATCATGAAGTGCAATATGTGCGTCCATCGGAGTGAGGACGGGAAGACGCCCATGCCCATGTGCGTTGAAAAGTGTCCCATGCAGGCGATTACTCTCGAGGAGGTGAGGGAATGAGATACATTATTATCGGATCATCTGCCGCAGGAATCAATGCGATCAGGGAGCTTCGGAAATTTGATAAGGAAGGGGAAGTCATCCTCGTGTCAAAGGATGAGCACATCTATTCCAGATGTATCCTTCATCAGTATCTGTCGGGGGAGAGAGATCTGGAGAGACTGAACTTTGCGGAAAAAGACTTTGATAAGGTCTACAGGGTGAACTGGATGAAGGGAAGAGAAGCGGTCGCCCTGAGGACGAAGGATCACATCCTGGTCCTTGACGGCGGAGAGGAGCTTTCTTATGATAAGCTGCTGATAGCGACCGGTTCTCATACATTCATTCCTCCGATCAAAGGACTGTCTGAGGCGGATAATTATATCGGCTTCAGGAATATTGATGATATCGAGGTGCTGCGTGAGGTCCCGAAGACAGCGGAGCATATTGTAGTCCTGGGATCGGGCCTGATCGGGATCGACTGCGCGACGGGATTTCTTCATATGGGAGTGAAGGTCACTTTAGTGGATTTTGCAGGGTGGCTTCTCAACAGGCAGCTGGATGAGAGGGCAGCGAAGACGTACATTGACGCGTTCGAAAAAAACGGCGTGGAGCAGTATTACAGCGTCGGCGTGAAAGAAGTCCGCGTTAACGATCAGCATAAGATCTATGAGATCGAGCTGAGCGACGGCAAGGTGCTTCCCTGTGACTTTTTTGTCGTCACCGCCGGAGTCCGTTCCAATGTGGAGTTTCTGAAGGATTCAGGACTTGAACTGTCTAAATTCGGGCTTGTCTATGACGCGTTCGGCCAGACGTCCGACCCCGATGTCTATGGGGCAGGAGACGTTTCCGGACTCAGTCCCATATGGCCGGTAGCAGTGAAGGAAGGGATGATCGCAGCTGC
The DNA here is from genome assembly GCA_902785985.1 of uncultured Lachnospiraceae bacterium. Taxonomy (GTDB): domain Bacteria; phylum Bacillota; class Clostridia; order Lachnospirales; family Lachnospiraceae; genus Chordicoccus. Next base: position 8,266 of record CADABA010000106.1, read on the forward strand.
GAATATGACGGGAAAGAAGGAGAAAATGACAGACTTCTTCGCAAGCAAATCTACAATGAGTTTCCTGGGAATCCATACGATGTCTCTCGGTGTGGTCACGCCTCCCGATGACAGCTACAGGGTGGACGTTTATGATAAGGGCGGAGTTTATAAGAAGATTGTTTCCAGGGACGGTGTGATCGTGGGGGCGCTTCTGCAGGGAGATCTTGCCTATGGCGGAGTCCTGCAGCAGATGATCGCAAGGAAACTCGATGTGAGAAAGGTCAGGAAACCGCTGTTCGAGATTGATTATTCCGATTTCTTCCATGAAAAGGCAAATCTGGAGTTTGCCTATGATCTGTAGGAGACCCGGTCTGCAGAGAAACTCCGGTTCATTGTGATGCAGACCCTGCCGGAGCACGTTGATCGGGCATCAATTTATCGGGACGATCATTGAGATGCCTGATCCGTGCGCCCGGGATCATTCAAAAAGGAGATTGAGATGTCAGAAAAACTAAAGAAATTACCGGTTCCCGTCCTGCCGACGTTCGTAGGAACACTGACTTTGGGAAACGTATATGGGGGACTCGGCTATACATGGTTTCGGACATTTGTCATGATCGCCGCGACGATCATTATTATCACGTATATTTTCAAGATCATTCTGTGCACATCTGCATGCTTGGAGGAATACAGGCAGACGGTGCCGTCAAGCCTCTATGCCGGTTTTACGATGTGCCTCATGATCCTCGGAAGTTTTTATTTTGAGAAGGGGCTGGCATTCGGTAAGTGGATCTGGCTCGTCGCGGTTCTTATCCATGCCATCCATATCCTCATATTTTCCCTGAACAACGTGATCCTTAAGAGGGATATCAACACGACGCTTCCGAGCTGGTTCGTCACCTATAACGGAATCATGGTAAGCTGTGTGACCGGTGCAGCCATGAATATGGGATGGCTTCTGAAGATCATTACCGTTTACGGAATTATCATTTACCTGGTCCTCATACCCATCATGATCTGGAGGCTTGCGACGGTCCCTGTGAAAGCGGCTGTATATCACACGATGCCCGTTGTGCTGGCTCCGTGCAGTCTCTGTGTGGTAAGTCTTGTCAATGTATATGAAAGCCCGAATAAAATACTGCTGTACTTCCTGTATTTCTGCGTCCTTGCGTCGCTCCTGTTCATTGTCGTAAAGCTCCCGGACTTTTTCTCTTTTGATTTTGCTCCGGGGTTTGCGGGTCTTACATTCCCGATGGCGATCGGTATCGTGGCGACGAATAAAATGGCGGCGTTCCTTACTGCACAGGGGATCGAGTCAACGGCTGGCATGCTGACACAGATCTCCGGCTTCCAGCTTTTCCTGACTTCGATGCTGATCGGCTATGTACAGCTGAATTTCCTCAGGATGCTTCTTGGAAAGAAAAAAAGGGGGTAAATGCTCCGGAAAGCGGCCTTGCTTAAAGAAACGTCAGAGATTAAAGCCTCCGGCGTATCGCAGCCGCGCAAATAGGAAGGTGTTTCACACTCTGCGCGGCCGCGGCAAGAACGCCGAGGCGTTCCTGATATTTGAAATGAATAAATCCTGCCTGTATTTCGGTCTGAGACCGGCCGTACAGGCAGGATTTTTGGAAGCGCTGACCGATCAGAATCTGTCGTAATGCTTCCCTCCCCAATAGATCCTGTCCGTCACTTCTGCCATTTCCGGCAGTTTCACGCCTTCCATAATATACTTTTTGAATTCCTCAAATCCCGTTCGGTCCACAATATAGCCGACATGCTCCTTGTGTTCCACCGCGTTGGGATCGATGTACTCCTCTATAAAAGCGTATGCATTTTTGACGATTTTCAGGATGCTCTCCTCGTCGCACCATTTGATGAAATCCTCTGCAAGACGGGGATTTCTCTTGCCGGTCCTGCCAAGCAGAACGAGACGGAAATAGTGTTCCCTGCTTCTGGTCCAGGCTCTCGTGGGACAGTAGGCGACACAGACGCCGCATCCGACACACTTTGCGGTGTCCCGTACTACTTTTCCGTTGACCAGCGAGAGGGCACCGACCGACCGCCTTCTGCAGAAATTGATACACTGTTCACATCCCACGCATCGATCCGGATCATACTGCGGTTCCGTCATGCCGATGATGCCGAAGTCCGCCATTCTGACTTTGGCACAGTCGTTCGAGCAGCCGGTGAAGGCGATCTTCACATGGCGGTCATTCGGATAGACCGTCTTTTCCATACGCTGTGCAAAGGCTGTCGTGTCATAGCAGCCGAAAGGACAGAGTCTTGCACCGGGGCAGGCCTGTATGTTCCTTGTCCCGGAAGAGGGATAGCCCATTCCCGGTTCCTTCTGGTTGATTTCAAGCGCTTCGATGATCGACTGAATCTCTTTGTTGACTTTTTCCATATCCTCAAGGCGGATCCCGGGGATCTCTATGCCCTGACGATTGGTGATATCAATGACGCCTTTCCCGTATTTTTCCGCGATCGCAACTACTTTCCCGAGAGATTCCGCATCGATCACACCGCCGGGAATGCGGATCCTTGAAGCCGTCTCGCCCCTGATCTTGGAGTAGCGGAAGGCATTCTTTTTCAGTTTTCCCATATGAATGTCCAGATTACCCATAAGCACCTCCTCTTAGGCGTATCCTACGCCTGACCTGACATTTCGTACCGCTTAAACATGCGGCACACGAATGTCTCCCTTCCTTCAGTCCATCATCAGTTTGCCTTCGGTATAGTTGAAGACAGGTCCGTCAAGACAGATGTATTTGTCATTTACGCGGCAATGCCCGCATTTACCGAGACCGCAGCACATTTTACGCTCGTAGGAGACGGTAATATTTTCATCTTTGAATCCCTTTTTCTGAAGCTCGATGATCGTAAAGCGCATCATGGCAGGAGGGCCTACCACGACTGCCTTCGCCGCTTCCGGAGATTTGAGAGGCAGGTCAGCAATGTACTTTGTGACAAGGCCGATATTGCCGTCGTAGCCTTCGGGAGCGCCGTCGACCGTGAGGATCAGATTGAGTTCGTCCTTCCAACGGGCAAGATCATCCCGGAACAGCATATCATCAGGACTCCTGAAGCCGGCGATAACATATTTTTCTTTTGCGTTCGGCATGCAGCTCAAGGCCTCGATCACACCGCGGACCGGAGAGACTCCTGTCCCGCCTGCCACGACGACGGTCTCCCCGTCGGCATACAGATCCGTGTCAAAGCCGTTTCCGTAAGGGCCGCGGAGCAGGAGCGTCTGACCGGTGTAATGTTCGAACACCTCATCCGTCACCCGTCCGACCCTGCGGATCGTCAGATCGATATAATTTTCTCCTATTCCGCTGATGGAGATGGGAGCCTCGCCGTATTTCGGCATGGAGACTTCAAAGAACTGCCCGGGCCTGCATTTGCCGGTGAACTCCATGCGGAAGGTATATTCTTTTTCCGTGTGTTTTATCACCTCAAGAATTTCAGAGGGAAATGGGATATATGGGTTCTTCATTTTCCGTTCACCTCCCCGTTTTCCTTTGCGGATGCGCCCAGAACTTTTTTGATGATATTGGTATAGGAAATGTACTCCGGACATACATCATCACAGCGCCCGCAGCCCACGCACATGTCATAGCCGAAGCGCTTTCTGAAATCCACGATTTTGTGGAGGACTTTGAAGCGCATGCGCTCGCCGTTCGTCCTGCGATACTGACCGCCTCCGGCGACATTTGTGTAACCGTCCACCATGCAGGATGCACCTACACGGCGCCGTTCGCCGACTTTTCCGTTGTCCGTATAATACACATCCTGCATTGTGTAGCATGTGCAGGTCGGACAGACAAAATTACAGCGCCCGCAGTTTATACAGCGGACCGTGTATTCGTCCCAAAGAGGATCCTTCAGGATGGAAGCGGGGACTTTGTCCGGGATTTCCACTTTGACTTTATTTTCCGTCACGAAGGACGGAGCAACTTCTGCCTCCCGGAGGGCATTTTCCGCAAAAAGAGTGTCAAGAGAAGTCTCGCCCACGTCGGCAGAAGGCTCCGCCAGGCTGCAGCGAACGCCGTCTTCATCCGGCTCCACACTGAATATATATCCGTCCTCCGTCCGGTTGGTCCCCATGCTTGCACAGAAGCAGTTCTCAAAGCTCTCCGGGCAGCCGATCAGGGCGAAACTGACCAGTCCGCGCCGCCTCATATAGAACCAGTCTTTTTCCGGTCCGTTCTCAAGATAGATCTGATCCAGTCTACGCAGCGCATGAAGATCACAGCTTCGAAGGAAGATCAGGACCGGCTGTTCGCTGAGTTCGGTCTCCCGGCACTGACTCTCCGTGAAGAAGAACAGCGTTTCGGACAGCGGGGTCAGGAACTCTTTGAAGGAATAGTCGGATTTTGCGGAGAGCTCGATCTCATCCGCATGCTTTACCTCATCGTAAAGAATTACATCGATATCTGTGAATCTGCCTGCACCCTTTTTTCGTACTGGTGCAAATAGGCGGTACTTCTGTCCGAGTGACTGAATGACCTGTTCAAATCCGTCGTTACTCAGAACATAGCCCATAATCGCGCAATGCCCATGATCTTCGTCATGAGATATGTGCGAAAGGGATACTTGTCTTCGTCGCGCAGTACTTGCGGGCTTCGTCGTGAGATATGTGCGGAAGGATATTTGTCTATGTCGCGCAGTACTCGTGACCTGCGTCGTGAGATATGTGCGGAAGGGATACCTGTCGTCATTACAGAGAACAGCTCTGTTATAACGATATCATGTAGGGGTACAGAAATCCCTGTTCCCCGGTCTTCTTCATTCCCGCCCCCATCGCCCGATACAGGACATCTTCCATGGAAGATACTTCATCCGGAGAACCGTCAGCAACGATCCTGCCGTTATGCATGACCAGGACCCGGTCAGCGGCGAGAAATGCGAACGGAAGGTCGTGACAGGAAAGAACGATGCCTCGTCCCTGATGTTTGAGATTCTGAAGGCTGGTCAGCAATGCTTTCTTGTGAGTGATATCCATATAGGTATCCGGTTCATCGAACAGCATCATCGGTGATTCCTGTGCGATGGTCATGGCCAGATAAGCTCTCTGACGTTCCCCTCCGGAAAGGGAGGAGATCTGCTTGTCACGAAGATGATCGACTTCGACGGCAGCCATCGCATTTGTCACGATTTTGCGATCATGATCTGTCAGTGTCCTGGAGAATCCCATTCTGCAGAAACGGCCGTGATTTACCAGCGTTTCGACAGACATTTCAGGAATCGTCAGGTGCTGTGGCAGAAAGCTGATCAGACCGGCGCGCTCTCTGGAAGAGAGGCGGCTTATCTCGACGGAATTGCAGAAGATACTGCCGCGGTGAGGCAGCAGACCTGCAATTGCGCGTAGGAGAGTGGATTTTCCGCAGCCGTTCTGTCCGACCAGCACGATGATTTTCCCCCGGGAGAGAATCAGATGCTCTGTCTGTACGACCGTGCTGCCGTTGTAACCGGCAGACATGTTCAGAATTGTTATCATTGGAATTCCTTATTCCTTTTATTCCTGTTCGCAGCCACACTGATGTGTGGGATGTTTTCGTTCCGTAAGTGTTCTTATATTTTCGAAGCAGAATGTTCCCGGAAATAAGAAAGCGGCGTGCTATCTGTGAGTCTGCTTTCTCAGCAGTATAAAGATGAAAAACGGAGCGCCGATACAGGACAGGACCGCTCCCGCAGGCAGCTCAAAGGGATAGAACAGTCTGCCTGCAATGAGATCACAAAGGATCAGAAAACTGCTTCCCCATAAAATACAGAGCAGGATCCTGCCCGCGGCGCTCTTTACGCCGAGCATGCGGAAAATATTGGGGATGACCAGTCCCACAAAACCGAGCAGCCCGCACAGACTGACAGCAGCGGCGGCCAGCAGAGACGCAAGTCCCACACACGCGAATCGGTATGCCTTCACCGGAAGTCCGAGTGCAGCTGCAGTCTCGTCTCCGAGCGGAAAAAGGTCCAGACCGCCGGAAAAGAAGAATGCTGTCACACAGCAGACAGCTGTAATGATTCCAGAGAACAGAAGCTGTCCAATGGGAATATATTGAAGACCGCCCAGACTGAAGGCGACTTTATCCGTCACGGTCTCCGGGAAGAGTGTCACGATCACATTGATTCCGGCAGTCATAAAGGAAGATACCGCCACGCCGGAAAGAATGATCCTGGTCTTTGAAGCGCCGGCTTTCCATGCAATGAGGTAGACGAACGCAGCCGATGTCAGCGCTCCGGCAAAAGCAAAAATTCCCTTTACGCCGAGCCGGCCCGGGAAGAACAGGGCGGACAGGAGAACGAACAGCCCCGCACCGCTGTTTATGCCCATTATACCGGGGGCGCACAGATCATTGCTCATGGCGTACTGGAGCAGAAGACCGGAAACAGAAAGGGCACATCCGCAGACCAGACCTCCCAGCATACGGGGAAGGCGTACTCTGTACAGGATCAGCGCTGCGGAGGGGGCGTCTGTACCTTTTATGGCAGAAAGGGCTCTTCCGAAAGAGAGATCCCGGCTGGGCATAAAAAGAGCCAGAAGACAGGCCAGGATAAGCACTGCACAGCCGATGACAGTCCATTTATGATTCCTGAAGCAGGTCGAAAACGTATTCATAAGCCAGATCCCATTGTGCGTTCGGTTTATACTGAAAGTAGTCCTTTGGAAGCACGTACAGTCTTTTTTCCCGGACGGCTCTGAGCTCGCTCCAGACCGGGTTTGCCTCGAACTGTGTCCGGTAAGTTTCCATCGCTTCACTTTCACGGCCCTGCGGGATAATGAAGATATAGTCCGGGTCGGCAGATACGATGGCTTCCAGGTTCAGTTCATCGAGACTGCTGCTTCCCTCGGCTATATTGACAAGTCCTAGATCCCGAAAGATCTCACAGGCAAAGTAGTCATCTTTCAGGGCTTTGTTCTTGGTAGCGGAAACGCGCATGGCAAGGAATGATTTTCGGCCGGAACCGGAATCTGCAGATGCTGACGCTTTTGCTTTTATTTCATCGATTCGTTCGGAGACCTGAACAGCATTCTTCTCATACAGGTCTTTTCTTCCGGTAAGGTCGGTCAGTTCATTCATGCAGGACATATAATCTTCAAAAGAATTAATATCGATGGCCATAACGGTTATCCCTGCGTCGTTAAGCTGCGTACTGAGCTCTTTCTGGGCAGGGATATCCTCTGTCAGCAGGACAAGATCCGGATCGAGAGCCAGAACAGCTTCGATTTCCGGATGGCTGAGCGTTCCGATCACTGCCGTGCCATCGGAGATTCCATCCAGTTCCATGGCGTCCTCTGTAGTGCCGACAAGGCTTCCTCCGGAAAGAAGCCACAGATCGGCGATGGATTTCGATACAGCGACTGTTTTTTCGGGAGCGGAGACGGCTTCTTTCTGTGCGGGTGACGAGCAGCCGGCAAGCTGGATGCTGAGAAGGACTGCAAAAATACAGGACATGACAGACAGCAATCTGTTCTGAAGACGCAAATTTCTGTTCACTAAAATGGATTTCATGATTCTCCTCTTTCCCTGTGACATCAGTCTGTGATGAATGTGCGGATTCAGGAACACCTGGGCGGTCCTGATCCGTCAATTATTTGATGCCGTGAAGCTGATTTCAGTATACCATATTGAAAGGAATTCTATAATCTCCGTTATAAAATATCCGGTATTTTGTCTTATAATGAATGGTCAAAAATACCAACTTATCCGGAAAAACAGAAGAAACCAAGCCAAAGAGGATTTATCGAAAAACCTAAAAAAAGATATGTGAATCTATCGAAAATCAAGAACCTATACCTGAACATCACATTAAGGGCAGTCGTCGTAGGGCGGCTGCTTTTCATTCCTTATTGGGCAATACTCGCAACGAAAAAACTGCGTTCAGAAGTCTCATGATCCCAAATCAACACATTTGAAAAATCCGGCGGCTTTGTGAGCCATATGGGCATTTCCGATGCCATTGAGATCACCCGCCGTGCTGCTGCAGGCGATCGCCACGCAGAGATGATCTGGAAGGCCATGATCTATCAGCTTGCCAAGGGCATCGGAGCAATGGCGGCAGTCCTTGAGGGCAAGGTGGACGGTATCCTCCTGGGCGGAGGCATGGTCCACAACAAAGAACTTGTACAGTCTTTGAAGGATTACTGCGGCTGGATCGCTCCTGTAACAGCATACCCCGGCGAGTTTGAGATGGAAGCCATGGCAGCCGGCGCGAACCGTGTACTGAACGGTGAGGAAGAACTCAAGACCTATACCGGAAAGCTGGTATGGGAAAAATTTGACTGGGAGTAAACTATGGACGCGAAGGAAAAAAGACAGCTGAAATGGACGCTGGCTCTGGGCATTGCCCTGCTGCCACCCATCCTGGCGCTTTTCAACGCAGCAGGCCGTGTGCTGGCAGGCTGGATCTCCGACCGGATCGGTCGGATCAACACACTGTTCACCATGCTGATCCTGG